>NZ_JBIUWJ010000032.1:0-74428 GCF_044743405.1 Pseudomonas sp. NPDC087626
CCGAAAACTGCGTAACTCATTGTTTACCAAGGAGTTTTCCGTTTCGACTGCGCCGGAAGTGGGGCGAATTATAGACACCTGAGATCTGCCGTCAACCGCTATTTTCATATTTCTGTCACAAAGGTCAAAAACGCCCTGAAAACGCAAAGGCCGCCCCGTTGGGGCGGCCTTTTCACATTAGCTTGCGAGTTACAAGCTAGGAAACGCGAACTGCGAGGCTTCATGGCTTGCACGCTGTGGCCAGCGCTGGGTAATGGCTTTGCGGCGCGTGTAGAAACGCACACCGTCCGGGCCATAGGCATGCAGGTCGCCGAACAGCGAGCGCTTCCAGCCACCAAAGCTGTGATACGCCACCGGCACCGGCAGCGGCACGTTGACGCCGACCATGCCCACCTCGATCTCGTCACAGAACAGGCGAGCCGCTTCCCCGTCGCGGGTGAAGATGCAGGTGCCGTTGCCGTACTCGTGGTCGTTAATCAGTTGCATCGCCTCTTCCAGGCTGTTGACCCGGACCACACACAACACCGGGCCGAAGATCTCTTCTTTATAGATGCGCATCTGCGGTGTGACGTTATCGAACAGGCAGCCACCCAGGAAGAAACCTTCCTCATGCCCCGCCACGCTCAGGCCGCGACCATCGACCACCAGCTTGGCGCCAGCCGCCACGCCGTCATCGACATAGCCGCTGACTTTGTCCCGCGCCTGGCCGGTCACCAGTGGGCCCATGTCCAGGCCGCAGGAAGTGCCCGCACCGATTTTCAGTGCCTTGATCTGGGGCACCAGCTTGGCCACCAGGGCATCGGCCACTTGATCACCCACACACACGGCCACCGAGATCGCCATGCAACGCTCGCCGCACGAACCATACGCCGCCCCCATCAGCGCGCTGACCGCGTTGTCCAGGTCCGCATCCGGCATCAGTACCGCATGGTTCTTCGCCCCGCCCAGCGCCTGCACACGTTTGCCGCGCTTGGTGCCTTCGGCATAGATGTACTCGGCAATCGGGGTCGACCCGACGAAGCTCAAGGCTTTGACTTCCGGCGCTTCGATCAGCGCATCCACCGCCGACTTGTCGCCGTGCACCACGTTCATCACGCCTTTTGGCAAACCGGCTTCCAGCAGCAACTGGGCAATCAGCAGGGTGGAACTCGGATCGCGCTCGGACGGCTTGAGGATGAAGCAGTTGCCGCAGACGATCGCCAGCGGGTACATCCACAGCGGCACCATGGCCGGGAAGTTGAACGGTGTGATACCGGCAACCACGCCCAGGGGCTGGAAGTCCGACCAGGCATCGATGTTCGGGCCGACGTTACGGCTGTACTCGCCCTTGAGGATTTCCGGTGCGGCACAGGCGAACTCGACGTTCTCGATCCCGCGCTTCAGTTCACCGGCGGCGTCTTCCAGAGTTTTGCCGTGCTCTTCGCTGATCAGTTGCGAGATACGCGCTTCGTTCTGCTCCAGCAGTTGCTTGAAGCGGAACATCACCTGGGCGCGCTTGGCCGCAGGTGTGTTGCGCCAGGCCGGGAACGCGGCCTTGGCGGCGTCGATGGCCTGCTGGATGGTTTCGCGGCTGGCCAACGGCACTTTATGGATCGCTTGACCGGTGGACGGGTTGAACACGTCGGCGGTGCGACCGTTGTCGGTCACCAGTTCACCATTGATCAAATGCGGGATGAGGCTCATGCGGGGCTCCTGAATTCTGTTCACCGGCGTCCGCCGAGGGACGCCTTCTATATATAGATAACGTTGGCACGTAGCCCAAAGGCGATGGCGTCTATCGATCCGCCATCGCGAGCAAGCTCGGCTCCTACTGTTTTGGGGGCAATCAGTCGATCTTGTTCAGCACTTCGCCGACCGCATCGAACAGGCGATCGAGGTCTTGTGGCTGGCTGTTGAACGTTGGGCCGAACTGCAGCGTGTCGCCGCCGAAGCGCACGTAGAACCCGGCTTTCCACAGGGCCATGCCGGCTTCGAACGGACGCACGATGGCGTCGCCGTCGCGCGGGGCAATCTGGATTGCACCGGCCAGGCCGTAGTTACGGATGTCGATGATGTTCTTCGAGCCCTTGAGGCCGTGCAGCGCATTTTCAAAATGCGGTGCGACTTCAGCCACGCTCTGCACCAGGTTTTCCTTCTGCAGCAGGTCGAGTGCCGCCAGGCCTGCGGCGCACGCCACCGGGTGGGCCGAATAGGTATAGCCGTGGGGGAATTCCACCGCGTATTCCGGAGTCGCCTGGTTCATGAAGGTCTGGTAGATCTCCGAGCTGGCAATCACCGCGCCCATTGGAATCGCACCGTTGGTGACCTGCTTGGCGATGCACATCAGGTCCGGGGTCACGCCAAAGCTGTCGGCACCGAACATCGAACCGGTACGGCCAAAGCCGGTGATTACTTCATCGAACACCAGCAGGATATTGTGCTGGTCGCAGATTTCCCGCAGGCGCTTGAGGTAGCCCTCTGGCGGCACCAGTACGCCGGCGGAACCGGCCATTGGCTCGACGAACACCGCCGCGATGTTCGAGGCGTCATGCAGTTCGATCAACTTGAGCAGTTCATCGGCCAAGGCGATACCGCCTTCCTTGGGCATGCCACGGGAATAAGCGTTGCTGGCCAGCAAGGTGTGCGGCAAGTGATCGACATCCATCATCGCCTGGCCAAACAGCTTACGGTTACCGTTGACGCCACCCAGGCTGGTCCCGGCGATATTCACCCCGTGGTAACCACGGGCACGTCCGATCATTTTGGTCTTGGTCGCCTGGCCTTTCAGGCGCCAGTAGGCACGCACCATTTTCACCGCGGTGTCGGCACACTCGGAACCCGAGTCGGTGAAGAACACGTGGTTCAGGTTACCCGGGGTCAAGTCGGTGATTTTTTCGGCCAGTTGGAAGGACAGCGGATGCCCATACTGGAAGCCCGGCGAGTAGTCGAGAGTGCCCAATTGCTTGGCCACCGCTTCCTGGATTTCCTTGCGGGTGTGCCCGGCGCCGCAGGTCCACAGGCCCGACAGCGAGTCATAGACCCTACGGCCCTTATCATCGATCAGCCAGCTACCTTCAGCCCCCACGATCAGGCGCGGGTCACGCTGGAAATTGCGGTTGGCGGTGTACGGCATCCAGTGGGCATCGAGCTTGAGCTGGCTGGCCAGGGACGTCGGGGCGTTTTCAGGCAGGTTCATCGGCAAAACCTCGCAATGCAATAAGCGGCGTAGGGATTAAAAGCGTTGTTGCAGCTAAGTTGCCACGGCGATAAAGTCGGTGAAATCCAACTTTTCTAACCTTCAGTCAGGCCGTTACTAAACTATGAGCAGCCGCCGCCCCGATCCGCTGGCACAAGTCAGCGACTTTGATATCCGCCTGTTGCGGATCTTTCGCAGCGTGGTCGAGTGTGGTGGCTTCTCGGCGGCGGAAAGCGTGCTGGGGATCGGTCGTTCGGCCATCAGCCAGCAAATGAGCGATCTGGAGCAACGCCTCGGCCTGCGCCTGTGCCAGCGCGGCCGGGCCGGGTTTTCCCTGACCGAAGAAGGTCGCGAGGTCTACCAGTCGGCCTTACAGCTATTAAGTGCCCTGGAAAGTTTTCGCACCGAGGTCAATGGCCTGCACCAACACCTGCGCGGCGAGTTGACCATCGGCCTGACCGATAACCTGGTCACCCTGCCCCACATGCGCATCACCCACGCCCTGGCTCAGTTGAAGGAGCGCGGGCCGGATGTGCAGATCCAGATCCGCATGATCGCGCCCAATGAAGTCGAACAGGGTGTACTCGACGGCCGCCTGCACGTCGGCGTTGTACCCCAGGCCAGCGCCTTGTCGGGCCTGGAGTACCAACCGCTGTACAGCGAGCGGTCGCTGCTCTACTGCGCGGTCGGCCACCCGCTGTTCTACGTCGACGATAAACAACTGGACGACGCGCGCCTCAACAGCCAGGACGCGATTGCCCCGACGTTCCGCCTGCCCGCCGAAATCCAGGCGCATTACCAGGCGCTCAATTGCACCGCCAGCGCCTCCGATCGCGAAGGCATGGCGTTCCTGATCCTGACCGGGCGCTACATCGGCTACCTGCCCGATCACTACGCCAGCCTGTGGGTCCAGCAAGGTCGCCTGCGAACACTCAAGCCAGGCTCACGCTTTTATGACCTGAGCCTGGCATCGGTCACGCGCAAGGGCCGGCGCCCGCATTTGGTGCTGGAAAGCTTTCTCGAGAGCCTGGCAGCGACGCGTTGAGCCCCTGCAAACCAGGCATTTACCTCACCAAGGCTTGTCGGATTCCCGTGGGTGCGTTATCAACGCACTGGCGCCCCCACTGACCTGCCCGGAAACGTCCATGACCTTTGAAGTCCCAGCCCACAGCGGTAAACCTGCCAGCCGTATTCGTCAGAAAAACGAGGAGACCATCCTCAAGGCCGCCGAAGTGGAATTCGCCCGGCACGGCTTCAAAGGCACCAGCATGAACACCATTGCGCAGAATGCCGGCCTGCCCAAGGCCAACCTGCACTACTACTTCACCAACAAGCTCGGCCTGTACATCGGGGTGCTGAGCAACATCATCGAGTTGTGGGACAGCACCTTCAACACCCTCACCGCCGAGGACGATCCGGCCGAAGCGCTGACCCGCTACATCCGCGCCAAGATGGAGTTCTCCCGCCGCCACCCCCAGGCTTCGCGGGTGTTCGCCATGGAAGTGATCAGCGGCGGCGAGTGCCTGAGCGAGTACTTCAACCAGGACTACCGCGCCTGGTTCCAGGGGCGCGCCAGCGTGTTCCAGGCCTGGATCGACGCCGGCAAGATGGACCCCGTCGACCCGGTGCACCTGATCTTCCTGCTGTGGGGCAGTACCCAGCACTACGCCGACTTCGCCACCCAGATCTGTCGCGTCACCGGTCGCAGCAAGCTGACCCGCCAGGACATGGAAGACGCCGGCAACAATCTGACCCGCATCATCCTCAAGGGCTGCGGCCTCACTCCCGCTATCTAAGACAGTCACCATGCCTTTTACCCTCGCCGGCCTTTGCGACTATCGCGAAGAGATTCGCAAAAGCCGCTTCATCGCCCTCGCGGCACCGATCACCAGTAGCGCCGAGGCGCAGCTCTTCCTTGAACAGCACAGCGACCTGAATGCGTCACACAACTGCTGGGCCTGGAAGTTCGCCGACCAATACCGCAGCAGCGATGACGGCGAACCCGGCGGCACCGCAGGGCGGCCGATACTGGCGGCGATCGAAGCCCAGGACTGCGACCAGGTGGCGGTACTGGTGATTCGTTGGTACGGCGGCATCCAGCTGGGCACCGGCGGCCTGGCCCGGGCCTACGGCGGCAGCGCCAACAAATGCCTGCAGGGCGCGGCAAAAATCGAATTGATCAGCCGCGTGCCGATCGCTTGCGACTGTGCGTTCAGTGAACTGGCGCTGGTTAAGTTACGGGTCGCCGAGTCCGGTGGCCTGGTGGTGGATGAACAGTTCACTAGCAATGGCGCGCACTTGCAGTTGGCCGTGGCCGAACAGCAGATCGACACCTTGCAGGCACAACTGGCAGGCCTGAGCCGCGGGCGGATTTTGCTGCAGCGCTGAACGCTGGTTATTTTATGTACAGCCCGACTGCAATGCTTTGGGGCATAACCGGCAGGCTGACACTTGCCCACAAGCGCTGTGCACCCGACTGTGGATAACCTGAGTACATAGCGCTGTAACCCTTCTGTCACGTGGCTTTGCGGGCATTGATCAGTTTTCATCCAATTGCCTGCTCTACAGGTCATTTACACTGCAAAACAATTGCTTAGAGCGCTTTAGCAGCTTTAGAACAAAGGCCCATGGTGCTTATGCCCGGTTCTTTGGCTTGCGCACAAATACTGTGGAGCAACCTGTGGATAACCCGTTCATGACTGGCGCAGTGGCATAGCTGGCATAGGTCGCAGGTTGATGATCATTTTTTAACCAATTATTTTCCGGACGTTACTGCACCACGACCTCCAGGAGTGCCCCGAAGTGGTGCCTGCTCCGCCAGCCGCACCCGCTCGATGTTTTCCACAGAACCCGGCTCACCGTGCCCTTCAGGACTTTCCTGACTCAATGGCCAGGAAATTGCTTTGCCACAGGCCTCTCGTTCAACGACCCGAGCCTGTGATGCCAAACCCCGTCCCGATCCCCGCTCCAACACCACGCCTGCAACTGCACGGCATCAGCAAGCGATACCCCGGCTGCCTGGCCAACGATGGCATCGACCTGTGCATTCAACCCGGCGAAATCCACGCCCTGCTCGGTGAAAACGGCGCTGGCAAAAGTACCCTGATGAAGATCATCTACGGGGTCACCCACGCCGACTCGGGGGACATGCACTGGCAAGGCCAGCGCGTCAGCCTGCGCAATCCGGCCCAGGCCCGCAGCCTGGGCATCGGCATGGTGTTCCAGCATTTTTCCCTGTTCGAAACCCTCACGGTGGCGCAGAACATCGCCTTGGCCATGGGCGCGGCAGCCGGGGCGCCACAGGCCCTGGCGCCGAAAATCCGCGAGGTGGCGCAGCGCTACGGCCTGGTACTGGAGCCGCAACGCCTGGTCCACAGCCTGTCGATTGGCGAGCGCCAGCGGGTCGAGATCGTGCGCTGCCTGATGCAGGACATTCGTTTGTTGATCCTCGACGAGCCGACCTCGGTGCTGACCCCGCAGGAGGCCGATGAACTGTTCGTCACCCTGCGCCGCCTGGCCAGCGAGGGCTGTAGCATTCTGTTCATCAGCCACAAACTCACAGAAGTGCGCGCCCTCTGCCACAGCGCCACCGTCCTGCGCGGCGGCCGCGTGGCCGGGCATTGCCGGCCCGCGGAATGTTCCGATCAGCAACTGGCGCAGCTAATGGTCGGTGACGCCGCGCAGTGGCTCGCCGACTACCCCAAGGCCAGTGGCGGCGCGCCGTTCCTCAAGGTCAGCGGTCTGTCGTGGGCCAACCCGGACCCGTTCGGCTGCTCGCTGCACGACATTGACCTGCAGGTGCGCAGCGGTGAGGTGGTCGGCATTGCCGGGGTGGCTGGCAATGGTCAGGACGAGTTGCTGGCCCTGCTCAGCGGCGAGCAGCGCCTGCCGCGCCAGGACGCCTCGCGCATCGCTTTCGCGGGCCAAGCGGTGGCCGACTTGCCGCCCGATGCGCGGCGGCGGCTGGGCTTGGCTTTTGTCCCGGCCGAACGCCTCGGGCATGCGGCGGTGCCGGAGTTGAGCCTGGCCGACAACGCCCTGCTCACGGCCTTCCAACAGGGCCTGGTGAGCCATGGGCTGATCCAGCGCGCCAAGGTCGTGGCGCTGGCCGAGACCATCATCCAGCGCTTCGCGGTCAAGGCACCAGGTGCCCAGGCTGCGGCCCGTAGTCTGTCCGGCGGCAACCTGCAGAAATTCATCCTCGGTCGCGAGATCCTCCAGCAGCCGCGCCTGTTGGTCGCCGCTCACCCGACCTGGGGGGTGGATGTCGGCGCGGCGGCGACCATTCACCGCGCGCTGATTGCCCTGCGCGATGCCGGGGCAGCGATCCTGGTGATCTCCGAAGACCTCGACGAACTGCTGCACATCAGCGACCGCCTGGCCGCCCTGTGTGGCGGGCGCTTGTCGGCGCAACAAGCAACGGCGGGCACCACCCTGAGCGAAGTCGGCACCTGGATGGCCGGCCAATTCGACACCCCTCACTCACTCGCACCTGTGCTGGCTTGACGGAGTTTCCCCCATGCTGCTTTCCCTAGAACCCCGTGGCCAGCATTCGCGCCTGATGCTCTGGTGCTCGCCCTTGCTGGCCGCCGCCCTGACCCTGGGTTGCGGTTCGCTGCTGTTCATCGCCTTGGGTCATGACCCACTGCAGACCTTGCACACCCTGCTGATCGCGCCGATCAGCGACGGTTATGGCGTCAGCGAATTGCTGGTCAAGGCCTTGCCCATCCTGCTCTGCGCGCTGGGCCTGGCGGTGGCGTATCAAGCGCGCATCTGGAACATCGGCGCCGAAGGCCAATTGCTGCTCGGCGCCTTGGCGGGCAGCGCCGTGGCGGTGCACCTCATCGACTGGCAAAGCCGCTGGGCGCTGGTATTGGTCCTGAGTACCGGGACCCTCGCTGGCGCGCTATGGGCGGGGCTCACCGCCTGGCTGCGCACGCGCTTCAACGCCAACGAAATCCTCACCAGCATCATGCTCAATTACATCGCCCTGAACCTGTTGCTGTTCTGCGTGCACGGGCCCTTGAAGGACCCGGCGGGCTTCAACTTTCCCGAGTCGGCAATGTTCGGCGAGGCCAGTCGCTTGCCGTTGCTCACCGCAGATGGCCGGGTGCACGCCGGGGTGTATTTCGCCCTGCTGGCATTGGTGGCGGTGTGGGTGCTGCTGCAGAAAAGTTTTATCGGGTTTCAGATCAAGGTGCTCGGCCTGGACAAACGCGCAGCAGCCTTCGTCGGCTTTCGCCACAAGCGCCTGGTCTGGTTGGCGCTGCTGATCAGCGGAGGGCTGGCCGGGTTGGCCGGGGTCTGCGAAGTCAGCGGCCCGATCGGCCAACTGGTGCCGCAAGTGTCGCCGGGCTATGGCTATGCCGCGATCACGGTGGCCTTTCTCGGTCGGCTCAACCCCATCGGCATCCTGTTTGCCAGCCTGCTGATGGCGCTGCTGTACCTCGGCGGCGAGAGCGCGCAGATGAGCATGAACCTGCCACCAGCCATCACCCAGCTGTTCCAGGGGATGATGCTGTTTTTCCTCCTGGCCTGTGATGTGTTGATCCTCTATCGACCCCGGCTGAACCTGCGCTGGATGCGGCGTGACCCGGTGACCCACGTGCAAGCAGGAGCGCTGTGATGGATATCGATCTGCTGGGCAATATTTTCTACGCCATGGTCCGCTGCGGCACACCGCTGTTGCTGGTGGCGCTGGGTGAACTGATCTGTGAAAAAACCGGGGTCCTCAATCTCGGCCAGGAAGGCATGATGCTGTTTGGCGCGGTGATCGGTTTCATCGTCGCCCTGAACAGTGGCCAGCTGTGGCTCGGCGTGCTGCTGGCGATGGCCGCCGGCATGCTGCTGTCGGCGCTGTTTGCCTTGGTGGCACTGGTGTTCAATGCCAACCAGGTGGCCACGGGGTTGGCCCTGACGATCTTTGGCGTCGGCCTGTCGACATTCGTCGGCGCGGCGTGGGTCGGCAAACCCCTGGCCGGGTTCGAACCGGTAGCCATTGCCTGGCTCAGCGAGATCCCACTGATCGGGCGCATGCTGTTTGCCCAGGACCTGCTGGTGTACCTGTCGTTTGCCCTGTTTGCCGTGGTGGCCTGGGTGCTGCTCAAAAGCCGGGTGGGACTGATCATCCAGGCCGTCGGCGAGAACCCCGACGCCGCCAGCGCCATGGGCATCCCGGTGCTGTGGGTGCGGACCCTGGCGGTGTTGTTCGGCGGCGCCATGGCCGGGTTGGCCGGGGCTTATCTGTCGCTGGCCTACACGCCGATGTGGGCGGAAAACATGAGCGCCGGACGCGGCTGGATCGCCCTGGCGCTGGTGGTATTTGCCAGTTGGCGCGTCTGGCGCCTGTTGCTGGGGGCCTACCTGTTCGGGCTGGCGAGCATCGTCCATCTGGTCGCCCAGGGCCTGGGACTGGCCATCCCCTCCAGCTTGCTGGCGATGCTGCCCTATGTGGCGACCATCCTGGTGCTGGTGCTGCTGTCACGCGACGCCGTGCGCACACGCCTGTATGCGCCGATGTCGCTGGGGCAGCCGTGGCAGGCCGGGCATTAGTGCTCAGGCCACAGGAGCCTGCGTAAGCGGGCCGGCTGGCGATGTCTGCCTGACGGGCAAGACCTGGGCAATACCCCACGCCAGTTCAAACACCAGGAACAGCACCAGCAACCCGGTTGCGCCCTGCAGCAAGGCATAGGCCTGCCAGGTGGCAAACAGAAACCGTCCGGCCGCGTCATAGCGGCCGTACACCGCCTGCGGATCGCGGATCCGCAACACCGACCAGACGCAGACAATCGACCCCAGCAGATTGGCCATCAGCATGTGCGCCGGCGCAAACGCCGGTAATTCACCGGGCAAGTCAAGCGCCTGACTCAGGCCCGAGAGCAGGCCGTGCAACGCGGTAAAACTCCAGGGCGTGACAAACGCCGCCATCACGATCAGGTCATACCAGGCACTGCTGCGCACCAGTCGGCGATACTGTTTCGGGGTCCACATGGCGAATACTCCGTTTATACAGGGAGCACCCAGGCTAAACCCTGGAGTATGCTCAAGGGTCAAGCCCCCCCAGGAGTCGCGAACATGCGCATCGGTGAATTAGCCCAGGCCAGTGCCGTCAGCCGCGATACCCTGCGCTTCTATGAGCAGCGTGGGCTGATCGCCGCCCAGCGTAGCGCCAACGGGTACCGCGAATACCCGGCCGACATGGTGCAACTGGTGCTCTACATCAAGACTGCCCAACGCCTGGGTTTCACCCTGAATGAAATCGGCAGCAGCGTCGCCGCGCTCTGGCAGGCCAAGGATCCGGAACAAGCGGTCGCCCGCTTGCTTCAGGACAAGCTGGCATTGATCGAAACCCGCATCGCCGAACTCGGTGAATTGCGCAGTGAATTGCAACAACGGCTTGGACAACACTGTCCACTGAACCCATGACCCTCTTTTTCCAGGAAGCCACTCATGTCTACGGCAAAAACCGCGCTGATCATCGGCGCCTCCCGCGGCTTGGGCCTCGGGCTGGTGAAAACCCTGTTGGCCGACGGCTGGCAGGTCACCGCCACCGTCCGTAATCCACAGAACGCCCAGGCGCTGCAAGCCCTGGGCAAGGTGCAGATCGAACAACTGGACATGGACGACCAGGCCGCCGTGCTCGCCCTCAGCCAGCAACTCAAGGGCCAGGTATTTGACCTGCTGTTCGTCAACGCCGGGGTCAAGGGCCCGGAGGTGCAGACACCCGGCGGCGCGACCCTGGCCGAGGTCGGCCAGTTGTTCTTCACCAATGCCGTGGCACCGATCAACCTGGCCCAGCGTTTTGTCGAACAACTGCGTCCAGGCAGCGGGGTGCTGGCGTTCATGAGTTCGGTGCTCGGCAGCGTGACCATGCCGGACGCACCGGAGCTGGCCCTGTACAAGGCCAGCAAGGCCGCGCTGAACTCGATGACCAACAGCTTCGTCAGCCAGTTGGGCGAACAGCGCCCCACCGTGCTGTCACTGCATCCTGGCTGGGTGAAAACCGACATGGGCGGTGAAGGCGCCGACCTCGATGTCGAGACCAGCACCCGTGGCCTGGTGGACCAGGTCAATGCCTATGCCGGCCGGGGCGGGCATCACTTCATCAACTACAAGGGCGAAACCATTCCCTGGTAAGGCCATGAAGATCGCCGCCTATCGCGTGGCAACTGCCGCCGGCGGCGATCTTTTGCTACCGCGGCACAACCTGAGTAAACTCGGCACCTCGTCCCCGCGACGAACCTGGATCAGCAGACAGGGCAACACTGAGCTGGCGAACCTGAACCCAACTTTCAGAGGAGCCGGCAAATGCCTGCGACCCGTACCTGGTTAAAAAACCCTCTCGCCATCTTCACGGCCAACGAGCTCGACGCCCGTGGCGGCCTGGTGCTGCAAGACGGCGTTATCGTCGAAGTGCTCAAGCAAGGGCAGCAACCGGAGACACCCTGTGGACACGTCTTCGACGCCCGCGAGCATGTGATCCTGCCGGGGCTGATCAACACTCACCATCACTTCTATCAGACCCTGACCCGCGCCTGGGCCCCGGTGGTCAACCAGCCGTTGTTCCCTTGGCTGAAAACCCTGTACCCGGTCTGGGCACGCCTGACCCCGGAAAAACTCGCGCTGGCCACCAAGGTCGCCCTGGCTGAATTGCTGCTGTCGGGTTGCACCACGGCCGCCGACCACCACTACCTGTTCCCCGACGGCCTGGAAAACGCCATTGATGTGCAGGTCGAGAGCGTCCGTGAACTGGGCATGCGCGCCATGCTCACCCGGGGTTCGATGAGCCTTGGCGAAAAAGACGGTGGCCTGCCGCCGCAGCAGACTGTGCAGGAAGGCGAAGTGATCCTCGCCGATAGCCAGCGGCTGATCGCCGAATACCACGAGCGCGGTGCCGGCGCACAGATCCAGATCGCCCTGGCACCCTGCTCGCCGTTCTCGGTGACGCCAGAAATCATGTCCGCCAGCGCTGCCCTGGCCAACCAACTGGACGTGCGCCTGCACACCCACCTGGCCGAAACCCTCGACGAGGAAGACTTCTGTCTGCAGCGCTTCGGCCTGCGTACCGTGGACTACCTGGACAGCGTCGGCTGGCTTGGCCCGCGCACCTGGCTGGCCCACGGCATTCACTTCAACCCCGATGAAATCGCCCGCCTCGGCGCGGCCGGCACCGGCATCTGCCATTGCCCAAGCTCGAACATGCGCCTGGCCTCGGGCATCTGCCCGACCCTGGACCTGATTGCCGCCGGCGCGCCGGTGGGCCTTGGGGTCGACGGTTCGGCGTCCAACGATGCCTCGAACATGATCCTCGAAACCCGCCAGGCGCTGTACATCCAGCGCCTGCGCTACGGCGCCGAAAAAATCACCCCAGAGGGCGTACTGGGCTGGGCCACCCAGGGCTCGGCAAAACTGTTGGGACGCAGCGACATTGGCGAGCTGGCCGTGGGCAAACAGGCCGACCTGGCCTTGTTCAAACTCGATGAGCTGCGCTTCTCCGGCAGCCATGACCCCATCTCGGCGTTGCTGCTGTGCGGTGCCGATCGGGCGGATCGGGTAATGGTCGGTGGCAAGTGGCGGGTGATCGACGGCCAGGTTGAAGGATTGGACCTGAAGGGTTTGATTGCCGACCACAGCCAGGCGGCTCGGCAGTTGATCAGTGGGGTCTGACCTGAGCGCTGCGCTGGCGCGCCAGCGCAGCCGCTAGAGCCCCAACAACGACAACATAATGAAGGTCGCAAACAGTACAAAGTGAGTCATCCCTTCGATGGCGTTGGTTTCGCCATCGTTGAGGTTGATCGCACTGACGATCAGGGTGATGAACACCATCACGGTCTGCACTGGCGTCATGGCCATCTGAAACGGCTGGCCGGTGTACAGCGCCATAGCTTCCATCACCGGCACCGTCAGAATCACCGTCGACAACGACGCCCCCAACGCAATGTTGACCACCGACTGCATGCGGTTGGCCAAGGCCGCGCGCAAGGCCGTAAGGATCTCCGGCGCCGCGGAAATCGCCGCCACCACGATCGCCGTCAACACCGGCGGAGCGCCCGTCCCCTCCAGGCCCAGGTCAAGCGTCTTGGACATCACCTCGGCCAAGGCGCCGATCACCACCACGCCAAACACCAGGGTACCAATGGACAGCCCGAGACTGATCGCCGTTTCCTCCTGTTCGGGCTCCTTCCTGCGGCGTTTTTGCGGGTAGCTGTAGCTGAAAAAATAACTGTGGGGACCGACCTGCATGCGCAGGAACAGGGTGTAGAGCACCACCATCGCGCCGATGGTGAAGGCCGAGTAGATCTTCCAGTCAGCTTCGGGAATGAACTCCGGCACCACCATGGACACGCCCATCGCCGTGAGAATCATCACGCTGTAGGTGCGCGCCGAGTCATCGTTGTAGGACTGCTCGCCATGCTTGATCCCGCCCATCAACGCGGACAGGCCGAGGATGCCATTGATATCGAGCATCACCGCCGAGTAGATGGTGTCGCGCACCAGGGTCGGCGAGGCCTCGTTGCTCATCATGATCGCCAGGATCACCACCTCCACCAGCACCGCCGCCAGCGTCAGGATCATGGTGCCGTAGGGATCACCGACTTTTTCCGCCAGCAGTTCGGCGTGATGGGCGACACGCATCGAGGCCATCACGATAAAGGCTATCAGCGCCATGCCGCCGGCCAGCGCGATCACCTGCCCGCTGTGCAGCAACCAGTGTTCCAGGGGAAAGGCGGCGAATGCTGCCAGCAGCGCCAGCAGGAGAACCTTTTCTTGCTTGAGGAAGGTGAGCATTACGGTCCCGTGTACCGAAGCCAGCAAAGCCTTGGCGATGAGTGACTGACTGCAACGTCACGCCCATGTTCCGTTGAACCTTAGCGCACCGTTGCATGGCAGTTGGTGCGCGGGGCGCACTTTTTTGGCCTTCCCGACGCCTGCACGATGATTAACCCGTAGGAGCAAGGCTTGCCCGCGATGGGTTGGACGGCATTAGTTGTCCTGTTGGTCAGTAATTTGCATTGACCTGGCCAACCCCAAAACACCCTGGAGCTCCATCCATGCACAAACGTCCGTTGCACACGCTGCTTTGCGCCGTCGTCACCGCCCTTGGTCTGGGCGCCAGCCTGACCGCCAGTGCGGCCGATCCGCTGAAAGTCGGCTTCGTCTACATCGGCCCGATCGGCGATCACGGCTGGACCTATCAGCATGAGCAGGGGCGCAAGGCGCTGGTGGAGAAATTCGGCGAACAGATCAGCACCCGCTACGTGGAGAACGTCGCCGAAGGTGCGGACGCCGAGCGGGTGATCCGCAACATGGCCAAGGAACAATACGACCTGATCTTCACCACCTCCTTCGGCTACATGAACCCGACCCTGAAAGTCGCCCGGCAATTTCCCCAGGTGACGTTCGAACACGCCACCGGCTACAAGCAGGACAAGAACCTCGGCACCTACCTGGCCCGTACTTATGAGGGACGCTACGTCGGCGGTTTTCTCGCAGCGAAGATGACCAAGAGCAAAAAGATCGGCTACGTCGCCTCCTTCCCGATCCCCGAGGTCATCCGCGACATCAACGCCATCCAACTGGCCCTGAACAAATACAACCCCGGCACCGAGATCAAAGTGGTGTGGGTCAATTCCTGGTTCGATCCGGGCAAGGAAGCCGACGCCGCCAACGCCCTGATCGACCAGGGCGTCGACGTGGTGTTCCAGCACACCGACAGCCCGGCGCCGATCCAGGCCGCCGAACGACGCGGTGTGTATGCCGTGGGCTACGCCTCGGACATGGCCCACTTCGGCCCCAAAGCGGTGCTCACCTCGATCGTCAACGACTGGGGCCCGCACTACATCCAGGCCACGCAAAGCGTCATCGATCACAGCTGGAAGTCCCAGGATTACTGGGGTGGACTGAAAGAGGGCACCGTTCAACTGCCGATCAGCGACCTGGTGCCCGCAGCAGTGAAAAGCGAAGCCGAGCAGATCATCGCCGACATCAAGAGCGGCGCGTTCCATCCATTCACCGGTCCGATCAAAGACCAGGCCGGCAGCGAAAAAATCCCGGCGGGCGCAAGCGCGAGCAATGCCGAACTGGCGTCGATGAACTACTACGTCGAAGGCATGCAGGCCGAGATGCCGAAGTAACCCCCGCCCCCTGTGGGAGCAAGCGTGCTGCCACAGGGGGCGGGCTGAACCGCTTGGTCAGGTTTTACTCAATGTTTGCACGGGCATCTGTAGAATGCGCGCCATAAGCACCTGATGAGAACCGCACATGTACGATTGGCTGAACGCCCTGCCCAAGGCTGAACTGCACCTGCACCTGGAGGGCTCGCTGGAGCCCGAGTTGCTGTTCGCCCTGGCCGAACGCAACAAGATCGTCCTGCCCTGGGACGACGTCGAGACCCTGCGCAAGGCCTATGCCTTCAACAACCTGCAAGAGTTCCTCGACCTGTATTACCAGGGCGCCGATGTGCTGCGCACCTCGCAGGACTTCTACGACCTGACCTGGGCCTACCTGTTGCGCTGCAAGGCGCAGAACGTGATTCACACCGAACCCTTCTTCGACCCGCAGACCCACACCGACCGCGGTGTGCCCTTCGAAGTGGTACTGAACGGGATCGCCAGCGCGCTGAAAGACGGCGAGCAGCAACTGGGCATCACCAGCGGCCTGATCCTCAGCTTCCTGCGCCACCTGAGCGAAGAAGAAGCCGAGAAAACCCTGACCCAGGCGCTGCCATTCCGTGACGCGTTTGTCGCTGTCGGCCTCGACAGTTCCGAGATGGGCCACCCGCCGAGCAAGTTCCAGCGAGTGTTCGACCGTGCTCGTCACGAAGGTTTCCTGACCGTCGCCCACGCCGGTGAAGAAGGCCCGCCGGAGTACATCTGGGAAGCCATCGACCTGCTGAAGATCCAGCGCATCGACCACGGCGTGCGCGCTATCGAAGACGAGCGCCTGATGCAGCGGATTATCGATGAGCAGATTCCGTTGACCGTCTGCCCACTGTCCAACACCAAGCTGTGCGTGTTTGACCACATGTCCCAGCACAACATCCTCGACATGCTCGAGCGTGGGGTGAAGGTCACGGTGAACTCCGATGACCCGGCGTACTTTGGCGGTTATGTGACCGAGAACTTCCACGCGTTGTACACCGACCTGGGCATGACCCAGGACCAGGCTAAACGCCTGGCGCAGAACAGCCTGGATGCCCGCCTGGTAAAACCCTGAATACAAAGGATCGCAGCCTGCGCGGCTGCGATCTTTTCAGACGGCCTCGGTCAACTCCTCCAGGGTCTTGCCCCGCGTCTCCATCCCGAACAACCAGACCACCACCGCAGCAATCGCGAAGCACATCGCGCCTAACGCAAAGACTCCGCCCTGCCCGGTGATCGGGAACACCAACCCTGTCACCAACGGTCCCAGCAACGATCCCACGCGGCCAATCGCCGAGGCAAATCCAGACCCCGTGGCCCGCGCTGAAGTCGGGTACAGCTCCGGGGTATAGGTGTAGAGCACCGCCCACATGCCGAACAGGAAGAACTGCATCAACAGCCCCGAGCCGATCAGCAGGCTGACGTTGCCGCCAAATACCGCGCTTTGCCCATACAAAAACGCCATCACCCCACCGCCCAGCAACGTGATGACGCACACCGGCTTGCGCCCCCAGCGCTCCACCAACCAGGCCGCCATGAGGAACCCGGGAATCCCGCCGAGGGAAATCAGCACCGTGTAATACACCGACTGGGTCACGGCAAACCCGGATTGTTGCAGCAGCGCGCTGAGCCAGGACGTCAGGCCGTAGAAACCGAGCAGGGCAAAGAACCAGACACTCCAGATCATCATGGTGCGCTGGCGATACAGCGGCGACCAGATTTGCCGCAAGGCGCTAAAGAAGTTGCCGGGACGGTGCTCGGCCCTGGGCAGGCGAATCGGCGTCGGCAGATCGGCACGCCCCAGGGAGGCCCGGACTTTGCCCTCGATCCGCAGCAGGACCTTGTCGGCGGCAGCATGGTGCCCAGCCTGCTCCAGCCAGCGCGGTGATTCGGGAATGAAGAAACGGATCGCCAGCACGAACACCGCCGGTACCGCCAGCACCAGGAAGATGTCGCGCCAGCCGATCACGGGCAACAGGAAATACGACAACACCCCCGCCGCGACAAACCCCAGCGGCCAGAAGCCATCCATCAAGGCGATGTAACGCCCACGCCGCTGGGCCGGAATCAGCTCGGACAACATCGACTGGGCAATCGGAAACTCCATGCCCATGCCAATCCCCAGCAGGATACGAAACAAGGTCAGGGTCTCGACGGTTTGCGCCGTGGAACACAGGTAGCTGGCGATCCCCCATAACACGATGCTCCACTGGAACACCGGCTTGCGCCCGAAACGGTCCGCCAGCATGCCGGACAACGATGCCCCCAGGACCATGCCGAAGAAGCTCGAACTGGCCAGTAACCCGGCCTGTGCCGTGCTCAAGCCGAACTCGGCTTTGATCGAGCCCAGGAGGAAAGTCATCATGGCCAGGTCCATGGAGTCGAAGAAAAACGCCAGGGCAATGATGATGAAAATGACTCGGTGATACCCACTGATGGGTAACCGTTCCAGACGTTCTGCCGCACTGTAGCCTTGTGTATCCATGCCACGTCCCCCGATCCGATAATCCGCGGATCGAGTGTGCGCGAACGCCGGGGTGGAAGATTGCTGGATACGACCTGGCAACAGCCCTGAGCGACGTCTGAACCGGCGGCTGCAGACGTCGATCGCAACGGCGATTAAAGGGCCATTTCCAGCTCAGGCACTTTGCCGAACAGTTCCAGTTCCCGGACACCGGTCGGGGACACCTGCAAGGCCCGTGAATCGCCGGACACACTCAGCCAGCCAGACTGGATGAACAACTGCAACAACGCGGCCCCCAATGTGCCCCCCAGGTGCGGTCGACGCTCGCTCCAGTCGGGGCAGGCACAGGCCACTTGCGAGTTGCTATGGGCCAATGCCTGGACGAAGACCCCATGGCTGGCCAGTTGAATGGCGCCCTTGTGGGTGACCATGATGCGTTTGTCCAATTGCTCGATCCATCCCGCATCCAGCAGGCGCTGAAACAGATCAGCCGCCAGGGTACCGCCCAAGTGCTCCTCGCAGAGGCGGGCCCGCAGCAGCGACGACGGGGCTGCCTGGATCTTGGCCAGCGCGCTGGTACGCTTGAATACCTGGGCAATGTTGCCCGGCGAACTGGCGAGGGTGGCACTGGCCAATGCCTCGACCGCCGCCCCGACTTCGGGCGCGGCCAGTCGGTAGAACCGCTTGCGTCCACGCTCCTCGATCTTCAACAGTCCACCGCTGAACAAACGCCCGAGATGGGCGTTGGCCGAGGACGGCGACAAACCGGCCAGCAATGCCAGTTCCTCCGATTGCCGGGCAATCCCATCCATCAAGGCCCACATCATCGCGCTACGCTTCGGGTCAGCCAGTAGTGTGGCGATCTGACTGATGCAAGGTGCATGTTCCATGTATTCACTCCCTGTTGAATCATTTGTCTACTGCTCGGGGGACATCTTGATCAGTAATAGAATGCCGGCCAAGGCGTGATAACCGCCAAAAACCGGGCTAAAAAATCAGTTAACGCGACAAACTTCTTCGAAATCCTCAAGCCATCCCAGTGATTTTCTGCTGCGCAAACCGGGGGATCGAGCAAGGCTGCCTGGGTTCGCGACCCCAGGCGGGCGCTAGTATAAGCGTGATGAACGACGGTTCCTGCCCCGGGGAAACCGCCAAAGCTGATAGCTACTGAGTGAAATTTCGCTATGTGAGTGCGATTAATGGCTCACGACAAATCTTGTCGAAAATTGACCACTCAAATGCTCACACCGACGCTTGAGCATTTCTTTTAGCAGGTTCACCGGCTTACTCAATTGGGCGCGATGAGCGCACAACAAATTCAGCGGTGCACGTTCTCCCTGCAACTCCGGCAGCAACACCGTCAAGCGTCCGGCCAGCACATCGGCGGCCACGTCCAGCCAGGACTTGTAGGCAATCCCGGCCCCCGCCACCGCCCACAGGCGCACCACATCGGCGTCATCACTGAAACGATCGCCGCTGACCGTCAGGCTCACGTCCCGTTTGCCATCGTGAAAGCTCCAGTGGTCGTGTACCCGGCTGCCCAGCATGTACAGCAGGCAATTGTGCTGGGCCAGTTGCTCCAACTGGCGCGGTACGCCGCACCTCGCCAGGTATTGCGGGGCGGCACACAACACCCGGCGATTGTCCGGGGCAATGGGCAGCGCCACCAGGCTGGAGTCTTCCGGCTCGCCATAACGCAGGGCGATGTCCACTGGCTGGCGGAACAGGTCGGCGATCCGGTCGCCCAGCAGCAGGCGCACCGTGAGCAGGGGATGCTCACGCTGGAACTCGTCCAGCCACGGCAACAACAGATTGCGCCCGAAGTCCGAGGGGGCCGACAATTGCAGGACCCCGCTGACCTGGTCCTGGCCGCGCGCCAGCAAACGCCGCCCTTCATCCAACTGGCCCAACGCCGCACGGGCATACACCAGGAACCCTTCGCCTTCTGCCGTCAGGCGCAGGCTGCGGGTGGAGCGCGCCAACAGCCGCGCACCCAGTTGCTGCTCGATCCGCTTCAACGCCGCGCTGGCCACCGCCGGCGACATGTCCATGCCCCGCGCCGCCGCCGACAGGCTCCCCAGGTCAGCCGCCCGCACAAACAGCAGCAAGTCATCGAAACGCAGCATCGGCGCCCTCGCATTATCAAAAAACTATTGAAAGAGACTGTGCTTTTAGCGGGTTTTATCTTGCAGATAAATAGCCAATCATCTGCTGCATCCCAAGACCACCGAGCCCTACCG
Source organism: Pseudomonas sp. NPDC087626 (assembly GCF_044743405.1). Taxonomy (NCBI): domain Bacteria; kingdom Pseudomonadati; phylum Pseudomonadota; class Gammaproteobacteria; order Pseudomonadales; family Pseudomonadaceae; genus Pseudomonas; species Pseudomonas sp. NPDC087626. The sequence goes on from NZ_JBIUWJ010000032.1 coordinate 20,020, forward strand.
CCCATGAAAGCCATTGCCTACTACCACAGCCTGCCCATCAGCGACCCGAACGCCCTGCAGGACATCGAGCTGCCGGCACCCGTCGCCGGTCCCCGTGACTTGCTGGTGGAAGTCAAAGCCATTTCCGTCAACCCAGTGGACACCAAGGTCCGCCAGAACGTCGCACCTGAAGGTGGCGCCGCCAAAGTCCTGGGCTGGGATGTGGCCGGCGTGGTCAAGGCAGTCGGCACTGACGTGAGCCTGTTCAAGCCCGGTGACAAGGTCTACTACGCCGGCTCCATTGCCCGCGCCGGGGGCAACAGCGAGTTGCACGTGGTCGACGAACGGATTGTCGGGCACATGCCCAAGTCCCTGGGTTTTGCCCAAGCTGCGGCGCTGCCGCTGACGGCGATTACCGCCTGGGAACTGCTGTTCGAACGCCTGCAGGTGCGCGAGGGCAACACAGCCGAAGGACAAAGCCTGCTGATCGTCGGAGCTGCCGGAGGCGTAGGTTCGATCCTCACCCAACTGGCCAGCCAACTCACGGCCCTGAAGGTGATTGGCACCGCCTCACGCCCACAAACCCACGCCTGGGTAGAAAGCCTGGGCGCTGACCTGGTCATCGATCACCGCCTGCCGTTGAGCGAGGAACTCAAGCGCGTCGGCCAGCCCCAGGTCACGCATGTGGCCAGCCTGACCCAGACCGACCAGCACTTCGCCCAACTGGTGGAGGCCCTGGCGCCCCAAGGCAAGCTCGCGCTGATCGACGATCCCAAGGCGCTGGACATCACCCAGCTCAAACGCAAGAGCCTGTCGCTGCATTGGGAGTTCATGTACACCCGGTCGCTGTTCGAGACCGCCGACATGCTGGAGCAGCATAAGCTGCTCAACCGGGTCGCCGCGTTGATCGACGACGGCACCTTGCAGACCACCGTCGGCGAGCACTTCGGCACCATCAATGCAGCCAACCTGCGCCGGGCCCATGAGTTGCTGGAGAGCGGCACGGCCAAGGGCAAGATTGTCCTCGAAGGTTTCTGAATGTGAAGGACTGGGCCCCGCGCGCGCGAGAATTTGCGCGCGGGGCGCCGTCAGTCAGAGAGTTGATCCGTGTCACAATTTTGCGTGAGTTCGAGACTACAATCGACAGCTCACGCAATGCTCTCTTTTACGCACGGAGGTCAGCAATGAAGATCCTGATAAAAGAACTGGCAAAATCCCGCTGGCAAGTACGCCTGGACAATCAGACCGTGAACTTCCGCTCCGAAGCCGAAGCCCGGGCTTTTACCTCGACCCTCGAGGCCCGCTTGCACGCCCCCCATTACCTCCCTGAACCCCAGCAACGAGCGGCCGGCTGACTCAAGCCTGGGCCTGCGCCGCCCGGACGACTTGCAGGCGACGGGTGAGCATCGCGACGCTCACCACCAGTATCCCGCACAGGCTGATGACCATCGCCATCGGCATGGCCGTGCCGTCGTGCAACACCCCCACCAACGCCGCTGCCCCGGCGGCGACACTGAACTGCAGGCAGCCGAGCATGGCCGAGGCACTGCCGGCGCGCGCGCCCTGCCCGTTCATGGCGCAGGCCGCGGCGTTGGGAATGATGCAGCCAAGGCTGGCAATACAAATGAACAGCGGAATCAGCAAGGGCCAGAGCTGCTCGGTGTGCAGCGTGCTGACCGCCAGCAGGGTCAGGCCCGCCGCCAGATAGACCCACACCGCGCGCGCCAGCAGGAACGCCGGCCCACGCTTGGACAGCAAGCGTGCATTGAGTTGCGCCACCAGGATGAAACCCGCCGCGTTGAGGCCGAACAGCCAGCCGAAATGCTCCGGCGGTACGCCGTACAGCTTGATGAACACGAAGGGTGAGCCGGCGATGTAGGCAAACATCCCGGCGATCGCAACGCCCCCGGTCAGGGCGTGCCCAAGGAAGACCTTGTCCGCGAGCAACCGACCGTACTGGCGCAGCGCGCCGGACAATGGCTGGCGTGGTTGGTTGGCCGGCAGACTTTCCGGCAGGCCCATTGCCACCGCCAGGGCTGACAGGGCACTGAACGCGGTCAAGGCGATGAAGATCGACTGCCAGCCATGCAGGTTGACCAGCAGCCCCCCGAGCATCGGCGCGAGGATCGGGGCCAGGCCCATCACCAGCATCAATTGCGAAAAGACTTTCGCCGAGCCCACTGCATCACACTTGTCACTGACCACCGCACGGGAAATCACCATCCCGGCGCAACCGCCGAGGGCCTGCACGAAACGTGCGGCGATCAACCAATCCAGGCTCGGCGCGAAGGCACACGCCAGCGAAGCCAGGGTGAACAGGGTCACGCCCACCAGCAGCGGAATACGTCGACCGAAACGATCGGCCACCGGCCCATAGGCCAACTGTCCCAGCGACAAGCCGAGGAAGTACGCGGCCAGAGTCATCTGCACGTGTTTTTCGTCGGTGCCGAACGCGGCGGCCATGGCCGGAAAGGCGGGCAGGTAGAAATCGATGGCCAGCGGCCCAAAAGCGCTCAAGGCGCCAAGAATCAGAATGGTACGGAAATTCATCAGGCGTCCAGCTCACATCAGTCGGCAGCCCGACAGTCTAGCCGCGCTTGGACGCCTTGAACATTCCGATAGGTCGCTAACTAATATTTTTCATCCTGCCAGTTTGACCGCGTACCCTTCCTCGCTGATCGCACTGATCACCTGCTCGGCCGACAAGCCGCTTTCCACACCCACTTCCTTTGCCGCCAGGTCGACCCGCACACTGGCCGCCGGATCCTTGGCCTGCAGGGCCTGGGTAATCGTGCGGACACAGTGACCGCACGACATACCTTGAACGTTGAATACTTGCATGGGGCATCTCCTTTGATGGGGTTGGCAGCAGTCTTGAGCTTGCCACCGTGGCAAGGTCAAGTTCCGCGATGAACGGCCGGGCTGGCATTGCACCGCATGCTCGGTCAAGCTTGGCCATCCATGACATACAAGCAGGAGACTCAGCCATGCGCTGGCACGCTTTCAGCCTACTGGGCATGCTCAGTCTTTGCGCCGCCGCCTCGCCGGCCAGTGCGCAAGACTACGGGGTACTGATCATTTCGCGCGAGCGCCTGGAAGTCGCGACCTCGTGCGAAATCGGCGTGTACATCCAGGACCAGCTGTCCGCGCGGCTGTTCCAGGAGCAAAGCACCTCGTTCAACCTGCCGCCCGGGACCTTCTCCCTGCGCCTGAAACTGCTGCCTGGCCAAGTGCCCGGCTGCAACCCCGGGATGCTCGCGCCCGGTTCGCAGAACATCACCCTGCGCGCCGGAGATATCCACAAGTACCGCGTCGCCATGAACGCCCAGGGCATGTACCTGAAGCCGGCGACATTGGGTTATTGACTCCCGCTACCCGCCGACCTGTGGGGTGTGGCGTTTTGCACATGGCGCTTGACCTTGCCAGCATGGCAAGGTTGAACCTGTAGGTCATTTCTACAGGGAGTAAGACCGATGTCCGATTCCACCACCTTCGATCTGCCGATTGCTGGCATGACCTGCGCCAGTTGCGCCGGGCGTGTCGAGCGGGCGCTGAGTAAAGTCGTGGGCGCCACCTCTGTCAGCGTCAACCTGGCGACCGAACAGGCGCGTGTCCAGGCCCCGCGCGACAGCTTGCCGGCCTTGATGCAGGCCGTGCAGCAAGCCGGCTACAGCGTTCCCGCCCAGAGCCTGGAACTGAGCATCGGCGGCATGACGTGCGCCTCGTGCGCCGGTCGCGTCGAGCGCGCGTTGAACAAGGTGGCCGGGGTCAAGAGCGTCAGCGTCAACCTGGCCAGCGAGCGGGCACACCTGGAGTTGCTCGGCCAGATCGACCCGCAGGTGCTGATCAATGCGGTGACCAAGGCCGGTTACAGCGCCAGCGTCTGGCAAGCCGAGCAACGCTCCAATGACGACCAGCAACAGCGCCTGCAACGTGAGCGCTGGAGCGTCCTGCTGGCCGTGCTCCTGGCGTTGCCACTGGTGCTGCCGATGCTGGTGCAACCCTTCGGCCTGCACTGGATGCTCCCGGCCTGGGTGCAGTTCATCCTGGCCACTCCGGTGCAGTTCATCTTCGGTGCGCGTTTTTATGTCGCCGCCTGGAAAGCCGTGCGCGCCGGTGCCGGCAACATGGACTTGCTGGTCGCCCTGGGCACCAGCGCCGGGTATGGCTTGAGCATCTACCTGTGGGCGACCGCCAGCGCGGGCACCGAACCGCACCTGTACTTCGAGGCCTCAGCCGTAGTGATCGCCCTGGTCCTGCTCGGCAAGTACCTGGAAAGCCGCGCCAAACGCCAGACCGCCAGCGCCATTCGGGCCCTTGAAGCCTTGCGTCCGGAGCGGGCGATCCAGGTGATCGACGGCCGCGAACAGGACGTTGCCATCAGTGCCTTGCGCCTCGGTGACCTGGTGCTGGTCAAGCCCGGCGAACGGTTCCCGGTGGACGGTGAGGTGGTCGAAGGCCAGAGCCACGCCGACGAAGCCCTGATCAGCGGTGAAAGCCTGCCGGTGCCCAAGCAGCCCGGCGACAGCGTCACCGGCGGCGCCATCAACGGCGAAGGCCGCCTGCTGGTACGGACCCTGGCCCTCGGGGCGGAAACCGTGCTGGCGCGGATCATCCGCCTGGTCGAAGACGCCCAGGCTGGCAAGGCGCCCATTCAAAAGCTGGTGGACAAGGTCAGCCAGGTGTTCGTGCCGGTGGTGCTGCTGCTGGCCCTGGCCACCCTGATCGGTTGGTGGTTGTACGGTGCACCTCTGGAAACCGCAGTCATCAACGCAGTGGCCGTGCTGGTGATCGCCTGTCCTTGTGCACTGGGCCTGGCCACACCTACCGCGATCATGGCCGGTACCGGCGTCGCTGCCCGCCACGGCATTCTGATCAAGGACGCCGAAGCCCTGGAGCGCGCCCACGAAGTCAGTGTGGTGGTATTCGACAAGACCGGCACGCTGACCTCCGGCACCCCGCGCATCGCCCACTTCAGCGCCGTCGACGGCAACGAAGCGACGCTGTTGCAACAAGCCGGCGCCCTGCAGCGCGGCAGTGAACACCCGCTGGCCAAGGCCGTGCTGGACGCCTGCGCCGAACGTGAGCTGGCCGTGGCCGACGTCACTGCCAGCCAGTCTCTGACCGGTCGCGGCATTGCCGGCACCCTGGACGGCCGGCAATTGGCCCTGGGTAATCGCCGCATGCTCGAGGAAAGCGGCTTGAACGCCGGGGCCCTGGCAGACTCGGCCACGGCCTGGGAAGCAGAAGGCCGGACCCTGTCCTGGCTGATCGAACAAAGCCCCGAGTTGCGAGTACTGGGCCTGTTCGCCTTTGGCGACACCCTCAAGCCCGGCGCCCTGCAAGCCATTGAGGAACTGAACAGCCAGCACATCGGCAGCCACCTGCTGACGGGCGACAACCGGGGTAGCGCCAAGGTGGTCGCCCAAGCCCTGGGCATCAGCAACGTGCACGCCGAAGTGCTCCCCGCGGAAAAAGCCTCGACCGTCACCGAACTGAAGAAAACCGGGGTGGTGGCGATGGTCGGCGACGGCATCAACGACGCTCCGGCACTGGCGGCGGCAGACATCGGCATAGCCATGGGCGGCGGCACCGACGTGGCCATGCACGCGGCCGGCATCACCCTGATGCGCGGCGACCCTCGGCTGGTGCCGGCAGCGCTGGAGATCAGCCGCAAGACCTATGCGAAGATCCGCCAGAACCTGTTCTGGGCCTTCGTCTATAACCTGATCGGGATCCCGCTGGCCGCATTCGGCTTGCTCAACCCGGTCATGGCCGGTGCGGCGATGGCCCTGTCCAGCGTCAGCGTGGTCAGCAACGCCCTGCTGCTCAAGACCTGGAAGCCGAAAAAACTGGAGGATCTGGAATGAACATTGGCCAAGCCGCCCGGCAAAGTGGCCTGAGCGCCAAGATGATTCGTTACTACGAGTCGATCGGCCTGCTCAAGCCGGCGCACCGCACCGACAGTGGCTACCGTCTGTATGGCGAGCAGGACCTGCACAGCCTGGCCTTCATCAAGCGCTCCCGTGACCTGGGCTTCTCGCTGGAGGAAGTCGGCAAGCTGTTGGCCCTGTGGCAGGATCGCCAACGGGCCAGCGCCGACGTCAAGGCCCTGGCCCGCCAGCACATCGACGAGCTGAACCAGAAAATCCTTGAGCTGGGCCAGTTGCGCGACACCCTGCAGGACCTGGTGGAGCACTGCCAGGGCGATCACCGCCCGGACTGCCCGATCCTCAAGGAACTGGCGTCGGGCTGCTGCGCCAAACCCGCTCATAGCTGACCCTGTAGGCACCCAAAAAAAACCCGGCCGAGGCCGGGTTTTTGCTGCTCGCGATTACTGCATCCAGGGCGGAGGCGGCTCTTCGGCTTTGCTCGGTGGCGCGTCGTCTGCGGCGCGGATCGCCTGGCGGCGCTCCTCGTCCAGGCGGGCGGCCTCGATCTCACGCATGATGCCGCCGACGTCCGCCAGTTCTTCCGGCTCGTCGAACTCGCCGGTCAGGATACTGGCCGGGTGCAAGGTCCCGGCTTCGTACAGGGCCCACATCTCCTTGGCGTAGCGGGTGCGCTTGAGCTCCGGGGCAAAGCGCCCGAAGTACGAGGCCATGTTGCCCACATCCCGCTCGAGCATGCTGAAGGCGTGGTTGTTGCCCGCCGCATCCACCGCTTGCGGCAGGTCGATGATCACCGGACCGTCCGGCGTCAGCAGCACGTTGAACTCCGACAGGTCACCGTGCACCAGACCGGTACACAACATCAGTACGATCTGGGAAATCAGGAAGGCGTGATATTCACGCGCCTGATCGGCATCCAGTACCACGTCGTTCAGGCGCGGAGCGGCATCGCCGAACTCGTCGGCCACCAGCTCCATCAGCAGCACGCCTTCCAGGAAGTCGAACGGCTTGGGCACCCGTACCCCGGCACCGGCCAGGCGGAACAACGCCGCCACTTCGGCGTTCTGCCAGGCATCCTCGGTTTCTTTTTTACCGAACTTGGAGCCCTTGGCCATGGCCCGGGCCTGTCGGCTGTTGCGCACCTTGCGGCCTTCCTGGTATTCGGCGGCCTGGCGGAAACTGCGTTTATTCGCCTCCTTGTAAACCTTGGCGCAACGTAATTCGTTGCCGCAGCGCACCACATAAACAGCTGCTTCTTTACCACTCATGAGTGGGCGCAGCACCTCGTCGACCAGACCGTCCTCGATCAGGGGTTCAATGCGTTTTGGAGTCTTCATCAGCTTTTATTGTGGGTCCTTTATTACCAAACACGCGAAAGTCATTCGTTATACGGCAATCCACTCACGGCGGGGAGGGGTTGCCGACCTATGAACCCTGTGGATGCACTCAATGTGCCAGATTTACCCACTCAATCCTGAGGACCGGGGCAGATCATAGCTCAGACTCTGACTTAGGTTAGCAGCCGGATTAGCAGGCATTTGCGACAGAGTGCGCAATCCAAGAGCCAGCACCATGTAGGTTTTTTTCCAATAAAACCTCAATTTCCCCCTCCAGCGGCCGAAGTCATCCATGACAAAAGGATTTGTCTGACAATCGGCCAATAAGAACAATTCTGGAGCGCGGATGAACATCAAACAAAAACTGACCTGGGCATTTGCAATCATTGCCTGCTTGCCCGTGGTCCTGGTTGCCACACTGGTGGTGATGAACCTGCGCAGTGATGCCAAGGACAGCTTTGTCGACAGCAGCGGTCGCGAGATCCGCCAGGTCAGCAACGCCATGCAAATGTTTTTCGACGGCATCAGCCAGAACGTCGACTACCTGGCCTCGCTGCCGCTGATCAAGAACACCGACGCCAGCCTCAAGACCTACATGGCTGCCAACGCGGCGGACATCCCGCAGGGCGAGATGGACAAGCAAGTGTTCGCCCTCCTGCAGAACCTGGGCAACAGTCACCCGGCCTACGCCTATGCCATCGTCGGTACCAGCGCCGGCGGCTACGTGTCCTGGCCCGATGACGCCCAACTGACCAACTACGACCCGCGCCAGCGTCCCTGGTACAAGGCCGCCCAGGCCAACCCGGGCAAACCGCTGCGCACCGCGGCCTATTACTGGACCGATAACAACACCACCTACGTCAGCACCGTGCGCACCCTCGATAACCAGTTGGGGCCCAACGGTGGCGTGGTCAGTATCGACGTGACGCTGACCCAGCTCACCGAACTGGTCAAACAGATCAAGCTCGGCGAAACCGGCTACCTGATGCTGATGGAAAACAACGGCACCGTGCTGGTCGACCCGCAACGGCCCGAACACAACTTCAAGCCGTTGAACTCCCTGGGCGAGGGTTACGCGCAACTGGCCAAGGCCGGCAAGGGCCTGGTGGAAGTCGAACTGAACGGCGAGCGCTACATGGCCAACGTCTGGCCGTCGGAGCAACTGGGCTGGACGTTCATCGGCCTGATCAAGCAAGCCGACGTCATGAGCGAGGCCACCCAGTTGACCTGGCTGATCGCAATCATCGCCGCAGTCCTGGCGGCGATCTTCGCCGTGGTCGGGGCCAGTTTCGCCAGCCTGATCGTACGGCCGATCCGCAGTGTCGCCAGTGGCCTGGAAGGCATCGCGCAAGGTGAAGGCGACCTGACCCAGAACCTGCAGGTCCGTGGCAGCGACGAAACCGCGCAACTGGCCAGTTGGTTCAACCAGTTCCTGGCAGCGATTCGCAGCCTGATCCAGCACATCGGCGGCGCCGCGACCAAGATCCTCGCCAACTCCCACAACGCCACCCAAGTGTCCGGCGAGATGGCCGAAGCCGCCGGGCGCCAGCGCGAAGCGGTGGACATGGTGTCCACGGCATTCCATGAAATGGTCGCCACCGCCAACGAAGTCGCCCGCTCGTGCAGCCAGGCCGCCGATTCCGCGGACAACGGTCAACGCCAGGCCCATGAAGGCCAGCAGCAGATCGACGCCGCCGTAAGCAGCGTCGACCGTTTGAGCCAGGAAATCGAGCAATCAGCGTTATCGATGCAACAGCTGGAACGCGACAGCAATGACATCCAGTCGATTCTCGGCACCATTCGCTCCATCGCCGAGCAGACCAACCTGCTGGCCCTGAACGCGGCCATCGAAGCGGCACGCGCCGGTGAACAGGGTCGCGGCTTTGCCGTGGTGGCCGACGAAGTCCGCGCCCTGGCCAAACGCACCGCCGACTCCACGGCGGAAATCGACGGCCTGCTGGGCAACCTGGCCAAACGCACCAGCCAGGTGACCCAGCAAATGCACGCGAGCCTGCAAGTCTCGCAGCAGTCGGTAAGCCGCATTGGTGAGGCACGCAACAGCTTCGGGCAGATCCGCGAATCGGTGGACGTGATCCGCGACATGAACACCCAGATCGCCACCGCCGCCGAGGAACAACACCAGGTCGCCGAAGACATCAACCGGCACATCAGCCAGATCCATGGCGATGCGCAACTGGTGGCGGAACTGGCGAACTCGGCACGCCTGGACTCCCAGAGCCTGGCCGGGTTGTCCAATGAGCTGGATGGCTTGGTGCGAAGGTTCCGCACCTGATCAAAGGGCTGGGGGTGCCTAACGCTCGATAATTGCCGTCACTCCCTGCCCCCCGGCGGCGCAGATCGAGATCAGTCCGCGGCCCTGCCCCGCTACGTCCAGCAACTTGGCCAGGTTGGCGACGATGCGCCCACCCGTCGCCGCAAACGGATGGCCGGCGGCCAGGGAGCTGCCTTTGACGTTGAGGCGGCTGCGGTCGATCGAGCCCAATGCCTCGTCGAGTCCCAGGCGGCTCTTGCAGTAGTCCTCGTCTTCCCAGGCCTTCAAGGTGCACAGCACTTGCGCGGCGAAGGCTTCGTGGATTTCGTAGTAGTCGAAGTCCTGCAGAGTCAGGCCGTTGCGCGCCAGCAGACGCGGTACGGCATACACAGGGGCCATCAACAGCCCCTCTGCGCCGTTGACGAAGTCCACCGCCGCCGCTTCACCATCGCGCAAATACGCCAGGACTGGCAGGCCACGCTCTTGCGCCCAGGCTTCACTGCCCAGCAGCACCAGGGAGGCGCCATCGGTCAGTGGCGTCGAGTTACCCGCCGTGAGTGTGCCCTTGCCAGTCTTGTCGAAAGCCGGTTTGAGCGCCGCCAGTTTTTCCAGGGTCAGGTCCCCACGCAGGTTGTTGTCACGGGTCAGGCCGAGGAAAGGTGTCATCAGGTCGTTGTGCCAACCTTCGGCATAGGCGGCGGCCATTTTCTGATGACTTTCCAGCGCCAGTTGATCCTGTTCGGCCCGGGGAATACTCCAGGTCTGCGCCATCAACTCGCAGTGCTGGCCCATGGACAAGCCAGTGCGCGGTTCGCCGTTGCGCGGTAGCTCGGGCAGCAAGTGCCGGGGACGCAACTGCAGGAAGGTCTTGAGTTTATCGGCAGTGGTCTTGGCGCGATTGGCTTGCAGCAGAATCTTGCGCAGGCCTTCGTTGACCCCGATCGGCGCGTCCGACGTAGTGTCGACGCCGCCGGCAATACCGCAGTCGATCTGTCCCAGGGCGATCTTGTTCGCCACCAGCAACGCCGCTTCCAGCCCCGTGCCGCAGGCCTGCTGAATGTCGTAGGCCGGGGTGGTCGGCGACAGCCGTGAGCCGAGTACGCACTCGCGGGTCAGGTTGAAGTCCCGGGAATGCTTGAGCACCGCCCCCGCCGCCACTTCGCCCAGGCGCAGGCCGTGCAGGTTGTAGCGCTCGATCAGACCCTCGAGCGCGGCCGTCAGCATCGCCTGGTTGCTGGCGGTGGCATAGGGGCCATTGGAGCGGGCGAAGGGGATGCGATTTGCGCCGATGATCGCGACGCGACGCAGCTGAGTCATGAAAAGCTCCTATTCTGTGAAAGCCATGACCCACAAGCGTAGGCCTTATCTCGCGGATCGAACGACTGATGACGATTCGTGGTCCACACTTTGAACCCCAACCGCTGGAGCGCGTTCCATGTCAGACCGCTATATCGACTTCGCCAACTCGTCCCTCGGCCACCGCGTGGTCGGCGCCCTTGGCCTGCCGTCGCCGGTCCGCCTGGAACGCTGGGAAGCCGGTCGGCTGCGGCCGGTGGACGGCGCACTGCTGATCGGCGGCGGCCCGCTGGCCAGCAAGGTCCAGGCCTTCGCCAACAAACTGACCGAGCAGATCTACAGCTACGGCGCCGAACCGCTGGTGGCCCAGGCATGGATTCCCGGGCATGGGCCCAAGCTCAAGGCCGTGCTGTTCGATGCCAGCGACCTGCTACAAACCGGCCAGCTCAAGCAGTTGCGCGAGTTCTTCCAGCCACTGCTGAAAAACCTCGACCACAGCGCCCACGTGGTGATCCTCGGGCGTGCTCCGCAGAGCCTCAGCGACCCCTTCGCCGCCAGTGCGCAACGGGCCCTGGAAGGTTTCAGCCGCTCCCTCGCCAAAGAGTTGCGCAGCGGCGGCACCTTGCAATTGCTCTATGTCGGCAGCGGTGCCGAAGAACAACTCGAAGGCGCGCTGCGGTTTTTCCTCTCGCCGAAAAGTGCCTACGTCAGCGGCCAGGTAGTGCGGCTCAACGCCTGCGCCACTCAGGTCCAGGACTGGACCCGGCCACTGGCGGGACGCCGGGCCCTGGTCACCGGTGCCGCGCGCGGCATCGGCGCGGCGATTGCCGAAACCCTGGCCCGCGATGGCGCCGAGGTTGTGCTGCTCGACGTGCCCCCAGCCAAGAGCGATCTCGAAGCCCTCGCCGCCCGCCTGGGAGGCAACAGCATCACCCTGGACATCTGTGCCGAAGATGCCGCTGCACGCCTGATCGAACAGTTGCCCCAGGGCATCGACATCGTGGTGCACAACGCAGGCATCACCCGCGACAAGACCCTGGCCAACATGACCCCGGAATTCTGGGATGCGGTGCTGGCCGTCAACCTCAATGCCCCGCAAGTGCTGACCCAGGCCCTGCTCGACAGCGGCACCCTGCAGGACCACGGCCGGGTGATCCTGCTGGCCTCGATCAGTGGCATCGCCGGTAACCGTGGCCAAACCAACTACGCCGCCAGCAAAGCCGGGCTGATCGGCCTGGCGCAGGCCTGGGCGCCGCTGCTCGGCGAGCGCGGGATCAGCATCAACGCCGTAGCGCCGGGGTTCATCGAAACCCAGATGACCGCACACATCCCCTTCGCCCTGCGCGAAGCCGGACGGCGCATGAGCTCCCTGGGCCAGGGTGGCCTGCCCCAGGACGTCGCTGAAGCCGTGGCCTGGCTGGCCCAACCCGGCAGTGGCGCGGTCAGCGGGCAAGCGCTGCGGGTTTGTGGCCAAAGTGTCCTGGGAGCCTGAGCATGACGACGAACTGGCAGGTTGTAGCGGGCGCACCAAAGTTGCCCGAGCTGTATTGGCGGGCCGCGACGCGACGCAAGATCACCGGCAGCGTCCTGCCCGATGACGGCCTGCGCGCCTGGCTCAACGTCGACCCCCAGGCAGTGGCGGCCTACCGCAAGGTCTGTGGATTTACCGAGAACGGCTTGCTGCCGCCGACCTATCCCCATGTGCTGGCGTTCGGTCTGCAATTGCAGTTGCTCACCGCCCAGGCCTTCCCCTTCCCGCTATTGGGACTGGTCCACCTGGCCAACCGCATTCGCCTGCTGCGACCGCTGGGCGGGCTCAGTCGAGTCCGGGCCAGCGTCCACGTGCAGAACCTGCAACCCCACGCCAAGGGCGCGACGTTCGACCTGATCACCCGCCTGGACGATGCCCTGGGGCCGCTGTGGGAAGCCGAAAGCCGGATGCTGTGCAAAGGCGTGAAGCTTGCGGGCGAGTTGCCGGAACCGATCGCGCAGGACACCCAGGATATCGACGAGGTCAGCCGCTGGTGGGCACCGACCGACATTGGCCGGCAGTACGCCAAGGTCTCGGGAGACTACAACCCGATTCACCTGAGCGCACTGAGTGCCCGGCTCTTCGGTTTTCCCCAGGCGATCGCCCACGGCCTCTGGATCAAGGCGCGCACCCTGGCGGCGCTCAGTGGGCATCTGCCCAGCTCGAACCTGGAGATCGCGGTGCAGTTCAACAAACCGGTGCGCCTGCCCAGCGAGGTGATCCTGCTGGCCAGCGCGGCGGGCTCAAGTGGCGACTTGCAACTGAACGGCCACGGCGCGCTGCAGCATATGCACGGCCATTGGCAGCCGCTGGCCTGAGCGCTCAACCGCGCCGAATCAGGAACACCCCCGCCAGAATCAACACCAGCCCGGCAATCTTGCCGGCGCTGATGGGGGCCTCGCGAAACCCTGCCCAACCAAAATGATCCAGCGCCAGCGCCATGCCCAGTTGCCCAGCCAGGACCAGTGCCATGAACAGCATCGCGCCGATGCGCGGTCCGGCAAACGCGGCAGTGGTAATGAAGAACGCACCCAGCAAACCACCGCTCCAATGCCACCAGGTCAGGCTCTTGAGCGCTGCCAGGGTCGGGGTTTCACGCTGGATCAGCACCAGCATCAACAGCGCCATGGTGCCGACAAAAAACGAAATCAACGCGGCAGACAGCACACTGGAAACCTGCTTGGCCAACTGGCCGTTGATCCCGGCTTGCAGCGGCAGGAAGGCGCCTGCCACTAACGGCAGACAAAGTAACCACCAGACGGGGGCCGGCATGTAGATCTCCAAGGACTCGAATAGGTGCGCAGTATAGCGCCCCAAACAGCTGGCTTGAGTGTGTCTGGCAGTTAAGGGGCTGTCGCACTCTGGCGGCGGATTCAGCTTATGCGTGCTGTGCCGGCAGGAGCCGCTTGTGGGAACAGATTGTCCAGGGTATCCAGCAGGCGTTGGTGATAGATGGGTTTGCGGAACAGATCCAGCACTTGCAAGCGCAACAGGTCGCTGACATCGGCCATGTCGGCATGACCCGAGATGACGATCACCGGCAAGTGCTGACGGGCAGTGTGTTCGCGCAGGCGACGGATCAGCGACAGGCCGCTTTCGTCGGGCATGCGCAAGTCGGTGATGACCAGCGCGATATCGGGATGGCGAGTGAGCTGCTGCAAGGCAAGTTTGACCGTGGTTGCGGTAAAACAACAAAAGCCTTCGAGCTCCAACAGTTCGGCAAGCTCCAAAAGCGCGTCCTGTTCATCGTCCACCAGAAGCAACTGTTGACGCAGGGAAGAAGACGCACTCATGGGTGATACCTGTTGACTGTATCAATAACTAAAAGAGGCTACTCCCGCTGTCTCAGCCACCGGCTGGAGGTGGTGTTGCTGCTGCAGGAAGCGAGTCGACCAACCCATCCTCCACCGCTTTAAACGTTGCCGTGATCGAACCGCTGATTCCCGGTACAAACACAATCACCACCAACGCCACCATCGCCACAATCAGCGCGTACTCAATCGCTGAAGCCCCCTCGGTTCTACGAAAAAAACGACGCGTTTTAACGATCAGTTTCTGAAGGAACATAAGACTTCTCCTTGGCGCTCGGGGCGCTGATGTAGCAGGGCTGCAACATGATTGCTCTCTGCCAGCAGAGCATTGTCAACAAGCTCCACCCCAACAAGTGTAAGAAGCAACTAATCAGAAAGTATTAACACTAACTTTGTTGGAAAAAAAAGGCCGTATTTACAGGCACTTCCTCATTTTATGGGCTATTTAGTTATGCGTAATGGCATTTTGGATTAGCTGCACTACCTTCAAATAGCCAAATCGTTGAATGTTCATAGCTGCCTGATTGCGAAGTGATCTCGTTGACCTGAACGAGCCGGTATTGCAGCAGGAAAGGGAGAGCCGTCATGAACAGTCGTATCACTATGGGCCTGGCTGGGCTTCTCTTGGTCGCAGCCATCATCGTCGGATATTGGGGGCTGGTCTTGAGTCGCCAATCTGTCCCTGCTGCACCCTCGGCCAGTCCTGCCGTAGCTCTCGCCACACCCAGCGTCATGGAAAAAACCGTCGCCCAGGCCCAAGAGCAGACTCGCCACCCCGTAGTGGTGTTGGTGCGCGATGTGCCGCCGTTCACTGCGCTGACTGCCGCCGACCTCGCACTGGAGCAACTGCGCAGCGCTCCCGCTGGCAGCTTGAACAGCCTCGAGCAGGCCATTGGCCGAACCCCATGGCGCCCCTTGAGTGCGGGCACCTGGTTGAACCAGGAAAGCTTCGAGGCCGGCGGCCCCCTGGCGCGCATGATCCACCCCGATGAGCGTGCACTGGCCGTCGCCGTGGACGAAGTAGTCGGCGCTGCCGGGCAATTGCTACCTGGCGACTATGTCGACGTCCTGCTGTACCTGCGCCAGGACCAGAGCAACGCGCAACAGACAGCACAGATCGTAATACCGGCGATGCGCGTACTGGGTGTCGGCGAACAGTTCGGCCTGACCAATGACGGCAAGCCTGCCACCCCCGCCGCCAGCCCCGAGGAGAAGCTCAAGCAGGATCAACGTCGGCTTGGCGCGCGCACAATTGTGCTGGCGGTCCCCGAACAATTGCTGAGCCGCCTGATGCTGGCGACGCAGGCCGGCACCCTGCGCCTGGCGGTACGCAGCAACGAAGAACAGCGCTTGGCCAAGTACTGGGCCGGCGAACCCGATTCGGCCGCCAACCTGCAGACCAGCAACCGCCAGCTATTCCAGTTCAACCAACTGGCACTGGGCGAAGCCTCGGTAAACCTCCCGGCCGGCAATAAACAAACGCCGATGCCTCGGCGCGCGATCGAGGTCATCCGTGGCAACCAGGTGACCCAACAAACCCCCTGATCGAGCAAGGATGCATCTTTATGCAAAGTCGTTCCGTGCTGCTCTCCCACCGCTTGATCTGTGCCCTGCTCCTGGTGGGCATGCCGGTCGATGTCGCCCTGGCGACGTCGGGCAATTGCAGTGCACTGGACCAACTGCCCGCAGTGCTGGAAGTGGGGGAAGGATTGCAACAGGTCCTGCAATCGCCCGTGGCAATTACTCGCCTGGCGATCGGTGATCCGAAAATTGCCGACGTTCACCCCAGCGGCAGCAATGCCTTCCTGCTCACCGGGATGGCCCCTGGCGCCACCAGCCTGATGGTCTGGACCGTCTGCTCGACTGCGCCGCGCCAAAGCATGGTGTTCGTCCAGGGCAAAGCCACCGCGGCCATGACCAGCGCCGCCGCGCAACCCACCGAGGAGCCGCTGCTGCCCAGCCAGGTGCAGACCGACATTCGTTTTGTGGAAGTCAGCCGCACCAAGCTCAAGGAAGCTTCAGCCTCGATTTTCGGCACCCGCGGCAACTTCCTGTTCGGCTCCCCCAGGACACTTCCCACCATCGACGGCGTGGTCCAGGGTCGACTGCCGGTGAACAACGACCAGTTCAACTTCTCCTGGATCGGCGGCAAGACCATGGTGATGATCAATGCCCTGGAAGGCAGCGGCTTTGCCTACACCCTGGCCCGCCCCAGCCTGGTGGCACTGAGTGGCCAGAGCGCGAGTTTCCTGGCCGGCGGCGAAGTACCGATTCCGGTTCCCAGCTCCGGCAGCGACAACGTGTCCATCGAGTACAAGGAGTTCGGGATCCGCCTGACCCTGACCCCGACCATCGTCGGGCGCAATCGGATTTCCCTCAAGGTGGCACCGGAAGTCAGCGAGCTGGATTTCAGCAACGCCGTGAACATCGCCGGCACCCTGGTTCCAGCGCTGACCATCCGGCGTACCGACACCAGCATCTCCCTGGCCGACGGTGAAAGCTTCGTCATCAGCGGCCTGATCAGCACCCGCAACAGTTCCCAGGTCAACAAGTTTCCCGGGCTGGGGGACATCCCGATCCTCGGCGCGTTCTTTCGCGACTCGACCATCAACCGCGAGGAGCGCGAGCTGCTGATGATCGTCACCCCGCACCTGGTTCAACCGCTGGCTGCCGATGCCCAACTGCCGTCCCTGCCGGGTGAAAAGCTGCGCAACTACGACCCGAACTTCTATCGCATGTTCTTCCTCGAAAACGGCAATTTCGACAAGCGCAGCGGGTTATCGCAATGAGCCAGAGCCAAAGCCTGAGCCAGACCTTTGTCGCCATCACGCGCAACAGCACCGACCTTGAGTGGCTGCAAGGCGCGCTGGCGCCTTTGGGCCAGGTGGTCAGCGCTGGCGTCGGCAGCCTTGACGAGTTGCTGGCACTGGTCGACGTGACCTTCGCCAGCCTGGTGTTTGTCGGCCTGGACCGCGAACACGTGGTGGCCCAGAGCGCACTGATCGAAGGCGCCCTGGAAGCCAAGCCAATGCTGGCGATCGTCGCCTTGGGCGACGGCATGGACAATCAACTGGTGCTCAACGCGATGCGCGCCGGAGCACGGGATTTTGTCGCCTACGGCTCACGCTCCAGCGAAGTCGCCGGGCTGGTTCGGCGCTTGAGCAAGCGACTGCCGCCGGTGGTGCCAAACACCCAACTGGGAGGGTTGAGCGTGTTGTTCGGCACCCAAAGCGACGCCGACGGTGCGCTGTTATCCAGTCACCTGGCGCTGGTCGTGCAAAAGAGTGGCCAGCAGACCCTGCTGCTGGACCTGGGCTTACCCCGCGGCGACAGCCTGGCCTTGCTCGGTCTGGAAAGCTCGTTCCACTTCGGTGACGCGCTACGCCACCTGCGGCGTATCGATGCAACCTTGATCGACAGCGCCTTTACCTGCACACCCAGCGGCATGCGCATCCTCGCCTACGCCAGCAACGATGAACCGCTGGAGCACACCAGCGCCGCCGAGCTGTACATGTTGCTCAGCGCCTTGCGTCAACACTTCCAGCACATCGTGGTGAACCTCACCGGCCAGCCCGACAGCGAAGCGGTGCGTACCTTCGTCAGCCACTGCGACAAGTTGCTGTGGTACACCGACCAAAGCGTGCTCGACTGTCGACGCAACCTGGCCGTGCTCAACCTGTGGCGAGAAAAAGGCATGAAGCTCGAACATGCCCAACTGCTGGTGGATCGCTACCTGCGCAACGTTGCCCCCGACTCGCAAACCCTGGGTAAAAGCTTTGGCCTGGAAGTCATGGCCACGCTGGCCTTCAGCCCAGAGGTACGCCTCAACGCAAAAAACCAAGGGGTAACCCTGTTCGAACTGGCTCCCCGCGAAGGCCTGACCCAAGCCCTGCGCAGCCTGGGAGAACGGCTCGCCCGGCGCTCCGAACACCCGGACAAACCCAAGGCCAGTTGGCTGAACCGTCTGCGAGGCAGCAAATGAGCAGCGAAAAACTGTTTGGCGCCATGGCCCGGCCAACGGTCGGCAACAGTGACCACGAAGGCCTGAAACTGGCCCTGCACCGCTACATCATCGACGCCATCGAGGAGTCCGGGAAAAACCTCCTGGAAGGCTCGCGCCAACTGCTGGCGCAGTTTGTCATCGACAAGGTCGCCGACTACATCGCCCGCCTGCACCTGGCCGTTTCCCGCTATGAAATGGAGCGCCTGGCCGAAGAAATCGTCGATGAGCTGACCGGTTTCGGCCCCCTCGAAGTGCTGCTGCGCGACCCCGCCGTGACCGAGATCCTGGTCAACGGCCCGCACCGGGTGTTCATCGAGCGCGATGGGGTGCTGCACCAGAGTGACCTGCGCTTCATCGATGCACACCATGTCGAACGGGTCATGCAACGCATTCTCGCACCCTTGGGCCGGCGCCTGGACGAGTCCTCGCCGATGGTCGATGCGCGCATGCCCGACGGCAGCCGGGTCAATGCGATCATCCCGCCGATTGCCCTGGACGGCCCCTGCCTGTCGATTCGCAAATTCCGCAAGGACATGCTCAAAAGCAGCGACCTGATGGCCATGCAGACCATCGACCAGGCCATCTTCGAGTTCCTCCAGGAAGCCGTCGGCCGCCGCTGCAACATCCTCATCAGTGGTGGTACCGGCACCGGCAAGACCACCTTGCTGAACATCCTCAGCCAGTTGATCAACCCCCACGAACGCCTGGTCACCATTGAAGACGTCGCCGAACTGCAACTGGGCCATCCCCATGTGGTACGCCTGGAAACCCGCCCGCCGAATGCCGAGGGCCATGGTGAGGTCAAGGCCAGCGACTTGATCCGCAACGCCCTGCGGATGCGCCCGGACCGCATCATCCTCGGGGAAATTCGCGGCGTCGAAGTGCTCGACGTGCTAACCGCGATGAATACCGGCCACGACGGTTCGATGAGCACCGTGCACGCCAACAACGCCCAGGACGCTTTGTTGCGCCTGGAGACCCTGGTGGGCCTGACCGGCCGCCAGATCGCCGAGCGCACGCTGCGCCAGATGATCTGCGCCGCGCTCGATGTGGTGATCCAGTTGACGCGCATGCCCGACGGTCGACGCTGCGTCAGCGAGGTGGTGGAAGTGGTGGGCATTCGCGATGACATCTACGTCACCAACACCCTGTTCCGCCTCGACCGCCGCACCGGCTTCGGCTTCCTGCGCGAGGCGCTCAATCCCGCTGGCGACAAGCTGCGCCGGGAAGCAGGTCTGACACTCAACTGACCCGGCGAGGCCACCACAATGCTTGCACCGCTATTGCTGAGCCTGATTTGCCTGCTGTTGCTCGGGTTGTCGATCCGCCTGTTCTTTCAGGGTGTGCGCCAAACCGGCATTGAGCGTGTGATGAACCGCCTGGCCCAAGGGCAGCCTCAGCTTGAGTTGCAAAAGACCCGCTGGAGCGGCCTGGAGCGCGCGTTCCTGCGGGCAGGCCTGGGGCGCCCGACCGAGCGCCTGGGCCTGTGGCTGATGCTCTGGAGCCTGTCGATGCTGATCGGTTTCGCCGTGGCTGGCTGGTCGGGCCTGCTGGCATTGTTGCTGCTGCCGCCGCTGGTGCTACGACTGTACATCGCCTGGCGCTATCAACGCCGTTTGCGACGGATGATCGAGCAACTGCCGCAACTGCTTGACCATACCGTGCGCAGCCTCAAGTCCGGAAGAACCCTGGCGGACGCGGTAATGGGCAGTATCGAAGCCAGCGCCGACCCACTGAAAAACGCCTTGGGCCGCGTGCAGCGCAACGTGCAACTCGGGGTAAATCTACCCGATGCCGTCCACGACTTTGCCGAACTCTACGACCAGGACGTACTCCGCATGTTCGCCCTGGGGCTGAAGGTCAACCATCGTTATGGCGGCAATGCCAGTGAACTGTTGGAGAACCTGATCAAGCTGATTCGCGAGCGCGAACAGGGGGCACGGCAACTGCGCGCGATGACTGGCGAAACTCGCTTGACCGCCTGGGTCCTGGGGCTGCTACCGATTGGCCTGGCATGCTACTTCCTGATTACCAACCCCAACTACATGCTCGGTATGTGGCACGACCCCAGCGGCCAGCACATGTTGATCAGCGCGGTACTGCTGCAGATTTGCGGCTCCCTGGCGCTGTGGCGCATGTTGCGGAGTATTTGAGATGGTGATCCTGATCAGTGCCTTTTTGTTGCTTGCCGCCGCACTCCTGGCGCTGGGCAGCGTACTGGCGCAACGACGGCGCGAGCGTCAGGTAGCGCAACGCCTGCAAGGCCAGATGGTGCGCGACAACCGTCTGAGCAGTTACCTGCGCGTACTGGGCGACAACAGGCTCAGCCAGCGCTCGGTAAGCACCGACAACGAGACCCTGGCCTTGCTAGCCCGCCTGGGTTGGCGTCGCGCCAGTGACCGCTCGTTGTTTGCCGCGATCCAGGTCGGCACGCCCTTGCTGGTGCTGGGGCTGGCGGTATTTTTGCGCGAGGTTTTTTTCCCCGCCGCCAGTCATCCCTGGTTAGTGCCGCTGTTGCTGATGGGGGTTGGCTACCTGCTGCCAAAACGGGTATTGGCTTTCGCGGCCAAACGCCGGCAACGGATCATTGCCAAAGAAATCTCTACCTTCATCCCCTTGCTGCGCATCCTCTTCGAGTCAGGCATGGCCGTGGAACAGGCCCTTCGGGTGTTGAGCACGCAAGCGCAAAAACTGCTGCCGGAACTGACCAGCGAACTGCGCCTGGTCCTGGCCCGGGTCGACTCGGGCCTGGAACTGGGGCAAGAGTTGAACCAGAGTGCAAACGTGTTGGCCGTGGATGAATTCAACGACACCTGCGTGATCCTCCAGCAACTGATCCAGCAAGGTGGCGGGGCAATGAAATCGCTGCTGGCGCTCAAGCAACTGCTCGATGATCGACGCCTGACCCACCAGCAGGAATACATCTCGAAAATGTCCGCGAAAATGTCGGTGGTGATGATGCTGTTTCTGTTTCCGGCCTTGCTGATCGTTCTGGGTGGCCCAGGGTTCACCGCCATTGCCCGCGCGTTCGGCTCTTAGGGAGAAGCTGATGAGAATATTGATGCTTGCAACAAGTCTGTTGATGCTCACGGGTTGCGCTACGGGGGGACCAACCCCCTGGTCGGCGCTGACGGCATCGGGCAGTTGCGCCCGGCTCAATTCCGAGCAGGAACTGGCGGTGAACCTGGCCGACGACATGGCCAGCGACGGCAAGCTGCACGCCAGCCTGGCCAACCTGGAAAAGCTCCCCGACAACCTCAACGAAGTGCGTTTGCGCAAAGCCCGGGCCTATCGCCTGCTGGGGCGCAGCGAAGCCGAGCCGCTGTATCGCAGCCTGGTCGGCAGCTGTGTGTCGGCTGAAGCGGAACACGGCCTGGGCCAGTTGTATGCGGCTCGCGGTGATAACGGCCAGGCCCAGGCGCACCTGCAACGAGCTGTGCGCCTGGCGCCTACCAACGAGAAAATCCGCAATGATCTGGGGGTGGTCTACCTCAACCAGTTACGCCTGGACGAGGCCCGTTTCGAATTTCTCACCGCCATTGAACTGAAGCAGAGTGACCCCTTGCCGGCGGTCAATCTGGTGACGCTGCTGATCTATCAGGACAACTGGAAGCAAGCCGCCGAAGTGCTCAGCAGTGCCGGCCTGAGCCCGGAACAATTCACCGACGCCCGGGCCCACGCGGAACGACTCAAGGCACCGGCCACCGTCAGGGCGACAGCCAGCGACCGGGTGGCTGCGGCCGACACCACAGCGATCAGCCTCAAATAACCCGCAGGAGAACAGCAGATGAAACGAGCGACTATTGGCTGCCTGGTCCTGCTTGGCCTGCCCCTGAACGCCGGGGCGATTGAATCGGGACCAGCTTCGGCACAACAACAGGAAACCGAAGGCTGGCTGGTGCTGCAAAGCAGCAACCAGGCTGCCTCCGCCACACCCCAGACCGCCACCGCCACCGAGCGCGAATTGGCTCTGCAGCGTTGGCTGAAGAAGTACAGCTATAGCATTCCGGATTTCTACGATCAGGACAGTGCCGGCGAGATGTCGTCCGGCAACTGAACGGCGGACCGCCCTCGACTAATGCGCGGTCACTTGCCGGCGCATTCCCGAATTGCTCGGCGACAACGCCAACGCCAACTGCGTGCGGTTATGCATGTGGGTCAAGCGCAGGACCTGGGACACATACAGCTTCACCGTGTTCTCGGTGATGCCCAGCTCACAGGCGATCTGATAGTTGGTCTGGCCCTTGCCGACCAGGCGCGCGACGTCCAGCTGACGGGGTGAAAGCTGGTTGAACAGGGCCGGGATCTGGGCTTGCCCTGCGGCAATTGCGGCATCGGCTGCGAGGCTATGCGAGGCGTCGGCCGACGGTGCCCGGCGGGCTTTGTCGATGTCCTGGTAGAGGTCGTTGATGGTTTCGGAAAGGTGCTGCAGCTTCTGGTTCAAATGCCCCAGCTGCAACTCCTTCTGCCGCTCCTGCAGGGCTGCCTCCTGGCGCTGCAGACCCTCCAGCAGTTCATTGAGGTTGATCGGTTTCTGGTAGTAGTCCGCAATCCCGGCCCGCAGCGCCTTGATCACATCCTGCTTGTCGGCTCGCCCAGTGAGCATGATCGCTTCGAACGCTCGGTGCTTGCCCGCCACACGCTGTAGCGCATGCACCAACTCGATGCCATCGAGGTCCGGCATGCGCAAGTCACAGAGCACCAGGCCGATATCGGTGTCCTGGCAAAAGAGCTCGATGGCCTGTTGGCCGGACTCACAGGGAATGCAGGAGTAACCGCTGTTTTCGAGGAATTCGCAGAGCTCTTCAACAATCAACGGTTCGTCGTCGACTACTAATACTTTTACTGCCGATGGGGACTTGTTCACGCGCCACTCCATGCTCAGGCCGAAGGTTGATGATTGCTGTACCTACAGCCGGGAACTGTACAACTTGTGATCTGAAAATAGACGTACTTCCTGACTATGTACATAGCGATATGGCTGCACGGAGCCTATTGAATCCAGGCCATCGTCAGAAACATACCGAGGAAAACGAACGGGGCAAAAGGTGGGTTTTTTGACAGCTCAGGTGCAAGAAACACAACACGCTTCCTAAGTCCTTGAGCCATAAGTGGCCAGACCGTTGGCGCCAATAACAGCCAGAGGGCACTCAGGACCCCGGCACCGATAAAACTGCCCAGCAAATGGACCGGCTCGGTGGCCAAGCCGATCGTCGCCATCATCTTCACGTCGCCGGCGCCCATCCGTCCCAGCGCATAACCGGGCAAAGTGAACGCCACTGCCAGAAGGAAAGCCCAGCCCCCCTGCTCGGCCGGTGCACCCAGCCAGGTGGTGCCGCTCCAGAGCAAATAGGCCAATACCGCAGCCCCCGCTCCCAAGGTCAGGCGATTGCCAATGTGGCGTTGCTGGACATCCTGGACCGCGCACAGCGCCAGCCAGATCATCAGGACAAGACTGTGCATCAGGGAATAATCGTCCATGTGGGCGGAATGATTCTATGCTCAAGGCACGTCGTAGTAGTCAGGGTAGACGCACTCATGAAAACAGACCTGCCACACAAACAAAAAGGCGCTGTCGCCATTGAGTTCGCCTTGGTGTTCGTGATTTTTTTTGCGGTGTTCTACGCCATCGTCAGTTACAGCGTGCCGCTGTTGCTGATGCAGTCCTTCAATGAAGCCACAGCCGAGGCGGTGCGGCGCAGCGTCGCCCTGGACCCCAATACCAGCGACTACCCAACCGCGGTGGTCAATCTCGCCAACTCCGTCCTGCAGCAACAACTGTCCTGGGTGCCCAAGGCCTTCAACCTCACCTACGGCACTGGCGGCGATGCCAAGGCGGTCTACAGCGCCGGCCAATTGACCGCCAGCGTGAGCTACCCCACCAGCAAGCTCAACCAGGTGATTCCGTTTTTGGTGTTGCCGGGATTGGGCACGGTTCCCAGCCTGCCAACCAGCCTGAGTGCGCAGTCGAGCATTCAATTTTGAGTCCTGCCGGCAAGCTGTTCGGGCGACTGTTGCAGCGTTCCCCTACCCTGCCACTCGACACCCTTGCGCGCCCGGTGGTGCCCAGCGTGGGGCTGCAATTGCACCTGGACTCGCAAGGCCGGGTGCTACAGATCAGCGGCCCCATGCGCCATTTGCTCGCCCATCGATTATCGGGCAGCACCGCCCTGCACCTGAGCGACTACCTCCTGCCCGGCAGCCGGCTGGCCGTCGAAGGCCCGCCCAGCGAATGGCACGGACACAGCCTGGACCTGGACTTCACAGGTCTTGGTGCAACCACCCTGCACCTGCGCGGCTGGGCACAACCGGCTGAGGATGGCTGGCTCCTGCAATTGCTCGATATCGGTGATTTGCTGCAAGAGCGGCAACAGGCCCAGGCCCGGGACACCTGCCAGGCGCTGGCCGCACGCTGCAGTGAACACCTGCGCCTGTGCAGCCTGTCGCGCTTGCCACAGGTTCTGCGTGAGCAATTGCAGGACCTGGCCCAGCAGTGGCGAATCCCCTGTGTGGCGATTGTCCTGCTCGATGAGGCGCAACAGGACTGGCGGATCCACAGCCATTACCACGCCCACGATGCTCCCCGGCTCTGGCACACCGATCAGTCGCTGGGCAGCGCCCTGGACAGCCTGGACGGCAGTCGTCCCCACGCGCTGCATGGCGCTGCGGGTGTCAGTCTTGCGCCGCGTCTGCGGGACATTTTTGCCGATGCCGAAGGCTTGCTGGTGCCGTATCGCGACGCCCACGGGATCGGCGCCTGGCTGCTCTGTGGTTTTTATCCGGCAGTGCAGCCTGCGCCAGCCCTCGGTGAGCGTGACTGGTTGCTGCTGCTCGCCGCCCTGGCCGCGCCGCTACTGGGGCGCTTGCGTGAGCAGCAACAACAGCAGCAACTGCAACGCCTCGATGCCCTGCAAGGGCTGCTCGGCAGCGGCTGGTGGGAACTGCACGAGGGGGTGCAACTGGCCCCGCAACTGGCCCGCAACCTGCACCTGGAACACGCGCGATTGTCCCTCGGCGAATGGCTGGCGGTGTTCCATCCGGTCGACCGCGCCGAGCTGCAGAGCCGCCTGCAGGACCTGCTGCAGGGCGACCGCCCGCTGCTACTCAGTGTGCGCCTGCAAGCTCGCGACGAGTTCCAGGCGCCGATCTGGTATCGCCTGCAAGGCCAGCTGTTGCAGTTGGGCGAGCAACGTCGGCCAGTGGGTTTCATGCTCGACATCAGCGACATCAAGAACCAGCAGCAACAGGCCGCCGCCGCCCATGCCCGGCTGGACAATCTGATCGCCAGTTCGCCCGCGGTGATCTACGTACAGCGGTATGAGGAAGGTGCACTGCAACCATGCTTTTTCAGTGACAGTCTGCTGCCGCTGCTCGGCTGGCAACTGAGCGAACTGACGGAAACCAGCCTGATCGAGCGGATTCACCCTGACGATCGCGACCTGTATTTCGCCCGCACCCGCCAGCTGTTGCGCGAAGGCAACGTGCGTGCGCGCTACCGCATGCGTGACCGGGCCGGCGATTACCACTGGCTGTTGGATGAGGCCCGCTTGCTGCGCAATGACCTGGGTTTGCCAGTCGAGGCGGTCGGCCTGTGGCTGGACGATACCGAAGCCACCCTGGCCACCGAGCAGGTCCGCCAGAGCGAGGAGCGCTACCGGATCCTGGTGGAGGATTCGCCGGCGATGATCTGCCGTTATCGTCCCGACTTGAAGCTGACCTTCGCCAACCGTCCGCTGGCCAAGTACCTGGAATGCCCGCCGGAGCAACTGCCGGGAGTCGACCTGGGCAGTTGGTTGTCAGCCGAGCAGCGCGCTGCCTTCCTGCTACGCATCCAGCAACTGACGCCGGAGTTCCCGGTCAGCACCGCCGAAATCAGCCTGCAACTGCCCGGTCGTGAACACGCCTGGTGGGTGTGGTCGGACCGCGGCGTGTTCGATGAACAGGGGCAACTGCTGGAAGTCCAGGCGGTGGGCCGCGACAACACTGAAGTGCGGCGCTCGCAGCAACAGCTGATGCAAAGCGCCAAAATGGCCACCCTCGGGGAAATGGCCACGGGCCTGGCTCATGAAATCAACCAGCCACTCAACGTCATGCGCATGGCCATCGTCAATGTGCTCAAGCGCTTGAGCAACGGCGAGGTACCGGTCGACTACCTGCAGGACAAGCTCAGCCGGATCGACACCCAGGTCCAGCGCGCGGCGCGGGTGGTCGATCACATGCGGGTGTTTGGCCGGCGTTCGGAGATCGAGCAGCAACCGTTCAATCCGGCGCAGGCAGTGGAAGGCACCTTGGCCCTGCTGGCCGAAGGCATGCGCGGCAAAGGCGTGGAGTTGCGCATCCCCTCCCTCGACTTCGAGGTACAGGTCCGCGGCCATGTCGATCAACTGGAGCAAGTGTTGATCAACCTGCTGGTCAATGCCCGCGATGCCCTGTTGAGCAAGCGTGAAGTGCAGCGCGAATTCGAACCCTGGATCAGCCTACGCGCCGAAGCCGATGCGCGCGTGGTGCGCCTGTGGGTCGAAGACAACGGCGGCGGCATCGACCCGCGCCTGCTGGAGCGCATCTTCGAACCGTTCTTCACCACCAAGCCGGTGGGTGTCGGCACCGGCCTGGGGTTGTCGGTGAGCTATGGCATCGTGCAGAACATGGGCGGCCAGTTGAGCGTGCGCAATGCCGAGCAGGGTGCATGTTTCTGCATTGAGTTGCCGATTGCCGGGGCGCGTTAGATTGCCAATTGCGCTCCACCGCCTGAATGACAACTGAGGTTGGCACCAATCTCCGCGTTCCCCAGGCTGACCCCCAGGGCCTTGAGCAAGGTGTTGACGAGCGGGTCCAGCAACGGCCCGATGAATCCCCGTACGGCGTTGACCAGTATGCCGCTGATTTGATTCAACAACCCCGCCACCTGCGCCAGTGCATTGCCGGTGATATTGCCGCTGGGCGGAACATAGGAGGTCACCTGCAGACCGCTCAACGTGTTGCCCAGACTCGTAAGGATGTTGATCGAGTCTATCGCTTGATACTGCGCAGGCAGGCCGATATTGGGGGGTAACGGATAGACCAGGCTTTGCGTGCGCTGGCCGATAGTGGTTTGCGCCTTGAGCCCCAGTCCTCCGCCCTTACCCAGCGTGACCGGGCCACAGCCCAGAATTCCAGCGCAGGTTCTGATGCCGATATCAATCAGTCGCACAGGTTCAACGGCGATGGCTGCGGATGAGGCAAAGGCCTGGACCGGGTCAATCTTGCCGATGCCCAGGTTCGCGATGGAGGTGGTTGCCTGGACCGTCACGCTCTTGCTGGCCTCGCTGGCGCAGTTGTAATCGGCAAGGTAACTTTCGGCACTGCCGGCTTCCAGACTGATATCCAGCCTGGAAGCAATCGACAGGACGGTGTTATCGCAAGGCGCTATGACCAGGCATAAAAGCGAATTCACCACGCCCACCAGATTAAGATGCAACAGGTTGTTCACGACCCCCGAAACCGGCGTCAACAGGTCGGGAAGCGCCGATACCAACTGGGAAATGGTCTTGAGTATCGGCAACTCGATGGAAACCAGGGCCCTGACCTGGGCCGTCCGGACAAAAATCTGATCCTTGCCGGTGGCCAGGCCAGCCTTGGCCAGCGCCGGATTGCCGATCGTCGACAGCTGTGGCGGCTCGATCACCTTGAGCTTCACCCCCACTTTGCCGATCAACGGAATGCTCACCTCAGTCGAGACCGCAGCGGCACTTTTACTATTGGCAAGTTGGGCGACCGCCTGGACCAGCTGAAAAACCTGCACATTGGAATCCAGACCCGCCGTGGAGGCCCCCGTCTGCACGTTCAACACCTCCCCCAGCTTGAGTGTCTGCGCCGCGCTGGAAATATTGCTGATGGACTGCAGCGCCTGCACAGCAACCTGAGCCGTTGCGCCGCCTTTGCTCAGGACCTTGATTGCCGCGTTGATCAATTGTGTGGGCGACACCGCCGTACTGAGCAGCGTTTCGTAGTCACCGGCGTTCAGGAGCAAATCCACCGCCAACTGATCCAGATAGCTGAGAAGCTTGATCTCGGTTTTGACCAACCCATCCCAACCGACGGCGGTCAGCTTCAGATTGCCACCCAGCATGCCGCCGATCAGCGCATCAAGCAGTTCCGACTTGGTGCTGTCGATTTCGCCCAGGATGGTGCGGATAGTCAGCATCGCCAGTGGTGAGGGTGACGCGGCAACGGCGGTGGCGGTCAGCCCGGTGCGCAATGGCAGCGGTCCCTTGGAAAACAATGCCGCCACCCCGGAAGCGATGCTCCTGGGCACGGAATTATGGGCGACGACTCGAATGGCGTCTGACTTGCTGGGATCGACGCTGAAGCGCCGCAGGTTATCGCTACCGGTGGCGAGGGTGCCGCATTCAATCGCAAGAGTTTGCTCTGTATTGACACTGAACCCGTTGCGCGCTGCACTTTGCGTCGCGTAGGTCAGTGCTGTATTGGCCGCCTGACAATGCCCACCGCGGGTCACTGCTTCCAGCGCGGCGGTGTCGACCACCCGCTGCAACTTGCGCTGCTCCAGATACAGCCGACCACTGTCGACCACCAACAGCGCAAACAATAGCGCCAGGCCCAGGGTCATCGCCGCAACCAGGCCGATGGCCCCACGCTGGTGACTTCGACCGCGAAAGCATGAACGAGGAGACATCGAGCACTCCTTGCTACCTCCAGTAGTGCTCGCAGTGTAGTCAACGCACGCGCGCAGCGCTGGCAAGTTGCCAGTGCCGCTGCCAGAGGGTCAGTCAGGCGTGCTTATCTTGGCGGATAGTTACTCAGGATCCGCGTCACGGTTTCACGAATCGCATTGCTGCGATCGCTGGGATTGGGGGAGCTGCTGAGCATCTGTTCGTCACTGCCGCGCCATACCAACTTGCCGTCCTTGCCGTCCAGCAGGTCGATCTGGATGGTCGCGACCTTGTAGCTGACATTGCGGGTTTCGTTGTACATCGGCGCGCCCCAGTAACCGTTCCAGGGGTTGCCCCAGGCGCCGCCGTAGTTGGTGGTGACCTGTTGCTGGCGCTCTTCGATGATCAGGTAGGTCTGCACATTAAGGTCACCCTTGCTGCTCCCGGCTGCCGGGCGCAAGCCGCGCTGGTCGAGCTGATCGGCCACCGACTGGCGAATACGTTGCTCGGTGAGGTCGCTCTGGATCCGTGGATCATCCGGGCGATATTGCAGGGCGGGCTCCTTCCAGGTCCAGCTGTGGTAGGCAGCGAAGTCGCGGCTGGCGTCAAAGTCGTGATTGATCTGGTTGGACTGGCAAGCACTGAGCAACACAGCACATGCCACGAATGCGAGACGGCGGAACATGGTTTTTCTCCGGTGCAGGCCCGCACACGAATGCGAGTCATTAAGAAGGAGGATACGCCGCTACGGCCTTTTGAACAGCTTCTCTTAATGCATCACCGCGTTCGCGTTGCGTTCCATCGACGCTGGTTTCAGCACTGGCACTCCACACCGGTTGGCCGGTGCCCGCGTCGTACAGATCAACCCGCACCACCAGCACCTGGATCTGGTAGGTGCGCACAACGGGCACCGTGTTGTACATGCCGACGCCACTGCCATAACCGTTGCCATAACGGTTGTAACCGCCGTAGGCGCCATAGCCGTAATCATCCTGCACTTGCTGCAAGCGGGTTTCCTGGTGCAGGTCGGCACTCACCAGCAGGTCTGCCGTGCGCTGGTCATGCAAGGGGCGCAGGCCTCGCTGGTCGAGGGCGTTGCTCACGGTTTCGGCGATCTGAGCCGAGTCCGCCCAGGCCGAGCCATTGGGCATCTGGCCGTCGAGCCAGGCCCAACTGCGGTAGCGACTGAAGTCTCGCGGAGCCGCAGGGTAGGCGCTGCGATCAAACGTCTGGGCCGCTTGCGGCGGCGCCGGTGGCAAGGGCCTGGAGCTGGCGACATACGGGTTGCTGCCCTGGCAGGCGCCAAGCCCCAGGCACACGGCAATCAATCCAAGGCGGCGTTTCATGATGCCCTCCACGGGTATTGGGGTCAGGCCGGGCGGCAGATCCAGTGCAGGTAACGTCCCAGCCCGGCAAATGTCGGGTGCCGACGGTGCGCCAGTTCCATCTCCAGCAAGTCGAGCAGTTCGGCACGGGCCTGGAATTCCACGGGCATGTAGTCATGGAAAACCCGCACTCCACTCTGGGTTTCGACCGTCCACAGGCCCTGCAGTTGCGTCGCCAGTTCACGCGGATCCAGGGGCATCTGTGGGGTCAGGCTCTGCTTCTCGCCCGCCATGTCGTTCTTGCGCATTTTGCGGAAGTGACCCTTGAGCAGATTGCGGTAAATCAGCGCGTCGCGGTTGTAGAACGCCAGCGACAACCAACCGCCCTGCGCGGTCAGTTGATGCAGCACCGGCAGAATCGCATGAGGTTCGGCCAGCCACTCCAGCACCGCATGGCACAGCACCAGGTCATAGGGCTCGGTGAGTTGGCCGAGCAGTTCCTGCCAGGGCGCCTGGATGAAGGTCGCAGTTTGTCCGGCCTCGGCGAAACGCTGGCGCGCCCCTTCGAGCATCGGTGCGGCCGGCTCGGCCAGGGTCACTTGATGGCCGCGCTCGGCCAGCCACAGCGACATATGGCCCAGGCCCGCGCCGATGTCCAGCACCCGCAGCGGGCGGTCCGGCAAGGTTTCCGCCAGGTCCGCCTGCAACACCGCGAGGCGGATCGCGCCTTTGGCACCGCCGTAGATTTTTTCCGCGAAACGGGTCGCCAATTGATCGAAATGACGGTCGCTCATCAGCTGAACCGCCGTTCGCTGTCGGCCAGCTTGCTGCGCACCACCTGCTCCATATCCAACCCCAACTCGCTGCACAGCAGCAAGAGATAAAGCACGATGTCCCCCACTTCCTGCCCGGCGTGGGCCAGGGTGTCGGGCGGCAACTGGCGCGACTGGTCTTCGCTCAGCCACTGGAATATTTCCACCAGCTCGGCCATTTCCACACTGGCGGCCATGGCGAGGTTTTTCGGGCTGTGAAATTGCCGCCAGTCATTGCGGTCGCGGATGCTGTGCAGGCGTTCGGTCAGTTCAACAAGGTTCATCGGGCTCTCCTGAAGGCGTATAGCTTCGGGCGGATGACCGCAGGAAGCAAGCTGTCGCTAAGCGACAGATCGCGAGCAGACGCAGCACTGCCGACTCGCCCCTGTGGGAGCTTGCAAGTTTTTTATACACCGCCCAAACCCGTAGCAGCTGCCGAGATCTGTGGTGTGGCGCAGATCGTCATCGCGGGCAAGCCCGCTCCCACACGCGGGCAAGCCCGCTCCCACAGGCTCCACCGTATTCAGCACAGCTCCGTCTGCTCACGCTGGCGCTCTAATCGACGACATTGAACTCGACCCGCGCCGTCTGCCCGCCCTCATCCAGCACGCTCAATTCAACCCGTCCAAGCTGTTCGAAAGTCGCGTTGATACTGTCCTGGTTAGCGCTGTCACCCAGCGGTGCGCCATTGACAAACCACCAACGCCGACCGCTGCCCCCCAATGCCGACAACTTCAGGCGCAGCAACTCCTGGCTGGCGGCCGGGCGCCGTAGTTGATCACCCTCGCGCACGCCGACAATCGACAACGGTGAGGATGCCGCCAGCAGCGGACCCGGGCAATCCGGATCGTTGGCCGGCAAGCGCGCTTCGCGCCGTTCGACCCGCGGCAACCAAGGCTCCAGCGGTGCCGGCCACAAGGCGATATCCCGGGCCACCGCCCCCGGACACTTGGCGTCGACTCGCAGCCCACGCTCGTTAACCCAGATTTTTTCCACCAGGCCCACGCCCAGGGGCTGGTCCATGGCTTGCAAGGTCGGCGGCGTGGTGCCGTCCAGGGTCCAGGCGAAGCGCTGGCGGCGGCAGTTGGGGTCGGTACGGCTCATGGGCTGTCCCAGGGGCCAGCAGATCGCAGCCACCCCGACGTTCAAGGGCACCGGCTGCACCGGGGCGCTGATGCCACGCTGACTGTCACGGTTGATCAGCACATCGTGTACCTGCAGCATCAGCGGTGCCGCCGAGGCCAGGCCAAACTGCCCGGGCACCGGGGTGCCGTCCGGGCGGCCGATCCAGATGCCGATCAGGTAACGCGGGCCGACGCCAATCGCCCAGGCATCACGAAAACCATAGCTGGTGCCGGTTTTCCAGGCCAGCACCGGGCGCTGCACCAACTCGGCTCGCGGGTCACGGTCGGGGCGCGCCTGCCCACTGAGAATGCGCCGCACGATCCACGCCGAACCCGGCGACAGCAGCGGCCGTTCGCGCAGTTCGTCGTCGGGCTGCAAGCGGATAGTGGCGCTCTTGCCGCCACGGGCAAAGGCGCTGTAGCCGCTGACCAAGTCCTCCAGCCGGCTCCCGGCACCGCCGAGGATCAGCGACAGGTTGGGCTCGGCCAGGGGCGGCAAGGCCAATGGCATGCCGCCGATGCGCATTTCGGCGGCAAAGCGTTTCGGACCGTAGGCTTCGAGCAACTGCACCGCCGGCAGGTTCAGGGAAGTCGACAGCGCACTGCTGGCCGGCACCGGGCCGCTGAAGCCCATGGAGAAGTTGCCCGGGCGGTAATCGCCATAACGCCGGGGCACGTCCTGCAGCAGCGACTCGGAATGGATCAGCCCGGCGTCCATGGCCATGCCATAGAGGAACGGCTTGAGCGTCGACCCCGGCGAGCGCAGGGCGCTGATCATGTCGACATGGCCGAAGCGCCGGGTGTCGTTGATGTCCACCGAGCCCAGGTAGGCACGCACTGCCATGCTTTGTGCCTCGACCACCAGAATCGCCGCCGAGGTGTGCTCAGGCAGGCGCGCGCGCCAGCCCAGCAACAGGTCCTCGAGACGCCGCTGCAAATTGGCGTCGAGGGTGGTGCGAATCAACGGCGGGCTGTGCGGGCGGTTCAAGCGGCGCGCCAACAAGGGCGCCAGGCTGGGCTCCAGGCGGGGCGCCAGCAGCAAGGGTTCCTCCAGGGCCTCGTCGACCGCCGACTGCGGCCACACGGCAAATTCACCGAGCCGGCGCAGCACCTTGTCCCGCGCTACTTGCGCGCGGGCCGGATGGCGGTCAGGGCGCAAGCGACTGGGCGCTTGTGGCAACACCGCAAGCAACGCCGCTTCGGCGTGGGTCAGGTGCTGCGGTGACTTGCCCAGATACGCCCAACTGGCGGCGGCCACGCCTTGCAAGGTGCCGCCGAACGGTGCGCGATTGAGGTACAGGTTGAGAATCTGATCCTTGGACAAATGCCATTCCAGCTGGGCCGTGCGCCACAGTTGCCGCGACTTGCCCAGCAGCGTCCGCGGATGGGGATCGAGCAGACGCGCCACCTGCATCGACAGCGTGCTACCGCCGGACAACACCCGACCGCCGCTCAGGTTCTGCCACGCCGCCCGGCCCAGCGCCAGCGGGTTGACCCCGGGATGCTGGTAGAACCAACGGTCTTCGTAGGTCAGCAGTGCCTGGAGGTAATAGGGCGAAACTTCGCTTGTCTGCACCGGGTAACGCCACACGCCGTTGGCATCGGCGAAGCGCCACAGCGGCGTGCCGTCTTCGGCCAGCACCACCCGCGCCAGATCGTCCTTGGGCAGGGGCAACGGCCAGAGCCGGTCGGCCAGCCACACCAGGGCCACCAGCAGCACCACGCTGCCCAGCAGCCAACGCCACGCCCGCTTGCACCACGAACCCAGGCGCCGCGTTAGTATTGGAAAAATCAAACCCGCAAACCTCTATGCTTCAAGGGAACTCACCCACAGATTCAACAGCCAAAGACTCAGCTCTGGCACCCACGCCCACTCTTTCATCAGGATGCACACATGCAGGTAGAAAGCTTTTTCGAATGGCTCGGCCAGGCGCTGGGGTCGGTCATCCGCTTCATCGTCGACATACTCAGCGGGTTGTTCAACACCTTGAGCCACGCTGGCGGCAACTTTGTCGAAGGGCTGTCACAGGCGCTGGGCATGGACACTTCGATCGTCAGCATCCTTGCGCTGGTGGTCGGCCTGTTGCTGCTGTACTCGGCCATCCGCGCCTTCATGCGCGCCTCGATCATCGGCGGGATCATCTGGCTGGTATTGGGGTTGTGGGTGTTGAGTTGGGTGATTCACTGAACCACCCAACCCCTCGTAGATAAAGCCGCAGCATTCAACGGCCCTTGATTACCATCTCTGGCACCGTCTCACCCACCGCCTGCCAGTTCGGCCGGTACATCGACTCCACTTGCGGCGGCGGTACACGATAGGTGCCGGGCGTGACCGCCCGCGCCAGATACAGCAGGTGCGTGGTGCCATAGCCGTCGAGGTTCAACGCTGCGACGTAACGATCGTCACGGAACTCCTGGTGCTTGAGGCTGGCGTTCTGCATCGACTCACGCCACTCCTTGACCTTGCTGCTGGCGTTTTCCAGGCTTGCGGCGCTTTGGGCCAGGTTCTGGTTTTCCAGCTCCAGGCCGGCCGGCAACAAGTCCACCACCAAGGCATCCGGCACGCGCTGCTTGGCGCTGACGGCGATATGCACCAGTACCAGGTCGCCGCTGGCCAACGCCTTGAGGTCCAGAGGCTGGCCGTTCATGCCCAGGTACTCACGGCGGATGTTCAGGTTCTCGCCACCCGGTGCCGGCGCCTGCAGTGGATAACCGGAGATGGTCAGCTGTTGATAGACCGGCTCGCTGCCGGCATTGCTCAGCGTCAGCGGCGAGGCCAGCAACGGCCCTTGCAGCTTGAGCCCGGGCTGGGCGTTGTTCAGCTCACGGGTTTGCGTGCCACTGCTCAACTGCGCAGTCCAGTTGGCTTCAGGCTTGCCCAGCAAACTACGGCCGGCGAGGAACAGCGAGTTGCGCTCCTGGGTCGACAGGTACGGGCTGGCAGCCAACTGGTCGGACAGCTCGAACAAGCGCTCTTCGCGCTTGCCCTTGTCCAGGTCGTATTCCTGCAGCAACGCCAGAATCAGCGCCTGGTCCCGCAGCGGGCTGCCGTAGTCGGCCAGCCAGTCGTTGGCCTTGCGTGTCGCCGCAAGCCCCGCGACCAGCGCCTGCGCGGCGCGTGGTTGATCGCCCATGAGCTGCAGGGCCACCGACAATTGCACCAGTGGCAACCCGGAACGGGCATCGCTGCGCCGCTCGAACAGACTGCGCAGCGCGCCCAAAGGTGCCTGTTGGCTGCGGGCCAATACCAGGCCGGCATAGGCCTGCACCGCAAACCGCGTGTGCTCGGCGTTTTCGCTGTAGTCGACTTCGATCAGGTTGCGCTCCTGCAGGTAACGCAGCAGGCGCTCGTTGGCTTTTTTCAGGGCATCGGCCGGCACGCCGAAACCCTGGTCGCGGGCGCGCAGCAGGAAGTCGGTGACGTAGGCTGTCAGCCAGTACTCCTCCTCCCCGTCGGCGCCCCACAGGCCGAAGCTACCGTTGTAACGCTGCATGCCCAGCAAACGTTCGATGCCCAGTTCGATCTTGCGCTTGCGCGCAGCTTCCGGCTCGCCTTCCAGGCCCAGGCGTTTCAGGCTCGCCGCGTCGGCATACAGCGACGGGTACAGGCCGCTGGTGGTTTGTTCGGAACAACCATAGGGGTAGGCTTTGAGTGCACGGATCTGCTCGCCCAGGTTCAGCGGTGGCCGGCTCGACAGGCTGAGCAAGGCTTCGCGCCCGGCCGGTTCGAACAGTGCCAGTTCACTGTCAGGCAGGCTCCAGGGTTGCTCCTTGAGTACCGCGCGATAGTGCTTGAGCAGCGCCGGATAGGCCGGCCGCACGCCCAGGGTCCACTCCCGGGTAAACGGCGGCAGGCTCTCGCCCGGTAAGTCGAGGCCGTTGACCAGCACCTTGACCTTGCCCTGGCCAAAACCACCGAGGGCGCGCAGGGGAATGCGCAAGGTGGTGCGCTGGCCCGGGGTCAACGCCACACTGTGGGCCGCCGTGTCCACTAGGGCCAGTTGGCCCTCGGTGCTCAGTTGCACCTGCAGCGTCTGCGCCTTGCCCGAGAGGTTCGACAGGTCCAGCGCCAGGCTGGTCTGGTCGCCGCCAGCGAGGAAGCGTGGCGCCGAGAGTTCGGCGATCAAAGGCGCGGCGATCACCGTCTTGGCTTCGGCCATACCGTAGCGATCGTCGGTCCAGGCCTGGGCCATCAAGCGCAGTTCGCCGTTGAAGTCCGGAATATCGACACTGACCTGACCTTCACCCTGCTCGTTGAGGGTAACCGGTGCGCTCTGCAGGGCGACGATGGTCACGCTGGTGTCCGGGCGTTTGCCGCCCTTGGCCAGCGCCGCATCACCACCAAAGGCCAGGCTGGCCAGACGGCCTTGGCCGGCTTCGATCAATTGCCCGTAGACGTCCAATTGGTCAGCGCCGTAGGCCTTGCGTCCAAACAGGCTGGAGTAGGGATCCGGGGTCGGGTACTCGGTGATATTGAGGATGCCGACATCGACTGCAGCCAACAGCACGTGCACCTGTTTTGGCACGCTGCCGTCGGCATTCCTGGCCTGGATCTTCACGCTCAGCGGCTGTTTGGGGCGCATTTTTTCCGGTGCACTCAGGCTCAGGCCAAGCTTGCGCTGGGTCCGATCCAGCGGCAGGTGCAGCACGCCGACCGCACGCTTGGGGGTGACGTTGGCCTTGCGCTCACCGGGACGAATCACCAGCGCGCTGACATACAGATCGTGCCGCGACCATTTCGGATCGAGCTTCACGGCAAAGCTCTTGCCCTCGGCCGGCACTTCGATTTCCTGCCACCACAGCGGGCCATCGGCCGACTCCACCAGCAGGTAGCCTTTGCCGGCCGCCGGTGGCGTTACCGTGACCATGGCCGTGTCGCCATCGGCATAGGCCGGTTTATCCAGCGCCAGTTTCACTTGGTCCGGACGCACTGCTCCGCCTTCGGCGTTGTCCTGGGCGCGGTAGCCGGCCCAGAAGCGCAGGCTGCTGGTCACCCCGGTCTGTGGGTCTTCGACTTCCACCCGATAAGGGCCCCACTCCACCGGGAAGCTGACCTTGGCCGTGTCACCGGCCTTGATGCTCAGGGTCTCTTCGGCAAGGTTTAGGAACTTCTCGTTGAAGTGATAGCTCCAGCCATCGTTGTCCGAGTAGTTCCAGTAGTAGTCGCGGCGCTCGCGAATCAAGCGCACCTTGAGGTTGTCGGCGGCCAGCTTCTGGCCCTGGTTGTCGGCCATCAACAGTTCGAACTCGACCGGACCATCGCCGTCGGTTTCCTCGCCATCGAACAAGGCGCGCAGCCCCGGCATGCGCTCCGCCGGCCACACCGGTTGCACCACGCGCCGGGTAATCGGCCGGCCACCGGACTCCTGCAGGCTGGCCTGGACGATCAGTTGCAGCGGTGACTTGGCTTCGGCCCATTTGCTGTCGAGGGAGATCAGCACTTCGCCGTCTTCGTCCAGCGCGGTTTCCTCCAGCTCCAGGTCCTGGCTCAGCTCCTCTTCGGTCACCGAGCCGAATTGATAACCCGGCAGGCTCTTGACCGCCTCACGCAGCGGTCGCACGTACACCTGGCCACTCAAGCGATTGCCGGCGGCCGGCGCGCCGTAGAGATAACGACCATTGACGCTGATTTGCGCGGTGTCGCCCGGTTTGATCGGTTGCTCGCTGCCCTTGAGTTCGAGGGCCAGGCGTTCGGGAAGGAAGTCTTCGACGAGAAACTCGTAGAGTTGTGGCTTGCCGTCGCCCAGGTCGAACACCAACTGCCAACGCCCGGTCGGCGCTTCGCCGGCCAGCTGCAACTGATACTGATACAGGCCGGAGGCATCGGCGTCCCAGACGAACTTGCGACTGACCTGCTCGTCCGGGCGCCGCACTTCGACACTCACCGGCTGCGGCTTGACCGCGTTGCCGTCGGCGTCGCGCAGCAGGGCGTTGAGCAGCACGGTTTCGCCGGGGCGGTAGAGGTCACGCGGGCCGAACACGAAGAACTGCAATGGATGGGACTGGGGGCCGCCGATGTTGAACTCGGCCAGGTCCAACGCTGCACTGTTGAGTCGCAGCAGGCTGGTCTGCTGGCCCTGGTGGGCGAGGAGCACTTCGGCTTTTTTCGGCAGCGGCAACTGAGCGTGGCCGCCCTGCCCAGTCTTGCCCTGGCCGACCACGCGGCCGTCGCTGTCGAGCAACTCCAGGCTGACATCGTCCAGCGCCTTGCCGCCCTCCAGGGCTTGGGTGAACACGTCCAGGCGGTTCTGGTAGCGGTGCACCGAGAGGCCGATGTCACTGAGGGTAAACAGGGTCGCAGGTTGCGAATAGTTGTACGTGCCCGAGGCGCGCATGACCGCCAGGTAGACGCCCGGTTGCTGCAGGGGCTTGAGGCCGGCGATCGGCAACAGCAGGGTTTCACGGGTGTTGCGCGCCGGGTTCAGGTCAAAGCGGCCGCCATACACCAACTCGGCCATGGGCAGCAGTTCACGGGACTCATAGCTTTGCAGGCTGTTGTTGCGACCCCATTGGGCGAGGAACGCTGGCAGCGATTCGGATTTGATCCGGAAAAATTCGACGTCGACCTTGTCGACATTCAGGGCAATCACCGGCAGGCCTTCGGCCAGGCGCGTCGGCAGCAGACTGCCACGGCTGGCAAACCCTACGGTCGGTTGCAGGTCGCGGGTTTCCAGGCGGCTGACATATTCGCCGGTCAGCTTGGCGTCGTTGACCGCCAGCAATCCGGCATCCACCGTCAGCACCAGCTTGCGCTGCGGCTCAAGGTGACGCAGGCGCAGCTCCATCAGGTTGTCGGAAAGCTCCCAGGCACCATCGACCTTGCCGCTTTTGCTGTCGACCAGGTGCAGCTTGTCGGCGAATTTCTGCTGGGGGTCCAGCGGCACCGAAAAGCTCACCGACAGGGTGCTGGCACCGTCGAGCTGGATTTCCGAGACATCCACCACGCTCAACTCACGGCCGGCGTAGCGCTGCTTCAGCGCCGCCAGGTCTTGCCCGGTGTGCGTCTTGGCGGCGCTGACCGTGGCCGCCGGTGCGGAGCTGGCCGGGGGTTGGCCGGGAGTCGATGAATCGCAGGCGCTGAGCAAGGTCAGCGCAGCGGCCAGAAACAATCCTTTGTTAAGCATGGGGCACTCGTGGGCAGGAGTATCGAAGGGTTGAACTATAGCCCAAGCGCTTGCCGGGCTGGAGTGATTGACCGACGGTTGGGTGTTTGGTTCGGCGCCCGGGAGCTGATCGCCGCTGATCCCGAACCACCGCCCCTGCGGATCTGCCGCTACAATGCCGCTCGCCCAAGGAGCCTGCATGTCCACCCTGATCAACGACTGGCGCGACCGCCCGACCCATCGCCGTGTCTGGGCGCTCGCCGCGCCGATGATTCTCTCCAACCTCTCGGTGCCGTTGGTGGCGCTGGTCGACAGTGCCGTGATCGGCCACCTGCCCCACGCCCACCAACTGGGCGCCGTGGCGATCGGTGCCAGCCTGTACACCTTCCTGGCCTGGGCCATGGGTTTCCTGCGCATGGGCTCCACCGGGTTCGCGGCCCAGGCCGCCGGACGCGGGGACGGCGCGGCCTTGCGCCAGATCTTGCTGCAGGGCCTGCTGCTGGCGCTGGGGCTGGCCGTGCTGCTGGGCAGCCTGGGCGTGCCACTGAGTGGCGTGGCGCTGCACTTCATGCAGCCGTCGGCGGAGCTCGAACACCTGACTCGGGAGTTTTTCCACACCCGGCTGTTTGGCTTGCCTGCGGCCCTGGCCAGCTATGCGCTGGTCGGCTGGTTCCTCGGCACCCAGAACGCCCGCGCGCCACTGGCGATCCTGCTGACCACCAACCTGGTGAACATTGCCCTCAACCTGTGGTTCGTCATTGGCCTGGAGTGGGGTGTGGTCGGCTCGGCCCGGGCGTCGGTGATCGCCGAATGGACTGGCGCCCTGCTCGGCCTGGCCATGACCCGCAGCGCCCTGCGCGCTTTCCCCGGGCATATGGCCTGGGCGGCACTGGCGACCTGGCAGAGCTGGCGGCCGCTGCTGGCGGTCAACCGGGATATCTTCATCCGCAGCCTGGCGCTGCAGTCGGTATTTTTCATGATCACGGTGCAGGGC
Source organism: Pseudomonas sp. NPDC087626 (assembly GCF_044743405.1). Lineage (NCBI taxonomy): Bacteria > Pseudomonadati > Pseudomonadota > Gammaproteobacteria > Pseudomonadales > Pseudomonadaceae > Pseudomonas > Pseudomonas sp. NPDC087626. The sequence goes on from NZ_JBIUWJ010000032.1 coordinate 60,150, forward strand.
GCCCGACTCGGTGATGCGACGGTGGCAGCCAATGCCCTGTTGCTCAACGGCCTGCTGTTGACAGCCCACGCCCTCGATGGCCTGGCGCATGCCGTGGAGGCGCTGTGCGGCCACGCCATCGGCGCCCGTGATCGCCAGGCCCTGCGCCGTTCGCTGGTGGTGGCTTGCGGTTGGTCGTTGATCGCCAGCACTGGCTTCGCCCTGTTGTTTCTGTGTGCCGGGCACCTGTTCATTGAAATGCAGACGGATATCCAGAGCGTGCGCGACACCGCTTTCAGCTACTTGCCTTACCTGGCCGCCCTGCCCCTGATTGCGGTCTGGAGCTACCTGCTCGACGGCCTGTTCATCGGCGCCACCCGCGCGCGGGAAATGCGCAACGGCATGCTGTTGACCGTGGTCATCGTCCTGCCGTTCGCCTGGGCCCTGCAAGGCCTGGGCAACCATGGCCTGTGGCTGACATTCCTGCTGTTCATGTTGCTGCGCAGCCTGACCCTGGGCGTATTCGCCTGGCACCTGCGCAACAAGGACCAATGGTTCACCGGCCACACGCAGTGAACCACCGTACTGGCGCAGACGCCGGCTTCAAGTCGGATCGTTGCGCCAGTGCTGACGCAGGCTGTCCAGACGCTCCTGCTGAGTGCCTCCCGGCAGAACCACCTGCAGCGTGGCGGATGGGTATTGCAGGCGCAGGCGCAACCAGCCGTCCAGCACCGCGTGCTCGGTGAAGCCCTGTTCCAAGCCTTCCTCGAGGCAGCACCAGATCACCCCATAATCATGTCCAGTGGCCCGGCACCACGACCAGGCATGGCGCTCCAGCAAACACGTCTGCAACTTATCCTGCTGGTGCTGGCTGAGGTTGTCTTCGATCGCCAGCTCACTTACAGCCCGGCGCGGATTGACCATCTGCTGCCACCCCAGGCTGCCCATGGCCCGATCCGCCCAGGTGCCGCCGTACCAGTACAACCGGTCGATCGGCCCCAACCAGCGGCTTAACTCACTGGCGTCGCGGGCATCGAAGAAGTAGCTGGCGGTCCAGGGGTTGTAGTAGCTCAACAGGCCCTTGTGATGCAGGCCGAAGGTCACCGTGAGCATGCGCCGCAAGTGCTCGAGCAACGGACCTGCCGACACCGAGGTCTGCAACAGTAGCCCAGGCCAGTCTTCCGGCTGATCATGGACGCAATCGGCCAGCCTCGCGTGGCTCGCCAATTCGATCACCTGCGGCCCCTGCTCGCGCAACCCATGAAGGTCGGTGTTGGCAAACAACGCGTGCCGCACCGCGCCGGCAAAGCCGTGCTGCAACCGGCTGCAGGCCTGCGGTGCGGCGGGTATGTCGAGCAACAGCCATTGCGCTGTGCGAGTCAGGCTCATGCTGCACCACTCAGGCCATCACCTGTCGCCGTGCGACACACGCAGATGAACTGGCGGCAATGGCTGTAGCTGCCACCACCGGGCAGCAGGCACAGCAACACCAGCGGCTGACTGGTGCGCAGCAGGGTCAGCAAGTCCTGGGCCGCGATCGCAGGCACTTCCTCCATGGTTGCACTCGGGGTCTCGACCGTGGGCGGTTCCATGGCCTTGAGGTGAATGTTCGGGCTGGACAGGCGCAAGGTTTCACCGTCGAAACTCACTTCGCTGTAACCGACCTTGAACTGCCGTTCAACGCTGGGGCCAACGGCCTGTTCCGGCCCGGGCGACACTTGCAGCTGTTGCTCGCTCCCCATGAATGCTGCCGCACTGATCTGCAGTTGCAAGCGTGTCGCAGGCGAGCCGGTAGCAGCCAGGTTATCCCCGGTCTGCAGTGGCGTGACGAGCACGCCACAGATCAAGGGCTGGTCCGGATCACCCTCGGTATAGCTGACGTACACCTCCACACCTGTCCTGAGAGCGTTTATCGCCTGGACAGATAAATGCGCAGCCACCGGCAACCAGCAATGACTGGGACGACCGCCCTCGCCCTGGTACAGCCACTCCAGTTGCACCGCGATCCGCTGCTGCGCATCACGGTGTTGGCCGTCCACGCTCACCACCCAGCCGAGTTGCAGGCTGCTCATGCGCGGTTTCGCCGGCGATTCGGCTGGCACGTACGGCACGCCCCACGGAATGGCCCGCAGTCGATTGTGATAGTGCGGCACGTCGTGCTGGCTCGCGCAATGTTCGACCCGGGTGATCAACCACTGGCCAGTGCCCTCGGTGCTGGCGTGTCCGGAGCAGGATAAAAGCCGCCCAGCGCGCACTGTGGGCCGCTCGGTTGCTGCCTGCACATGGATGCCGTCCGCTTGCGCATGCACTGCAAATCGCCTGACACCGGCGGCACCTTCAACCCCGAAGCTCAGCGTCTCGGCCACGCAGTGGTGCTGCCCGCAATCGCTAAACACCAGGCAATGGCCTGCTCGGCGGTGCCGGAAGTGGTAGTCAATCGACTGCTGGCCACACAGGCGCTGGACAAACGCCAGGTCGGATTCACGGTACTGAGTGCAGAACTCCAGTGCCGGATACTCACCGCGCAATTCGAATCGGCAAGCCTGCCCGTCAATGCCGTGCTCACTCAACACCTGGGCGAGGATCTGCGGCACCGACAATCCGCTGAATACACGCTGGGTGAAGCGACGTGCCAGACAGGCCAGTCGCGGGCCCAGGGTCACACGCCAGAGGCCAGGTTGTGCTTCATCGTGAAGCGGCACCAGGCCCTGGATCTGTCCATGAATGCCGCTGACCGCCGTGCCGAAACACAGATAGGCCGCGCGAAACATCAGGCTGGACAGGTCCAACTGGCGCTCGTCCAGGTGCAAGTCCAGCAAGAATGCATAGGGTTGGCTGATGGCTTCGCTGCCGCTTAACGCGACCACGACCAGGGGCTGGGGTTGACCCGCTATCTCCAGACGAAATGACGGCTCGTAAAGGGGATCGAACATCGGCTTTTCTCTACAGGAGGGGCGGCCGGGGATTCTCGCTGAGAGACATGGCCGAGTAGAGTGCCGAAATACAACTTGGGAAATGGACTACATGAAATGAGGAAGCACCATCGTTGATAGTGCTACACCATTAAAAATCGCTGAAAAAACTAGGAATCGCCTTACCAGACCATCCGAATTTTCCGTAAGACGCGGAACATTTTCAGACAGCCTGGTTTCAGCGGTTCGTTACCTCAGGAAGACAGGTACGAAGAACGAGTCAGGCCCAGGCGCAGTGCGTCGAGGAACTGGGTACGCTCGGCAGCGGTGATCCGCGCGCTGGCGACTTTGTCGCGGTAGTGAGTCATCAGCTCTTCCGGCGACAAGTGCACGTAGCGCAGCATGTCCTCGATGGTGTCGTGGGTCTCGATCCCAGCGTGATAAACACTGCCGTCGGCATTCTGGTAGATGTTCACCGAGTCGGTGTCACCAAACAGGTTGTGCATATCGCCGAGGATTTCCTGGTAGGCACCCACCAGGAAGATCCCCAGCAGGTAGTCTTCACCGTCCTTGAGGGCATGCACCGGCAGGCTGGTCTCGATGCTCTGCTCGTCGACGTACTGCTTGATCTTGCCGTCGGAGTCGCAGGTCAGGTCTTGCAGCACGGCGCGGCGCAGCGGCTCTTCGTCGAGACGGTGCAGCGGCAGGATCGGCAGGACCTGGCCAATGGCCCAGGTATCTGGCAGGCTCTGGAATACCGAGAAGTTGCAGATGTACTTGTCGGCCAGCTTGTCGTTGAGTTCGTCGAGCACCTGGCGGTGCGAGCGCTGACGGGCCTTCAACGAGTTGTGCAGGCGACGGCAGACGGCGAAGTAGCATTGCTCGGCCAGGGCTTTCTCGGCCAGGGTCAGCTTGCCATCGGCGTACTGGGCCGCCACGTCGCTCATGTAGTGAGTGGCGCGCCAGTAGGTTTCGGTGACCATCTCGATGTCGGTCGGACCCAGCAGGTCCACCAGCCATTGCACGGTTTCCGGCAGTGCTTCCTTGTTCTCGATCTGCGGTACGTCGTCGTTGTGTTTCTCGACGTCGGTCACCTGCACCACCAGCATGGCGTGGTGGGCGGTCAGGGAACGGCCGCTTTCGGAGAAGATGTTCGGGTGTGGCAGGCTCTGCGCGTCGCAGAATTCCTTGAGCATCCCGACCACGACACCGGCGTAATCGTCCATGTCGTAGTTGATCGAACTGGCATTACGCGAGTGCGTACCGTCGTAGTCCACACCCAGGCCGCCGCCGACGTCGATGTGGTCGACCGGCAGGCCGAGGTTGCGCAACTCGCCGTAGTAACGGATTGCTTCCTTGAAACCGTGCTGGTAGTCCGCCAGGTTGGCGATCTGCGAACCCATGTGGAAGTGCAGCAGGCGGATGCCCTGGTCCAGGCCAGCGGCGCGGAAGCGCTCGACCACCGACAGCAGTTGCGCCGCCGACAGGCCGAACTTGGATTTCTCACCACCGGTGTCCGCCCACTTGGACGAAGCCAGGGACGACAGGCGTACCCGCAGGCCGACCTGTGGCTTGACCTTGAGCGAGGCGGCTTCTTCGATCACCAGGCCGACTTCGGATTCTTTCTCGATCACGATGAATACGTTGTGGCCGAGCTTCTGGCCCATCAGCGCCAGGCGGATGAACTCACGGTCCTTGTAACCGTTGCAGACGATGGTGCCGCCCTTCGGCGCCAGGGCCAGCACGGCCAGCAGCTCAGGCTTGGAACCGGCTTCAAGGCCGATGGACACATCCTGGGTAGCGATGATGTTCTCGATCACCGCTTCTTGCTGGTTAACCTTGATCGGGTACAGGGCGGTGTATTTGCTCTGGTATTCCAGGCGCTCGATGTTCGCATCGAAGGCGCCGGTCAACTGACGCACGCGGTCTTGCAGAATGTCCGGGAAACGGACCAGCAACGGCAAGGACAGGCCACTTTTGCGCAACTGGTCGACTTGCTCGAACAGGTCGATAGGCGAGCTGTTCGGACCGTTCGGACGAACTTCGACGCGACCGGCGTCATTGATCGCGAAATACCCGGCCCCCCAATGGCGAATCCCGTAAACACTGCGGCTGTCCGCAACTGTCCATTGGCTGCCATCGTCTTTGCGTGTGCGTCGTACGGACATCGAAGTCCCCTATAAATGAAGTCAAAGAGCGCCACCCGGGTTGAGGGCTGGCGCAGCTTAAAGAATGAAAATGACGATTAGCCTGCAACGAGGGGATAGACCTCGAATGCAGCCCTGAGTTTAGAAACCGGTCAGAACAGGCTCTGTGAAAACCATGGAGACGCCGCCGACGCTGATCGGGATCAGGCCTGCGTCAAGTCGGGTGGTCTTCACAGAGGCTGCTAGCCGCCGGATTTCTTCGCTTTGAAACCGTGCTTGATCAGCTCTGCCAAGAGTAGCTCGACATGATCACCCTGGATTTCGATGACCCCGTCCTTCAACGCACCGCCGGTGCCACAGCGTTTCTTCAACGTCGTGGCCAGGTCCTTGAGCGCGTCTTCGGCCAGCGGTACGCCGCTGATGGTGGTCACCGTCTTGCCGCCACGGCCCTTGCTTTCGCGGCGCACGCGCGCGATGCCATCACCGGCCGGGATAACGGTTTGTTGGCAGATACAGGCTGCCACGGGCTGGCTACAGTCCGGGCAATGCCGACCTGCGTCGGTGGAAAATACCAGGCCACCAAGGGCGGCGAAGGATGCGGCTTTTTTGGCCACCGGCAATCCTCTTGGGAGGACAAAGACTGGTCGCAGCCACGTTGGCACGGGCTATCGACCGCGAAGCCCCACTCAGGCAGGGGCAGCGCTACTGGAACGGTAATACCCCTGCAGGAGCGAAGCTTGCTCGCGCCTACAAAAGCCAACCGGTCCAGTTTTAAAAGGTCGCGCAGTGTAACGACAAAAAGCTCACTTGCTAAGAGCCAATCGGCGCCAATTTATGCATCTTTTGCGACGTCGATGCCGCGCGCCCGCAGATAGCGTTTCAAGGCCGCCAAAGAGTCCGGGCAGTAAGGCTTTTCGCTGATTTCCTGCATGACCTGGGCAAGGGGGATAAAACGCGCCTGCAGCACCTCTTCCGGTTGCAGTATCAAGGGCCCGTCCCAGACCGCCGAAAACGCCGCACACCACAGGCGGCTGTCGGTGTCCTCGAAGAAAAAATGGTCGTGGGCGGTCAGTTCCACCCCGCTCACCCCCAATTCCTCCGCAAGCTCCCGGGCCGCCGACTCGGCGTAGCTTTCATCGACACCGACCATGCCGCCGGCCGCCACATCCCAGAATCCGGGATAGAGCGCCTTGCTGAAGGTGCGCTGATGCACGCACAACTCACCGCTGGAGTTGAACAGCATGATGTAGGTGCCGCGCCCGATCAGCCCGCGCTCGCGCAACTCTGAGCGCACCAGTGAGCCGAGCAGGTGGTCCTGCTCGTCGACCCAGGCGATCTGCTCGGCATCCGAGGCCGCACGGTGCGCGGCCTCCCGGGCTTGATCAACCATGACTCAGCCCTGGTTGAGCAGCTGACGCAGGTCGATCACCGCTGCGTTGGCCCGCGAAATGTAGTTGGCCATGACCAGCGAGTGGTTGGCCAATGGACCAAAACCGCTGCCGTTGAGGATCATCGGGCTCCAGACTGGCTCCTGCGAGGCTTCCAGCTCACGAATGATCTGGCGCACGCTGACGGTGGCGTTCTTCTTGGCCAGGACATCGGCAAAGTCGACTTCGATCGCCCGCAGCAAGTGCGACAGGGCCCACGCCTGGCCGCGCGCCTCATAGAACACGTTGTCGATCTGCATCCACGGGGTTTCCACCACTTCCTCGTCGACCTGCGGCACCTGGCCTGGGGCCACGACTTCGGTTTTCAGCGAGGTGTTCAGCTTGACCCGGCCGACACTGGCCGACAGGCGTTGCGACAGCGAACCCAGGCGGGTGCCGACATCGCCCAGCCAGTTGTTCAGGTTGTCGGCGCGGGCATAGAACAGCGCGTTCTTTTGCGAAGGGTCCGACAGGCGCGCCTGATAGCGGGTCAGGGAGTTGATGCCTTCCTGGTATTCCGACTCACTGGAAGGCAGCACCCAGCTCTTGTTGTCGAAGTTGAAGCGCGGCTCGGCCTTGGCCAGGTCGGCGTCTTCAGCCGACTGCGATTGCGAGCGGGCAAAGTCTTTGCGCAGGGCCCGGGTCAGGTCGCGGACCTGTACCAGCACTCCGTATTCCCAGCTCGGCATGTTGTCCATCCACAGGCCCGGCGGGAACCGGTCGTTGGAAATGTAGCCGCCTGGCTTGTTCAGCAAGGTACCGGCCACCGACTTCAGGGTTTCCACCGTGGTGTAGCCGACGACCATCTGCTTGCCGTCTTTCTCGGCGGCGATCTGGGCGTTCTGCTGGACCGGGAACAGCGCAGGCTCCTCGCTCCAGTACCAGCCCAGGCCGATGGTCACCAGCAGATACAGACCGATCAGCGTAGCCAGCGCACGGCTGAACAGCAGGCCACCCAAATAGCTGCGGGTGTCCGACTTGGGTTCGGCGGCGCGCTCGGGCGCGCTGCCTGCACGGTTCTTCCAGTCCAGCATGGCGATATCCTTTCAATCACTTGAGTTCATCGGTTCGACCACAACCCTACTCCATCGTGCCTCGCCAGCAGCGGATTAATCCTGCCCTGGCACGGCGCCGCATGTGTGGCGGTCGAGCGAGCACTATAGATGAAGCAGAGCCACGAGCCTACGAGACCAGTCGGTCATAAACTGAATGGAGTCGCTTTGCACAATATTGACTGGCGACACTCATGCAACTGGAAAGTGGTGCTAGCATAGAGCCACCACTCGACCTCAGCATGCACCCTCACTAGTAGTCAGGATATGACCGAGCCAGAAGACCCCAGCCGTGAGCGCCTCAAGCAGCACTTTGCCCAGCGGGTAATTCATCAGGCACGTCAGATTCTTGAGATTTGGCAGCGCCTGCAAGGCAGTGAGTGGTCGACAACCGACCTGGCGGAGCTCAGCGAAGCCAACCTGCGCCTGCTACGTTTCGCCGAGCGCTTCGAACAGCCCGAACATACCCAGTTGGCGCACGGTATCAACCAGTCCCTGCAGGCCGTCGACGCCAATCGTGGACGCTTGAGCAGTGGCCTGATCAGCGACCTCAACCGCTTGATGCAACGCTTGTCGCGCACCGGCCTGCGCCAGGGCGACCAGCTCGAGCAAACCTATCTGCCGCCCTTGCGCAAGCCGGTGTACGTGTTGCTGCAGGATCACGACCGTGCCGAACGCCTGGCCAAGCAGCTGGAGTTTTTTGGCCTGAGTGCCCAGTCCCTGGACAGCGTGGCGGCGTTTCGCGCGGCGATGGTCGAGCGCCTGCCGAGTGCGATTGTCATGGACGTCGATTTCGAGGGCCCGGGCTTGGGCCTGCAACTGGCGGCCCAAGCCCAGGAAGGCCTGGAGCACAAGCTGCCGCTGCTGTTTTTCAGCCTGCTGGAAACCGACACGCCGACGCGCCTGGCCGCGGTCCGGGCCGGCGGCCAGGAGTTCCTCACCGGCACCCTCGAGGCCTCGAGCCTGCTGGAAAAGATCGAAGTGCTGACCTGCATCGCCCAGTACGAACCCTACAAAGTGCTGATCATCGACGACTCCCGCGCCCAGGCCATGTACACCGAGCGCCTGCTCAACAGTGCCGGGATCATTACCCGCACCTTGATCGAGCCGATCCAGGCCATGGCCGAGCTGGCGGACTTCCAGCCCGACCTGATCATTCTCGACATGTACATGCCGGCCTGCACCGGTACCGAACTGGCCAAGGTGATCCGACACAACGACCGTTATGTCAGCGTGCCGATCATCTACCTGTCGGCCGAGGATGACCTGGATAAGCAACTGGACGCCATGAGCGAAGGGGGCGACGACTTCCTGACCAAGCCGATCAAGCCGCGCCACCTGATCACCACCGTGCGCAATCGCGCGGCCCGGGCCCGCAACCTCAAGGCACGCATGGTCCGCGACAGCCTGACTGGCCTGTATAACCACACCCATATCCTGCAACTGCTCGAAGACTGCAGCTTCCGCGCCCGCCGCGAGAACAAGCCCTTGAGTTTTGCCATGCTCGACATCGACCACTTCAAGCGAGTCAACGACAGCCACGGCCACCCCATGGGCGACCGGGTGATCAAGAGCCTGGCGCTGTTTCTCAAGCAACGCCTGCGCAAGACCGACTTCATTGGTCGTTATGGCGGCGAAGAGTTCGCCATCGTCATGCCCGACACCGATATCGAATCGGCCTACAAAGTACTCGAGCAGATCCGTCGACGCTTTGCCGAGATTCACTACCCAGCCCAACCGCAAGACCTGTGGTGCACCTTCAGCGCCGGCGTGGTCGACCTGAGTGAAGACAGCGACAGCCTGATGATGGCCAGCCAGGCGGACGAAGCCCTGTATCGCGCCAAGGCGGCAGGTCGCAATCGGGTGCAGGCTGCGCAGCAATCAAGGCAAAGTGCCACTTTTTCTACGGAAGCCACCGATTTGGTCATAACGCTGTAATACGAACGCAATAACTTCGGGCGCTTACCATTCTGTCGTCGGTAGAAACCTGATGCGCCTGAAGTGGCTGACCAATCTCAATACCCTGCTGTTAGTGGCGGTGTGCCTCGCACTCGGCACCACTTTGTGGTGGTCGCAAAAAGCCCTGGAACGTCCTTATCTGCTGATGGAGCGTTACCTGGGGCTCTCCCAGCAGTTCCAGAACCAAGTGGCACGCAAGATCGAAGACTACCTGCAAAGCGGCGACGCCTTGCGCCTGAGCAGCGCCACCCAGGCGATTACCACGCTGCAACAAGGCCTGGATGAAATGCCCCCCGAGCTGGCGCAAAGCCTGCGCCCAAGCCTGGCCAGCCTCGAGGCGTTCAGCAACACCGAGCTGCTGGCGGCGGGCAAGCTGGCTGGAGATCCACAAGCGCTGCTGCTGCAAGCGGAACGCGAACTGGGGGCCAGCCTGGAGCAACTCGGCCAGTACGCCACCGCCAGCCCCGGCCCGGAATCCGCCGCTTACTTGCCGGCGTTGCTGGCGGCGGCCCAACACCTGAGCAAGCTGTCCCTGGCCCGGGACAAATTGGTGAGCAGTGGCCGCAGTGAGTTGGCGGTCGATGTCGAGCGTGAAGTGACCAACATCCGCAGCCAGGCCGACCTGATCGACGCCTTGCCATTGCTCGGCGTGGCGAGCAGCCAGGCGTCGAACAGCGACGACTTCGCCTCGATGATGGGCCTGCAAGGCAACGAACAAACGGTCGCCGAAGATGCCGGCACCGGCTACAAGCGCGAATTGGCCAGCCTGCTCGCCCGCTACCCGGCTGAACTGGCCCGGACCCGCGAACAGATTCGCCAACGCAGCGAACTGAGCGCCGCCACCCACCTGAAAATCGACGCCGTGCAGCAGGCCATCGCCGGGCTGGAGCCCGTGGTGCGCGCTCAGCATGGGCAGATTCAAGGCGAAGTGCGCTTGATCCAGGGCGCGATGATCGGCCTGATTCTGTTGATCGCCCTGCTGATCGACACTCTGCAAAGACGCCTGGCACGGGTCCTGAGCAACCTGGCACCGGCCTTGTCGACCTGGGCCGAAGGGGATTTCAGCGCCGACATCCACTTGGGGGCGACCAACCGTGAACTGCACGACATCGAAGAATCGCTCAATCGCCTGCGCGCCTACCTGGTGGATCTGGTGGGCACCATCCGGCGCAACGCCGAACAAGTCGCCGGCAGCAGCCGTGTGCTGGCCGAACTGAGCAACGAACTGCACAGCGGTGCCGAGCATCAGGCTGGCGACACCGCGCTGATCCGCGACTCCCTGGGCGAGCTGGAAGCCACTATCGTGCAAGTGGCCGGCGATGCCAGCCAGGCGGCCGACGCCAGTCGCCATGCGGGCCTGGCAGTCGCCCACGGGCAGCAGGTGATCGGCATGAGCCTGACCGGGCTGCACGCGTTGGTCGACGAGGTCCAGGGCAATGCCCAGATGATCGAGCACCTGGCCGAGGAGTCAGCGACCATCGGCGGCGTGCTGACAGTGATTCGCTCGATTGCCGACCAGACCAACCTGCTGGCCCTGAACGCCGCCATCGAAGCCGCCCGCGCCGGGGAAATGGGCCGTGGTTTTGCAGTGGTCGCCGAGGAAGTTCGCTCCCTGGCCCAACGCACCGCCGGCGCCACCGCCGAAATCCAGACCCTGATTGCCGGCTTGCAACAGGCGGCGCGCTTGTCGGTGGACGGCATGCGCGCCCAGGTCGAGCACGCCGAGGCCACCGCCAGCCAGGCGCAGGCGGCTGACGGAGCCCTGGATAAAATCGTCGATGCGATCCAGACCATCGCCGATACCGCCGTGCGCATCGCCGATGTCACGGCCCAGCAAAGTGGCGCGGTCAGCGAAATCCGTGATCACAGCGAACGCATTCATCAACTGGGCGGGGACAATCTGCTGCGCATTGGCCAAGGGCGCAGCCAGGGCGAGAACCTGTTGGTGCTGGGCGGGCAACTGCATACGGCAGTGCAGGCCTTTCGTGTTTGAGCGACCTGTTGCAGGCGCTTCGCCTGTCGCCGGGACTTCGCCGAACGTGCAGCCAACTTGAATGACCAGATTTAATCAGTTGGTCATATACTTCGCGCAATCATCGGTAATCGTGCTGGCTATTGCAGAGAACTGGACAGTCACATTTGCTTTGCGGCATAGTCGCCGGGTTCTGATAACTACGCATAGATCACAAGGAACAGCAGATGGCGACCCTACTGGTGCTGCACGGCCCCAACCTGAACCTGCTCGGCACCCGCGAACCGGGCGTCTACGGGGCTATCACCCTGGCCCAGATCAATCAGGACCTGGAACAGCGGGCACGTAACGCCGGCCATCATTTGCTCTACCTGCAAAGCAACGCCGAGTATGAATTGATCGATCGTATTCACGCAGCTCGTGTCGAGGGCGTGGACTTCATCCTGATCAATCCAGCAGCTTTTACGCATACAAGTGTCGCATTACGTGACGCGCTGCTGGCGGTGAGCATCCCATTCATCGAAGTGCATTTGTCTAACGTGCACAAACGCGAACCTTTCCGCCATCACTCTTACTTCTCCGACGTAGCGGTGGGAGTGATCTGCGGCCTTGGCGCCAGCGGTTATCGACTGGCCCTGGAGGCCGCCCTGGAACAGCTTGAAAGACCGGCAACGGCTTGAACAACAAGCGTTAAACGCCCCTGACCGACCCTTGGGAGTTGATGATTCATGGATATCCGTAAAGTTAAGAAACTGATCGAACTGCTGGAAGAGTCCGGCATCGACGAGCTCGAGATCAAGGAAGGCGAAGAGTCCGTACGTATCAGCCGCCACAGCAAGACTCCAGCCCAGCAGTACTACGCTCCGGCGCCAATGGCTGCACCTGTTGCCGCCCCGGTTGCTGCAGCGCCTGCTGCTGCCGCTGCACCTGCCGCTCCGGCCGCACCCGTGCTCAACGGCACCGTGGCCCGCTCGCCAATGGTAGGTACCTTCTATCGCAAGTCTTCGCCGACTTCGCCGTCCTTCGTTGAAGTAGGCCAAAGCGTGAAGAAAGGCGACACCCTGTGCATCGTCGAAGCCATGAAGATGATGAACCACATCGAAGCTGAAACCAGCGGTGTGATCGAATCCATCCTCGTTGAAGACGGCCAGCCGGTTGAGTACGACCAACCGCTGTTCACCATCGTTTGAACCGCGGAGTGCCTTTGATGACTGCGAAGTTGGAAAAAGTCCTGATCGCCAACCGCGGTGAAATTGCCCTGCGGATCCTGCGCGCCTGCAAAGAGATGGGTATCAAGACCGTCGCCGTTTACTCCAAGGCCGACAAGGAGCTGATGCACCTGGGCCTGGCAGACGAATCCGTTTGCATCGGTCCGGCATCGGCCGCGCACTCTTACCTGCACATCCCGGCAATCATCGCCGCAGCCGAAGTGACCGGCGCTACCGCCATTCACCCAGGCTACGGGTTCCTCGCGGAAAACGCTGACTTCGCCGAACAGGTGGAGAACTCCGGTTTTGCCTTCATCGGCCCGAAAGCTGAAACCATCCGCCTGATGGGCGACAAGGTTTCGGCCAAGCACGCCATGATCGCTGCCGGCGTACCCACCGTTCCAGGCTCCGACGGCCCGCTGCCCGAAGACGAAGAAACCGCTCTGCGCATCGGTCGCGAAGTGGGCTACCCGGTGATCATCAAGGCCGCTGGCGGCGGCGGTGGTCGCGGCATGCGCGTGGTGCATAAAGAAGAAGACCTGATCTCCTCGGCACAACTGACCCGCTCCGAAGCAGGCGCGGCGTTCGGCAACCCGATGGTCTATCTGGAAAAATTCCTGACCAACCCACGTCACGTGGAAGTCCAGGTGCTTTCCGATGGCCAGGGCCACGCCATCCACCTGGGTGACCGCGATTGCTCGCTGCAACGTCGCCACCAGAAAGTTCTCGAAGAAGCGCCGGCACCGGGCATCGACGAGAAGGCTCGCCAGGAAGTCTTCGCCCGCTGCGTCAAGGCGTGCATCGACATCGGCTACCGTGGCGCCGGCACCTTCGAGTTCCTGTACGAGAATGGCGCGTTCTATTTCATCGAAATGAACACCCGCGTTCAGGTTGAGCATCCGGTTTCGGAAATGGTCACCGGTATCGACATCGTCAAGGAGATGCTGAGCATCGCCGCTGGCAACAAGCTGTCGTTCACCCAGGATGACGTGGTCATCCGCGGTCACGCGCTGGAGTGCCGGATCAACGCCGAAGACCCGAAAACCTTCATGCCGAGCCCGGGCACGGTCAAGCATTTCCACGCGCCAGGCGGCAACGGCGTTCGCGTCGATTCGCACCTGTACAGTGGTTATGCCGTTCCGCCGAACTACGACTCGCTGATTGGCAAGCTGATCACTTACGGGGCAACCCGTGACGAAGCCATGGCGCGCATGCGCAATGCGCTGGACGAAATCGTGGTTGACGGGATCAAGACCAACATCCCGCTGCACCGCGACCTGGTCCGCGATGAAGGCTTCTGCAAAGGGGGCGTGAACATCCACTACCTCGAGCACAAGCTGGCGGGCGAGAAGCACTAAGCTTCGAAGCTGCACCTGACAAAGCCGCCTTCGGGCGGCTTTGTTGTTTCTGCACCACCACCCACCTTGTGGGAGCGGGCCGGGATGTGGGATTAGACCGAGTACATATCCATTTTTGCGGTAACGGCCTCCTATGGTTCCGCCTGACGGCGGCTCACTTTTGAACAGCCCAAAAGTAAGCAAAACGCTCTTTCCCCACCACTCGGTGCCTCGCTTAGGCTCGGCATGCCCGTACTCCGACATTGATTTGGGGGGCCGCCGCAAT
>NZ_JBIUWJ010000033.1:0-16611 GCF_044743405.1 Pseudomonas sp. NPDC087626
TGGTAGTGTGGGGTTTCCCCATGTGAGAGTAGGTCATCGTCAAGATTAAATTCCGAAACCCCTATCTGCGTATGCAGGTAGGGGTTTTGTTTTTGCACGCGAAAAACTCAGCGTCCTTCCCACGCGATCTTTGTTCAGGTAAACCCAAGAATCTTCACCGATACCTTCAAGGGATTGCCCTGTCCGGCCGATAACCCGATGGACGGTAGTCTCATCCGATGCCAAACCGGGCAGCGAAGTTGAGCACGTCCTTGTGGTTCATCTTTTTAATTGCCTGGAATCTTCGATGCTGGCGTACCACCAAAAGAGCTTTTTGATCGTCGATGATTTCTCGGATTTCCGCAGTTCAGTCCGATCGATGTTGCGCGAGTTGGGTGTGAAAGATGTCGACACGGCCGACACCGGCGAGGTCGCGCTGCGCATGTGCTCGCAGAAGCGCTACGATTTCATCCTGCAGGATTACCATCTGGGCGACGGCAAGAAGAACGGCCAGCAGGTACTCGAAGACCTGATGATCGAAAAACTGATCAGCCACGAAAGTATCTTCGTCATGGTCACTGCCGAGAGCAGCCAGGCCATGGTGCTCAGTGCCCTCGAGCACGAGCCGGATGCCTACCTGACCAAGCCGTTCAACCGCGCCGGCCTGGCCCAGCGCCTGGAGCGGTTGCAGCAGCGCAAGACCCTGCTCAAGCCGATCATGCAAGCGCTTGATCGCGGCAAACCGGTCGAGGTTCTCAACGCCTGCATCGCCCTGTGCAGACAGGACCCACGTTACTCGCCGCTGTGCCTGCGTTATCGCGCCGACGCATTGCGCGACATGAACCAGAACGAAGTGCTCGAACGTTTGTACAACAGCATCCTTGCCGACCGTCCGTTGCCCTGGGCCTACGTGGGGTTGGGACGCCTGCTGTTCAAGCGCGGCCAGGTCGCCCAAGCCAAAGCGTTGTACGAAAAGGCGTTGAAGGTCTTCCCGATGATGCCCGGTCTGTACGATGGGCTGGCCGATGTCCTGGTGGCGCAAGGCAACAGCAAGTCGGCACAACGGGTGCTCGAAGAGGCTGTGCGTCTTTCCCCGCTGGCGGTCCGTCGGCAATCGTTGCTAGGCAAGCTGGCCATGAGCAACGAAGACTTCGATACCGCAGCCAAAGCCTATCGCCAGGCGGTCTCGCAAGGCACGCAGTCGCGCTTCAAGGATCCAGAGAGCAACCTCGGCCTGGCCCATGCGTTGATCAGCAAGGGCAGTGAAAGGGGCCTGGACACCCGTGCCCGCCTGGAGATCAACCAGACCTTGAGCGCGGTCGCCAAGGAAAACCCCAGTGATCCCGGGTTACAGATTCGCGCGCGGCTGATGAAAGCCACCAGTTTGCTGATCAACGATGCGGAAACGGCCGACAAGCTCACCGAGCAGGCCCTGACTCGCCTCGACGGCATGGAGCAGTTCATGAGCGCCGATGCGGCCTTGCTGGTGGCCAAGCAGTTGAAGATGTTGGGGCAGGCACAGGCCAGCGACTCGATGCTCAAGAACTGTGCGGAAATCTACGGCGATGACCCCGCGGTGATGCGCGGTATCGCCAGGCAGACCGATGATCCGGCGATTCTCAACTCGGGTACGGCCGCCGCAGACCTCAACCGCCAAGGCGTGCGCAGCTACAAGGCCGGCGCCCTGACCGAAGCCCGCGAGCTGTTTCGCGGTGCCTTGTTGCTGCAGCCGAAGAACATCAGCATTGCCCTCAACATGGCGCAGGCGTTGTTGCATGGGGTCACGGCCGATCTCGATCCGGGATTGCTCGAGGAGTGTCGCAAGTGTTTGAAGATGGTCGGCTTGATGCCCGAGAGCGACTCGCGGTATCCGCGTTATCAGAAGCTGCAGAACAAGGCGTTTGAGCAATGAGTGAGATTGATCAGGGGCTGGATTTTTCCACGGTGATTGCCTCCACCGTACACGACATGAAGAATTCCCTGACGGTGCTGATGCAAGCGCACGGCCAGTGGCTCGCCCGGCTGCCCAGTGCCCAACAGCAAACCGATGAGCAGGGCGTGATCGACTTCGAATTCGCTCATCTGAACGGCATGCTGGTGCAGTTGCTCGGTCTGTACAAGCTCGGCGTCAATCAGTTGCCCGTACGCCCGGACTACCATGAGTTGGACGATTTCATCGAGGCCCAATTGGCCGCGCATCAAGAGGTGTTCAAGAGTCGCGGCATTCTCGTCACCTACGAAGTCGATCCCTTGAGTCCGCTGGGTTTTTTCGACCGCGAATTGATCGGTACGGTGCTGGCCAATGCCATCAACAACGCGATCCGTTTTGCCCGGCAGTCACTGCTGATCAGCGTCGGTGAAGAAACCGGGCAGTTGGTGCTGACCATCAATGACGATGGCGAAGGCTATCCGGCCCAGATGATCGAGCGCCAGGAGCAGTACGTACAGGGCATTAACCCGGCCAGCGGCAGCACCGGCCTGGGCCTGTACTTTGCCGCGCGCATTGCCCAGTTGCACCAGCGCAACGGCGTGCCGGGGCGTACCGAAATCAGTAATGGCGGGCCTTTGGGCGGCGGCTTGTTCAGTCTCTATCTGCCTTGAGGCGTGTTAGAACCTGTGCCAACAGAGTCTGATTGAGCTTTTCAGCGGTTGTGCTTGATATTCCGAACGGCTGATGCCTATTTTGTGCGGATCGCCATTAACGGCCTGCACAATACCAAGGATAGCGTCATGACGACCGATGGCCAGGGTTCTCTCGCACAGCGATTGACCGGCATTGATGAAGTTGAATGTGTCACCCCGGACCTCAATGGGGTGCCGCGCGGCAAGGTGATGACTGCCGCAGGATTTCTCGAGGGGCGACGGTTGCAGATGGCACGGGGGGTGCTGCTGCAATGCATCATGGGCGGTTATCCCGCCCCACGTTTTTACGGCAGCGACGACGGTGACCTCGCGCTCAATGCCGATCCGCAACAGATCCATCGTTTGCCCTGGAGTGCCCAACCGCGCGCGCTGGCGATCTGTGACGCCGACGAGTTGAGCGGCGCAAGCTCCCGGCTGTCCACCCGTGGCCAGCTCAAGGCCGTGGTTGCTCGTTATGCCGCGCTGGGCCTGGCGCCCGTGGTGGCGACCGAGATGGAATTTTTTGTGTTCGCTCCCAATACCGACCCGACCCAACCGTTCCAGCCGCCCATTGGCCTGGACGGGCGTCGCGAAGACGGCCTTTCGGCGTTCAGCATCAGTTCCAACAATGGTTTGCGTCCGTTCTTCAATGAGGTCTACGCCAGCATGGCGGCGTTGGGGTTGCCGCGGGACACCTTCATGCACGAAATGGGCGTCAGCCAGTTCGAGATCAACCTGCTGCACGGCGATCCCCTGTTGCTGGCCGACCAGACGTTCCTGTTCAAGCACCTGCTCAAGGAAGTGGCGCTCAAGCACGGCTTGACCGTGGTCTGCATGGCCAAGCCCCTGGCGCACACGGCCGGCAGCTCGATGCACATTCACCAGAGCGTGGTCGAGCTCGGCACCGATCACAACGTGTTCAGTGACGAGTCCGGCGAGCCAACGGCGATGTTCCGTCACTTCATCGGCGGGCAGCAGGCCGGCATGGCCGACTTCACGGCGCTGTTCGCACCGAACGTCAACTCCTACCAGCGCCTGTGCCATCCCTACGCATCACCCAACAACGCCTGCTGGTCCCATGACAACCGCGCCGCCGGATTACGTATTCCCGCCAGTTCGCCAGCCGCGCGTCGGGTCGAAAACCGCCTGCCGGGCGCCGACGCCAACCCTTACCTGGCGATCGCCGCCAGCCTGGCCGCGGGGCTGCACGGTATCGAGCAGAAACTGGAACCGACCCCGGCAATCCAGGGCGAATTCAGCGTGCCGGAAAGTTTGTCTCTGCCATGTACCTTGCATGCGGCTCTTGAACGTCTGAAACGTAGCCAATTGGCGAAGGAACTGTTCGGCATGGAGTTCATCGAAGGCTACATCGCCTCGAAGACCATGGAGTTGACCAGCTTCTTTGATGAGATCACTCCCTGGGAACGGCGCGTTTTAGCTGCCCAGGCCTAACCGACCCGCCGCTGTCGGGCTATCGTAGAAGGTAGCCTGATCCTCACTGCAAGGAGCCGCTCGGAACGCCGATGCGCCAAATCTGGAAATCCTTTCGAGCGCTGTATTTCGCCTCGCTGATGATGTTGATCGGCTCGGGCTTGCTTAGCACCTACCTGGCCCTGCGCCTGGCCGCCGACCAGGTCGACGGCCTGTGGATCGGCGCATTGATGGCGGCCAACTATTTCGGCCTGGTCCTGGGCGGCAAGATCGGCCACCGGTTGATTGCCCGGGTCGGACACATCCGGGCCTATTCCGCCTGTGCCGGGATAGTCGGGGCCGCCGTGCTCGGGCATGGCCTGGTGGACTGGCTACCGGCCTGGCTGATTCTGCGGATGGTGGTTGGCCTGGGCATGATGTGCCAGTACATGGTCATCGAGAGCTGGCTCAACGAACAGGCCGACGCCAAGCAGCGGGGCATGGTGTTCAGCGGCTACATGATCGCCTCCTACCTGGGCTTGGTGCTGGGCCAGTTGATTCTGGTCATGCACCCGTCCCTGGGCCTGGAGTTGCTGATGCTGGTCGCCTTGTGTTTTGCCCTGTGCCTGGTCCCCGTGACCCTGACCCGACGCATTCACCCGGCGCCCTTGCATCCGGCGCCGATGGAGCCGCGCTTCTTCATGAAGCGGGTGCCACAGTCCCTCAGCACGGTGCTCGGGGCGGGACTGATCGTCGGCTCGTTCTATGGCCTGGCGCCGCTGTATGCCTCCCAGCAAGGGCTGTCCACCGAGCAGGTCGGCCTGTTCATGGGTAGCTGCATCTTTGCCGGCCTGGTGGTGCAATGGCCGCTGGGCTGGCTGTCGGATCGCTACGATCGGGCGGTGCTGATTCGTAGCT
The DNA here is from genome assembly GCF_044743405.1 of Pseudomonas sp. NPDC087626. NCBI lineage: Bacteria > Pseudomonadati > Pseudomonadota > Gammaproteobacteria > Pseudomonadales > Pseudomonadaceae > Pseudomonas > Pseudomonas sp. NPDC087626. The sequence goes on from NZ_JBIUWJ010000033.1 coordinate 4,930, forward strand.
TCGCCATTTGCCTGGCGTTGGCTGCGTTGCCCCTGGCGATCATGCCCAAGGTGCCGCTGGAAGTATTGTTCATCGCCGGGTTTGCCTGCTCGCTGGTGCAGTTCTGCCTGTATCCGCTGGCGGTGGCGTTCTCCAACGACCACGTCGAGGGCGATCGGCGGGTGTCGCTGACCGCGATGTTGCTGGTGACATACGGGGTCGGGGCGAGTATCGGGCCGTTGGTGGCGGGGGTGCTGATGAAGTTTTTCGGCAGCCAGATGCTCTACGCGTTTTTCAGCTTCTTCGCCCTGGTCCTGGTCTGGCGCATCCGGCCCAAAGCGGTGACCAACCTGCATCAGGTCGATGACGCGCCGCTGCACCACGTGGCGATGCCGGACAGCATGTCCAGTTCGCCACTGGTGGCTGCACTCGATCCCCGGGTCGACGAGCAGGTGGTGCAGGACCAGATGCAGAACGGTGCCAGTCCTGAACCCGAGCCTGAGCCGGAGACCGAAGCGGGGACTGAGGCCGAGCAGACGAATACCGATCCGCCGCCGGACGATGAACATCCCCACACCTTCACTGGGGCCAGGCCTTGATCTGAAGGCAAAAAAAACGGGCAGTCACCGCAAGGGGCTGCCCGTTTTTTTTGCCTGGCGAATCAGAAATCGTCTTTATCGAAACGCCGGGCTTCACGCTGCAACTGATAGACAAAACGCTCGACCTGGCGCTGCACCAGGCCGCTCATGTTGTGAAAGCGCACGCCGGCGAAGGTGGTGTCGATCCGCTCTTCGTGATGCAGGTAACGCAGCTCCACCGAGGTGGTCATGCTGCCGAAGGGCAGGGCGGCCAGGAAGCGGTCGTAGACCTGGCCCAATTGCAGCCCGCTGGTGATGTCGCCGTCAAAACGCAGCTTGCAGCCGGTGGCGGAGATGTCCAGCAACTTGCCGCTCAGGGGCACCTTGAGCTTCTCGCCAGCCAGTTCAATATTGACCAGTTGCGCCAGCTTCAAGGCCGCGCGAAAAGCATTGCGGCGCTGGTGGTAGACCACCTCGTCGGGCAGCGTGCCGCGGTAGCAGCGGCCACCATTGGCTTCGTCGATGGCCAGGGCGCCGTTGCTCTCCCAGGCGATGCGCACGCCTTCATGAAAGCCTTCGATCCGGAACGGTTCACCCGCCAGCAGGAAACGCTCGCCATCGCGCGGGATCATTTCGTCGAGGGCAATCATGTCGCTTTCGCGATCGACGTCCACCAGGTAGCTCTGGAAGCGCTGGCTGCGCTCGTGGAACGTGATGATCAGGGGATCATGGCTCTCTTGCAGCATGCGCAGGGTACTGGCGATTTCCAGAGGTGTCGTGAGCACTTTCGGTGGCTGCGGAGCATCTTCCGCGTTTGAGGCATTGAACACGGTTTATCACTCTCCAGACAGAATACGGTCACACGCAAGAGCCAGCATTCTGCCAGCATGTTTCGCGCCTTGATAGAGCACGCTCAGAGGCGAGGTCAAGCCTGGCTGAGTGGGCGCGGCTTCACGAGCATGGCGGTTGAGCCACGTGCGTCATAAAGGGTCGGAGACTCGCCGCCATTGAGGATTCTCAATTGATGGGCAGTGGAGGCTTGTTGCACCTGGATCGAGCGGCCGTTGTGCGCGTTGGCGCTCTGGCACTCGTTAAGCAGATGATTGAGCGTCTCGCTCTGGGCCAGCAGTTGCTCGCCGAGGCTGGACTGGGCGGCCAGCTGTTGCAGGCCGCTGGTGTCGGTTGGCAGGTTGAGGCTGGCGAGTATTTCGCTGCGTCGACGACCATGCTGATCGAGCAGGACGATCAGGCCTTGCTTGCTGGCCAGGATCTGCTCCAGCCGTTGCATGTCGCGACCGTGCAGTGCCAGGGATTCTTGCCCCAGCAAATCGAGCAACTGTTGAGCTGGCTCAAGGTCGTCGGTGATCAGTTGCAGTAAATTGTTATCGTGCATGGCTGGCCTTGGGTTTTAAGCGTCCAAAAGCCTGGCGCAAGCCTGGTGGGCTAGCGCTGGGCTTCGAAGTTGAGCAGTTTGCTGGCGACGCGGTTGCTGTCGACTTTATAGCTGCCATCGGCAATCGCGGCTTTCAACTCGGCCACACGGGCTTTGTCGACTGCGGGCTGATCGCGCAGCGTGTCGCTGATCTTCTGCAACTGCTGGGCCTCGTTGCTGAAGTGGACTGATTCCCCGCTCTGTTTGGCCGCGACCTGTTGGGTCTCGGTCGACAGCGGCGCGTTTTGAGCGGCGTCAGCAGATTCCTGGCTGGCACTGGTGCGCGTGCTGGTGAGCGTGGGGGAGCTGTTCAAACGGCTGAAATCGATAACCATGATGCGAAAAACCTCTGGGAATTTGGACGCTTGCCATGTTTTCGGCAAAATCGCGAAAAACTTTAGGCTCATTTCTCGATGAGCACGGGCGCGTCGGCATTTGCCCTGCGTGAGGCACAGTTTAGGGAATGGCTGGCACCTTCGCCAGTTATCTACATGGCCACTTCAACCTGGCCGGGGGCGATCACCTGAGCCTTGATCACCCGCTGGGAGTTCAGGTTCTTGACCCGGATCTGTTGGTTCATGCCGCCATTGGCCAGCGCCTCCCCGGGCATTCGTACGCTGAGCGTGCCACTGCGGGCGGTGATCACCACCTGATCGCCCTTGCGTACCACTTCGGCCTGCTCCAGGTGGACCAGGGTAATGACCTGGTCATTGACCATTGGTCGGACAATTTTTTGCCCGATCGCCTGGTCGACATTGGTCAGGTAACCCTGGTTGATCAGGCTGATGTCGCGCTCACGCAGAATCACATCCGCCGGCTCGATGATTGCGGCGCGTTTGAGCGGGCGGGTGCTGGTCACCACCTCGCGGAACAGTCGGACTTGCGCGGGCACGAACACGGTCCAGGGCGAGGTGCCGTCGCAACGGACCTTCACCGTGACTCGGCCCACTGGCTTGGCCGGGCTCTCCAGGGACGCTGTCAATTCCTTGTCGCAGGTCGGCAGGCGCAGACGGGGATCGAGTTGCTTGACCTCGATCTCGTAGCGGCCTTCGGTTTGGCTGGACGCCAGATAGTCTTCAACAGTGAATTCAAGAAAGCCCTGAGTGACGCCGATAAGTAGATCAGGCAAGGTAAGCGGATCTGCAAGGGCAGGGCTGCCAGCGTTGAAAAGGCACGCCGCCGCAACCGCGCCGAGCAATCGGCGGCAGGTTGAGGTCAGGCGTCGGAAAAATGTCGTGTTCACGTTCATAGCGGTTAAAAAGCAAGCGCCGTGCCGTTTAGTGATGAATGTGCGTCGCAACACACTTAGCGTTGGTGTAGGGGGCTGGGCATGGCTGGTGTAATGGATTCGGTAAACCAGCGCACACAACTGGTGGGGCAGAATCGCCTGGAGCTGTTGTTGTTCCGTCTCGACGGTCCGCAGCTCTATGGCATCAATGTGTTCAAGGTTCGGGAAGTGCTGCAATGCCCGAAACTGACCCTGATGCCCAAATCCAATCCTGTCGTGTGCGGTGTGGCAAGTATTCGGGGCGCAACCATTCCGATCATGGACCTGGCAATGGCCACGGGGTCGGGCGGGTTGCAGGACCAGAGCAATCCCTTTGTGATCATCACCGAGTACAACACCAAGACCCAAGGGTTCCTGGTGCGCTCGGTCGAGCGGATCGTCAACATGAACTGGGAGGAGATCCATCCGCCACCCAAGGGCACGGGCCACGATCACTACCTGACGGCGGTGACGCGGGTCGACAATCAGTTGGTGGAAATCATCGACGTCGAGAAGGTCCTGGCCGAAGTGGCGCCGGCACCGGAAGCGATTTCCGCCGGGGTGGTGGATGACGAGACGCAACACAAGGCGCTGTCGCTGCGGGTGCTGACGGTCGATGACTCGTCGGTGGCGCGCAAGCAGGTTTCCCGTTGCCTGCAGACGGTCGGGGTCGAGGTCGTGGCGTTGAACGACGGCCGGCAGGCGCTGGACTACCTGCGCAAGCTGGTGGAGGAGGGCAAGAAGCCGGAAGAGGAATTCCTGATGATGATTTCCGACATCGAGATGCCGGAAATGGACGGCTACACCCTGACCGCCGAGATCCGCAACGACCCGCGCATGCAAAAGCTGCACATCATCCTGCATACTTCGTTGTCAGGCGTATTCAATCAGGCGATGGTCAAGAAAGTCGGTGCCGATGACTTCCTGGCCAAGTTCCGCCCTGATGACCTGGCATCCCGGGTAGTCGACCGGATCAAAGCAGCAGATATCAGCTAGGTGGCCTTTGCCCCTGGCGATCAACACGATTTTAGAGGCGGCATCATTGTCTACGGGTAATTTGGATTTCGAACAGTTCCGGGTCTTCCTGGAAAAAGCCTGTGGCATTTTGCTCGGTGAAAACAAACAGTATCTGGTCTCGAGCCGTCTCAACAAACTGATGGAACAGCAAGGTATCAAGTCGTTGGGTGAGCTGGTCCAGCGCATTCAAGTCCAGCCGCGCGGTGGGTTGCGCGAGATGGTAGTGGACGCGATGACCACCAACGAAACCCTCTGGTTTCGTGACACCTATCCGTTTGAAGTGTTGAAGAACAAGGTCTTGCCCGAAGCGATCAAGGCCAGTCCCGGCCAGCGCCTGCGGATCTGGTCGGCGGCCTGTTCGTCGGGGCAGGAACCCTATTCGCTGTCGATGTCGATCGACGAGTTCGAGCGGACCAACATGGGCCAGTTGCGGATGGGGGTGCAGATTGTCGCCACCGATCTTTCCGGGACCATGCTGAACAACTGCAAGTCCGGCGAGTACGACAGCCTGGCGATTGGCCGCGGTCTTTCGCCAGAGCGCCTGCAGCGTTTCTTCGACCCGAAAGGGCCGGGGCGTTGGGCGGTCAAGGCGCCGATCAAGAGCCGGGTGGAGTTCCGCTCGTTCAACCTGCTGGACAGCTATGCCAGCCTGGGCAAGTTCGACATCGTGTTCTGCCGCAACGTGCTGATCTACTTCTCTGCCGAAGTGAAGAAGGACATCCTGTTGCGCATTCACAGCACGCTCAAGCCGGGCGGGTACCTGTTCCTCGGCGCGTCCGAAGCCCTCAACGGCTTGCCGGATCACTATCAGATGGTCCAGTGCAGTCCGGGGATCATCTACCAGGCCAAGTGATGGTCAGGTGGCAAAAAAAGCGGGAGTCCTCAGGGGCTCCCGTTTTTTATCGTGCTGCACAATCCTTGTAGCGCGCCTGTCGAGCAGCCCAAGGCGGCAGAAAAGCGGCAGGTGCCGGAAGACGCTTGCCGCTTTTCTGGCATTGCCACCTTGCCGCTTTCGGCCAAGGCCCCTGTTTGCGGGGCCTGGCGAGCTGGCACGGGGCTTGCTTTGTGCCTGTTACGAAAAATCAGGTCACCCAAAGGTTTGCGCCATGAGCATCAGCTTCGATAAAGCGCTCGGTATCCACCAACAAGCCCTCAGCTTCCGCGCCCAGCGTGCCGAAGTGCTGGCCAACAACATCACCAACGCCGACACACCGAACTACAAGGCGCGGGACCTGGATTTCTCGGCGGTCCTGGCCGCCCAGGCCGACAAGAGCAAAAACGGCAGCTTCGCGTTGAACAAGACCAACAGCCGTCATATCGAAGCCCAGGGCCTGAGCAGCGGTGACGAGTCGCTGCTGTATCGCACGCCGATGCAACCGTCGATCGACCAGAACACCGTGGACGCCCAACTGGAACAGGCCAACTACGCCGAGAACTCGGTGAACTTCCAGGCCAGCTTCACCTTGCTCAATAGCAAATTCAAAGGGCTGGTAGCGGCCCTGCGCGGAGAGTAATTCATGTCCCTGTCGAGTGTTTTTAATATTGCCGGTAGTGGCATGAGTGCCCAGACCACGCGCCTCAACACCGTGGCCAGTAACATCGCCAACGCCGAGACCGTCTCGTCGAGCATCGACCAGACCTACCGTGCCCGGCACCCGGTATTTGCCACCATGTTCCAGGGTGGCCAGTCGGGCGGCGGTGACTCGCTGTTCCAGAACCAGGATGCGGCCGGCCAGGGCGTGCAAGTGCTGGGCGTGGTCGAGGACCAGAGCAATCTGGAAGCGCGCTACCTGCCGAACCATCCGGCGGCTGACGCCAAGGGCTACGTCTACTACCCCAACGTCAACGTGGTTGAAGAGATGGCCGACATGATTTCCGCCAGCCGTTCGTTCCAGACCAACGCGGAAATGATGAACACCGCCAAGACCATGATGCAGAAGGTCCTGACCCTCGGTCAGTGATAAGGGGCAGCGTCGATGAGTGTTACCGATTCCACCAGTGGCCTGAGTCTCAACGACATTCTTGCGAACTCCAAGACCACCGTCACCAACACCAGCAATGACGGCCTGGCGGCCGCTGCCGGCAGCAAGACCGGCAAGAACGAGCTGGGCAAGGACGCGTTCCTGCAACTGCTGGTGACTCAGTTGAAGAACCAGAACCCCCTCGACCCGCAGGACAACAGCGAGTTCGTCGCCCAGCTGGCGCAGTTCAGCAGCCTGGAAGGCATCACTACCCTGAACTCCTCGGTGAACAACATCTCGAGCTCGTTCAAATCGTCCCAGGCCCTGCAGGCGTCGTCGCTGGTGGGCCGTTCGGTAGTGGTCCAAACCGGCTCGGCCTATGTCGACAGCACCAAGAGCATGACCGGCTCGGTGGTTATCCCGGCCTCGGTGGCTGGCACCACGGTGACCATCAGCGACAAGGACGGCAAGGCGGTGAAAACCATCGAGCTGGGCAGCCAGGCCCAGGGCAATGCCAGTTTCGTCTGGGACGGCACCAATACCGCGGGCGAGAAAGTCGACCCGGGTACCTACACCTTCAAGGCCAGTGCGCAGATCGACGGCAAGGCAACTGACCTGATCACCTACCTGCCGGCGACCGTCAACAGCGTGACCCTGAGCCAGACCGGCGGCGAGATGATGTTGAACCTCGCCAACATGGGCTCCATCGCCCTGTCCAAAGTACAGACCATTGGTCTATAGAGCCGGCTAGCGCGGCAACAAGGAGTGGAATATGTCTTTCAATATCGGCCTTAGCGGTCTCTATGCGGCCAACAAACAACTCGACGTTACCGGCAACAACATCGCCAACGTCGCCACCACCGGCTTCAAATCCTCCCGCGTGGAATTCGAAGACGTGTACGCGGCAAGCAAGCTGGGTAACGGCAACAAGTCCATCGGCAGTGGCGTGAGCCTGGCCAACGTCTCCCAGCAATTTCGCCAGGGTGATGTGACCAACACCGGCAACGTGCTGGACATGGCCATCCGTGGTTCGGGCTTCTTCGTGCTCAACGACGGCGGTTCGCTGACCTACACCCGCGCCGGTACCTTCAACGTCGACAAGGACGGCTTCATCACCAACAGTGCTGGCACCGCGCGCCTGCAGGGTTATGCGGTCGATGAGAACGGCAAGATCCTCAAGGATGTAATCGGCGACCTGAAAATCGACCAGGCGAACCTGCAGCCGAAAACCACCGGCAACATTTCCTCGAGTATCAACCTGAACTCCAGCAAGCCGATCATCGATCCGGCGGTCACCCCGTTCGACCCGACCAAGATCGACACCTACACCGACATGTTCACCACCCCGATCTACGACAGCCAGGGCAACCAGCACAACCTGGACCAGTACGTGGTCAAGACCGGTGCCAACACCTGGCAGACCTACACCCTGGTAGAGGGGCGCAACCCGAACGGCTCGGCCTTCGTCCCGGCCGGCCTCGGTTCGCCGGCAACGCCGAGCAACCAGACTGCCATGACCATGAACTTCGGTTCCGACGGCAAGCTGCTGGACATCGACGCACCGGCCAGCGGCAGCCCGTACACCGTCAGCGGCAACTCGATTGTCATGGGCGCGGGCGTCTGGACGCCGGGTACGGTCAAGGATGGCGTGTGGACGGCCAACGGTGCCGTGGGCAATGCCACCGGCGTCACCAACGACCTGGCCCTGACCACCCAGTACAACTCGGCAACCATCCGCAACCTGCCGACCCAGGACGGCTACGCCACCGGCCAGATCACCAACCTGACCATCGACGGTACCGGTACGCTGTTCGCCAACTTCAGCAACAGCAAGTCCAAGGCGATCGGCCAGGTCACCCTGGCCAGCTTCAACAACGAGCAGGGCTTGCAGGCCGCCGGTGGCACCAGTTGGAAGGAGACCTACCTGTCCGGTTTCGCCGCGTACGACGCCGGCCAGACCGGCACCCTCGGTTCGGTGGTGTCCAACTCGCTGGAAGACTCCAACGTCAACCTGACCAATGAGCTGGTGGACCTGATCAAGGGCCAGAGCAACTACCAAGCCAACGCCAAGACCATCTCCACCCAGAGCACCATCATGCAGACCATCATTCAGATGGCCTGATGCCGGTGGGTCAAGCCTGCGGTACAAAAAAAGCCCCTCGTCGAGGGGCTTTTTCGTGGGGTATGTCCCTTTGTAGGAGCGAGCCTGCTCGCGATGGACGCTAACGATGACGCGTATTACCTGAATAAACGCGTTGTTTTTGAGTTCATCGCGAGCAGGCCGCAAGCGGGCACCCGCTCCTACAAATGCATCACAACTTCTTAACTGAACAGCATTACCCTCGTCGAGGGGCTTTTTCGTGGGGGCGGGAAGGGTCAGCCCATCATGTCCTTGATCATCCGCTCCTGTTCCATGAGCTCGCGTTGCCGGGCATCGATCCGTGACGACAGCGGGAAGTTGCTGCCGGCGCGTCGCTTGGCGAAGTCCAACTGCTGAATGGCCTGGCGATAGTCGCCCACCAGCGCGAAGTACTCGGCGCGCGCCTGGTGCAGGCCAATGATGTTGCCGGACAGGCCACGGGTTTCGGCAACCATGTACCAGACATCCGGATCGTCCGGGCGGGTCTTGAGCAGGGCTTCCAGGGCTTTTTCGGCATCGGCCGGGCGATTCTGCTTGAGCAGCAGGTCAACCCGGACCTGATTGAGCGGGTAGTTGCCCGGGAACTGGCTGAGCATCCGGTCGACCCGGCTTTGTGCGTCGGGCAGGCGATTGCTGGCCATGTCCAGGTCGATCTGGGCCAGGTTGTAGATGATTTCGTTGGGCGCCTTGGCCAGTAGCGGTTTGAGGCTCTCGCGGGCATCGCTGAGCTGGCCGGCCTTGACCTGAGCAATGGCCAGGCCGTAACGCGCCACGTCGTTTTTCGGGTTGTCGTCCAGCTGCGCGCGAAAACGCTTGGCGGCCAGCCCCGGGGTTTCCTCGTAGAACAACTGCACGCGGGCGCGAATCAGTTGGTAGGTCTGGGTGTCTTCCTTGCCGCCGACGGGTGCCTGTTCGGCGCGGTTACGGGTGTCGGCGATCCGCGATTCGGTCACCGGGTGCGTCAGGAGGAATTCCGGCGGCTTGGCATCGAAGCGGTACTGGCGCCCCAGCCGTTCGAACATGCTCGGCATGGAGCGCGGGTCGTAGCCGGCTTTCTCCAGGTTGACGATGCCGATGCGGTCGGCCTCCTGCTCGTTCTGCCGGGAGAAGCGCCGTTGCTCCTGGATTGCCGCGGCCTGGGTCCCGGCGATTGCCGCGATCCCGGCGTCACCGGCGCCGGCCGCGGCCACGATGATCCCGGCGAGGAGGGCGGCCATCATCGGCACTTGCATGCGTTGCTGGGCTTCTACGCCGCGGGCGAAGTGGCGTTGCGACAAGTGCGCCAATTCGTGGGCCAGGACCGAGGCGTATTCGCCTTCGGTCTGGGCATTGAGGAACAGGCCACCGTTGACCCCGACAATCCCGCCTGGCGCGGCGAAGGCGTTGAGCTGCGGGCTGTTGATCAGGATGAACTCAAGGCGCCGGTCGTTCAGCTGGCTGGTTTCCACCAGGCGATAGACACTGGTTTCCACGTAGTTTTTCAGTTGTGGGTCATTGAGTTGTGACACCTGGCTGCGCAACATGGCCAGCCAGGCGCGCCCCAGGTCATGTTCCTGCTGGGGCGAGACGATGGCAGAACTGGCGTCGCCAAGTGACGGCAAGTCGTCGGCGAAGCCTGGTGAGGCAAGCAGGCAAGCGAGCGTCAGCAGCGTGGGGCGCAGAAAAGTCATGCACAAAGCCTTAGTCGACAAAGAGCTTACTGTAGCCGGACACTTGCCTCGGGACCAGATATTCTAGGCGGCTCAATCACCTGTGCGGAGTGAAGTAATGACCGACGCTGTAGCCCATGATGCCGAACTGGACGCCAGTGGGCTCAATTGCCCATTGCCGCTGCTCAAGGCCAAGATGGCGCTCAATGGCTTGCCCAGTGGCGCCGTGCTCAAGGTGATCGCCACCGATGCCGGCTCGCAGCGCGACTTTCGCACCTTTGCCCGTTTGGCCGGTCATACCCTGCTGCGCGAAGAAGACGCAGCCGGTGTCTATCGCTACTGGCTGAAAAAAGCCTGACTGGCCGCCTATCCATAAGGATCATTGATGTTCAAAGTGCTACGCGACTGGATTCAGCGCTACTTCTCCGACGAAGAAGCGGTGGTGCTGGCCGTCCTCCTGGTCCTGGCCTTCACTGCCGTGCTGACCCTGGGCGGGATGCTCGCACCGGTGCTGGCGGGGATGGTCCTGGCGTACCTGATGCAGGGCCTGGTCAGCACCCTGGAGCGCCTGCGCCTGCCCGGCGGGGTCGCGGTGGGGCTGGTGTTCGCGTTGTTCATGGGCGTGTTGCTGGTGTTTATCGTGGTGGTGCTGCCCTTGCTCTGGCACCAGTTCATCACGCTGTTCAACGAACTGCCCGGGATGCTCGCCAAATGGCAGTCGCTGCTGCTGTTGCTGCCCGAGCGATATCCGCACCTGGTGTCGGACGAGCAGGTGCTGCAGGCCATCGAGGTGGCGCGCAGCGAAATCGGCAAGTTTGGCCAGTGGGCGTTGACCTTCTCGCTGTCGAGCCTGCCCCTGCTGGTCAACATCATGATCTACCTGGTGCTGGTGCCGATCCTGGTGTTCTTCTTCCTCAAGGACCGGGCCATGATCGGCCGCTGGGTGCGCGGCTACCTGCCGCGTGAGCGGGCGCTGATTACCCGGGTCGGCCAGGAAATGAACCGCCAGATCGCCAACTACATTCGTGGCAAGGTCATGGAAATGGCGATCTGCGGCGGGGTGACCTACATCGGTTTTGTCGCCATGGGCCTCAACTACTCGGCGCTGCTGGCGCTGTTGGTCGGGGTGTCCGTGGTGGTGCCCTATGTCGGCGCGGTGGTGGTGACGGTGCCGGTGATGCTGATTGCCTTGTTCCAGTGGGGCTGGAGCGATCAGTTCATCTACCTGATGGCGGTCTACGGGATCATCCAGACCCTGGATGGCAACGTGCTGGTGCCGTTGCTGTTCTCCGAAGCGGTCAACCTGCACCCGGTGGCAATCATCTGCGCGGTGCTGCTGTTCGGTGGGCTGTGGGGGTTCTGGGGTGTGTTCTTCGCGATTCCCCTGGCGACCCTGTTCAAGGCCGTGCTGGATGCCTGGCCGCGCAAGGAACCGGTGGTGGCGCCGCTGTTGTAGTGCGGGCCCCATCGCGAGCAAGCCGCAAGCGGGGGGGGGGGGGGGGGCCGGGGGGGGGGGCGCCGGGGGGGGGGGGGGGGGGGGGGGGGGGGGGGGCGGGGGGGGGGCGGGGGGGGGGGGGGCGGCGGGCCCGCCGCCCCCCGCGAGCGCCGGGGGGGGGGTGGAGGACGGCCCGGGGTTGGGGGAGGGCGCCGTCGGGGGCG
>NZ_JBIUWJ010000033.1:16621-72787 GCF_044743405.1 Pseudomonas sp. NPDC087626
GCCCCCCCCGGCCCCCCCCCCCCCCGGGGGCGCGGCCCCCCCCGTCTAACATCCCCCCCGGGGGGGCGCGCGCGCCCGCTTGCGGCCTGCTCGCGATGGCGTCATCGCAGACGCCGAATAAATCAGCCCTTGGCCAGCGCCTGCGCCGCGGCCAGCACCGCATCCACATGCCCCGGCACTTTCACCCCGCGCCATTCCTGACGCAGCACGCCGTGCTGGTCGATCAGGAAGGTGCTGCGATCAACCCCCATGTATTCCTTGCCATACAGCTTCTTCAGCTTGATCACGTCGAACAGTTGGCACAGGGCTTCGTCCTTGTCGCTGATCAGCTCGAAGGGGAATTGCTGCTTGCACTTGAAGTTCTCGTGGGACTTCAGGCTATCGCGGGAAACGCCAAACACTTGGGTGTTGGCCGCGAGAAACTGTGGGTACTGGTCACGAAAACCCTGACCCTCGGTGGTGCAGCCCGGGGTGCTGTCCTTGGGATAGAAGTAGATCACCACCTGCTTGCCCTTGAGGGCGGCCAGGCTGACGGTCTGCCCGCTGGTGGCGGGGACTTCGAAGTCGGCGACCGGTTGGTCGATAGCGACGGCCATGGAAAGCTTCCTTACATTGGGTTCTGTGGGCGCCACGGTTCGATCAGCGCGTCGAGGTTCAGCGCGTCGGCGAAATCGAGGAACTGATCGCGCAGCCAACTGATCTGCACACCGGCCGGCAGGGTCACGGTAAAGGTGGCGTTGAGCATGGTGCCGCCAGTCTGGGGGGCCTGATAAGTGTCGCAGGTCAGGTTTTCCAGCTCGACGTTATGGTCGATGAAGAACTGGCACAGCTCATTGACGATGTCCGAGCGGTAGGCAGAACTGACGTAAGCCACATACGGCAGGGCTTGCGGGCGATTTTCCAGCGCCGCGCTGCGTACCACGTTGACGGTGAAGGCGTGTTTCTTGGCCAGGCTCGGCAGACCGGCTTCCAGGCGCGCCAGGGCGTCCCAGGAACCGGAAATCTCCAGGATGAGTGCACTGCACTCGCCATGGCGAGTCAGGCGGGAGGTGACCACGGCGCAGCGATTTTCATGGCTGGCGCGGCACAGGACGTTAGTCAGCTCCATGGGGTTGGCGCCGAGGGCACTGATGACAAGGAATTGTTCGCGAACTGTGGGGGTGGACATGCAGCATTCCTAAAGCGATGAGCGGTCGGTACGTTTATAGGCTGATTCGTCGGGTGTGGGTCCGGATGCGTTATCAACAAAGCCCGAGCCAGAGGGTTGCTGCGAGCTCAAACAAGGTGAGTTCGGGTAGATGGCAACGCAGGGGCGGGGCTTGTGGAGCCGAAAATGGAGGCTTGAACCCGGCACATGAGCCTGTCGGTACTGATCAAAGTCTGAAGGGTAGCGAAAAGCGGCGCCAAGGGGAATGGCATGAGCGCAGTACTTCGCTTGTGCAAGCATCTTGGCGCCAGTACCATTACCGCTCTCTTTTTCCGGCAGGAGCGGTTGCATGATTGCGGGCAGTATGGTGGCACTGGTCACACCCATGGATGCACAGGGTCGTCTGGACTGGGACAGCCTCAGCAAACTGGTAGACTTTCACCTGCAAAACGGCACCCACGCCATCGTGGCCGTCGGTACTACTGGTGAGTCGGCAACCCTCGACGTAAACGAACACATCGAAGTGATTCGTTATGTAGTCAAGCAGGTAGCCGGGCGTATCCCGGTGATCGCCGGTACCGGCGCCAACTCGACGCGTGAAGCGATCGAGCTGACCTCCAATGCCAAGACCGCCGGCGCCGACGCCTGCCTGCTGGTGACTCCGTACTACAACAAGCCGACGCAAGAAGGCCTGTACCAGCACTTCAAGGCTATCGCCGAAGCCGTCGACATCCCGCAGATCCTCTACAACGTGCCGGGCCGCACGGCGTGCGACATGCAGGCCGAGACCGTGATCCGCCTGTCGACCGTGAACAACATCATCGGGATCAAGGAAGCCACCGGCGACCTGTCCCGCGCCCAGGCCATCCTCGATGGCGTGAGCGAAGACTTCCTGGTGTTCTCCGGTGACGACGCGACTGCCGTGGAGCTGATCCTGCTGGGCGGCAAAGGCAACATCTCGGTGACCGCCAACGTTGCCCCGCGCGACATGGCCGACCTGTGCAACGCCGCCCTCAAGGGTGACGCCGTGACCGCACGGGCGATCCACGAAAAACTGATGCCGCTCAATAAAACCCTGTTTATCGAGTCCAACCCTATCCCCGTGAAATGGGCGCTGCATGAGATGGGCTTGATGCCGGACGGTATCCGTCTGCCGCTCACCTGGCTCAGCGAAGCCTGTCACGAACCGCTGCGACAGGCCCTGCGCCAGTCCGGCGTATTGGTTTAATTGAGGAAGTAATACGCATGAAGCGACTGGCCGGACTTTCCGCACTTGCCTTGATTATCTCCAGCACCAGTGGCTGTGGATGGGTCTGGGGCCCGGAAGGTTATTTCCGTGACCGTGGTAGCGATTACCTCGAAGCGCAACAGACTGCCCCGATGCAACTGCCGCCGGACGTCCAGACCGCCAAGCGTCTGGACCCACTGCTGCCAATCCCGCGCAACGTGGCCGACGACACCGTCAAGGGCGAGTACGTGGTGCCACGTCCGCAGCCGTTGACGGCGATTGCCGAGGCCAGCGACTACAGCCTGCAGAAAAGCGGCGACTCGCGCTGGGTAATGGCGCAGCGTCCTCCGGCCGAAGTCTGGCCAGTGGCGGTGCAGTTCTTCCAGGACAACGGTTTCCGCCTGGACCAGCAGCGTCCGCAAACCGGCGAATTCACCACCACCTGGCAGCGTTCCGACGAACTGTCGGCAACCATGACCAAACGCCTGGCCAGCGCCGGCGTGGCCGCCGATGCCGAAACCCGGGTACGGGTGCGCATCGAGCCAGGCGTGCAGCGCAACACCAGTGAAGTCTACGTGGTCAGCGCCGAGCGTCCTGCTGGCAGCAGCGACGACGTGGCCTTCACCAACCGTTCGGTCAACACTGGCCTGGACGCTGCGCTGGTCGACGACATGCTGGTCAGCATGAGCCGCATCTCCGAGAAGGGCGGTTCGGTGTCGATGCTCGCTTCCCGTGATTTCGATGCCCCAAGCCGAGTCAGCCTGATCGAAGACGGCAGCGGCAACCCGGTGCTCAACGTCGGCAACGACCTCGACCGTGCCTGGTCGAGCGTGGGTCGCGCGCTGGAGCAGGGCGAATGGCGCGTGGAAGACATCAACCGCAGCCTGGGCCTGTACTACATCAACCTGGCCGAAAAAGCCGAGCGCAAGGACGAGAAGCCAGGCTTCTTCGCCAGCCTGTTCGGCAGCTCTCCGGTCAAGGAAGAAGTCGAGGCGCGCGCCGAGCGTTACCAGGTGCGCCTGAGCAAGGTTGGCGAGAACGTCCAGGTGACCGTCGAAAAAGATATCAACACCGTTGCGCCGGCTGAAGTGGCGCGCAAAGTGTTGGGCGTGATTCAGGACAACCTGGGCTGATCTGATGCGTTTTGCCGTTCTCGGCAGCGGTAGCCAAGGGAACGGCACGCTGATAGCCAGTGACGACACCGTCGTGCTGGTCGATTGTGGTTTCTCCCTGCGAGAAACCGAAAAACGCCTGCTGCGCCTGGGGATAAACCCGGCGCAACTGAGCGCGATTCTGGTGACCCACGAACATGCCGACCACGTGCATGGCGTGGGTTTGCTGTCTCGGCGCTACAATATTCCGGTTTACCTCAGTCGTGGCACCTTGCGCGGGATGCGCAAGCCGGTTGATCCGGCAGGGTTCGTGGCCGGGGGCGACCAGCTGCAGATCGGTGGGCTGGAGATTGGCGTGATCGCCGTGGCCCACGATGCGCAGGAACCGACGCAGTACGTCTTCAGTGACGGCACCCGGCGCTTTGGCCTGCTGACCGACCTGGGTTCGTACTGTGCCACCGTGCTGGACGGCTACAAGGACCTCGATGCGTTGATGATCGAGTCCAACCACTGCCGCGACCGCTTGGCTCGGGGTCACTACCCGACCTTTCTCAAGCAGCGGGTGGGTGGCGAGCTGGGACATTTGAACAACCACCAGGCGGCATTCCTGGTGTCCGAGTTGGGCTGGAAAGACCTGCAACACCTGGTACTGGCCCATCTGAGCAGCAAGAACAACCTGCCGCAGCTGGCCCGGCAATGTTTTGTCGACACCCTTGGGTGCGACCCGGACTGGCTGCAACTGGCCGATCAAGATTCAGGGCTCGACTGGCGACATATCGCCTAGCCCATCTACTTAGCAAGCGGAGCCCATCATGGAAAAACGTGAAGAACTCTACCGCGGCAAAGCCAAGTCGGTTTACCAGACCGACGACGCTAACCGCTTGATCCTGCTGTTTCGCAACGACACCTCGGCGTTCGACGGCAAGCGCATCGAACAGCTCGACCGCAAAGGCATGGTGAACAACAAGTTCAACGCCTTCATCATGCAGAAACTCGAAGCAGCCGGCGTGCCGACTCAATTCGACAAGCTGCTGGGCGACAACGAGTGCCTGGTGAAGAAGCTGGACATGATCCCGGTTGAATGTGTCGTGCGTAACTACGCCGCCGGCAGCCTGGTCAAGCGCCTGGGTGTGGAGGAGGGCATGAAGCTCAACCCTTACACCTTCGAACTGTTCCTCAAGGACGACGCCAAGGGCGACCCGTTCATCAACGAATCCCACGTCGTGGCATTCGGTTGGGGCACCGCCGAGCAACTGGCGCGCATGAAAGAACTGTCGCTCAAGGTCAACGAAGTACTGAGCAAGCTGTTCGACGACGCAGGTCTGCTGCTGGTCGACTTCAAGCTCGAATTCGGCGTGTTCCATGACGGCAGCATCGTCCTGGGCGACGAATTCAGCCCGGACGGCTGCCGCCTGTGGGACAAGGCCACCGGCAAGAAAATGGACAAGGACCGCTTCCGCCAGGGTCTGGGCGACGTAATCGAAGCCTACGAAGAAGTCGCCAACCGCCTTGGCGTACCGCTGTAATCGACGCAAGCATCTGATAGCACGGAAAAAAATTCACTTTAGGGTTTGCATTCGGTGAACCTGCTGTTATGATGCGCGCCGTTGGAGAGATGCCAGAGTGGCCGAATGGGACGGATTCGAAATCCGTTGTACCTTCACCGGTACCTAGGGTTCGAATCCCTATCTCTCCGCCATTACACAGAAAAAGCCCCCGTCGCTGAAAAGCACGGGGGCTTTTTCGTTTTGCGGTTTTTAATTTTCTAGTCAGCACGAGGAATATAAAACCGTTCATCGCCAGGATTGGCTAGCATCAGCCGACTAGTCACGAAGAACACAGGGATGGTGTGGATGGAGCGATATTACGGCGTGCAATATCTGCGTGGCCTGGCGGCGGTGCTGGTGATCGTCTACCACTCCATGGTCATGTCGGTGGTCGCGCCCTACTTCAGTCATCCGGTGGGGGAGTTCGGGGTCGATATCTTTTTTGTGATCTCGGGTTTTGTCATGTGGGTCACCACCGAGGGCAAAGGCAAAAGTCCCCTGGGCTTCTGGCGCTCGCGCGTGCTGCGGGTGGTTCCGTTGTACTGGGTGTTTACCCTGATGCTGGTGGCCGCTGCACTGCTCCTGCCTGCGCTGTTCTTCAACTCGCGAGGCCTGGACGTGGGCTTTGTGCTCAAGTCGCTGCTGTTCATTCCTGCGCGCAACCCGGATGTGGGCGATATCACGCCGGTCTACACCATTGGCTGGACGCTGGTGTATGAGATGTTCTTCTACCTGGTGTTTGGCTTCTGCTTACTGGTGAAAGACCCGCGCCAGCGATTTTTCCTGGTGCTGGCGGTCTTTGCCGGTCTGGCATGCTGCGGGGCGCTTTTCAACTTTGCCGATCCACTGCTTTTCACCTACACCCAGCCGATCATGCTGGAGTTCGTCGCCGGGGTGGCACTGGGGTATTTTCGGGGGCGTTTGCCCAAGCTCAACTTGAGCATGGGCGGGCTTCTGGTGGTGTCTTCTATGGCGATGTTACTGCTGGTGGACGCGAACCAGGCTACGCGGTTCTGGATCTATGGACTGCCTGCGCTGCTACTGGTGGCAGGCGTTGTCGCGCTCGAGAAAACGATAAAAACCCAGGTGCGCTCGTTGCCGCTGTTCTTCGGGGAGGTGTCCTACTCGCTGTACCTTTCCCATCCGATTTCCCAGCGGATCTGGTACGTGCTCTTTGTCTGGCTGTTCGGCCAGATACTCAACGAGCAACTGGCCCTCTATTACTTCGCAGGCTCGGTCACCGTGGGCATATTGGGCGGCGTGGTCTGTTACTACGTGCTGGAAAAACCCCTGGCCCGCCTGACCCGACCGCGAAGCCTCCTGGCACAGCCTGCCAACGCATTGTAGGACCGAGCAACGATCTCAAAAACACCACGCTCACTGTAGGCGCGAGCTCGCTCGCGAAGGTCTCAAGCGCGCCACGTTTCTCCAGTGAGCAGGTACTTATGCTCGCGCCCATCGCGATCAGACGGATCGCCGTCCGGCTCGCTCTCACAGAAGGGGGTGGGCTGCCTATGGCTATTCGCTACGGCGAGCTTTTACCGCAGTCCGATCTCTTGAGTAATGGCAATTCAGTTCATTTTTTAAAAGAGAAAACTATGGCGAACCTGCTCACTACCCATCAAATTCAAAGTGCATACGATGTGGCTGTTCAAGTGTTTGAGCAGTCATTGACGATCAAGCAAGGTGTTGATCGGTTAGTGGGTGAAAAGGTTGGCGCCACCTACGCCAATGACCTGATCAACGTCTACCGGATAATGCGGCAAGGGAAATGTTACCACCGCGCGATCAACGTCGAGACGACTCAGCTTTATCTGCACCGTACATACCAAGACGCTGGTATACAGGCACTGACGCAGGCGTTGAAGGCCACAAGACTTCACATTCATTACTATGAGCAGCTTCGCAAGCTGACCTTGCGTAAGCTCCGTGAGGTGGTGGCAAACGCTGAGCTACTCATCGATCACCCTGGAGGTACAGTCGCCCAGTATCTTGCCGTGTCCGAGGCTGAGGTGCGGGTATCCTCGAATGATACTTCTGCAGCAAGGTTGGCCAGACTGGCAAAGAAAAAGGACGTAGTCCCTGTTCAGTTCACGCTCACTGCGACGTACTTTGTAAGAGATCCCGACGTAGTGGCTGAGGCTCTATATCGGGCTGGCGGATCATGCGAAGTTTGTAAAAAACTGGCACCTTTCAACCGCAAGTCAAACGGCACGCCCTATCTAGAAGTCCATCATCTGGTCCGCCTTGCGGATGGTGGATTGGACAATCTTGCCAATGTTGCGGTGCTCTGCCCGAACTGCCATCGCCAAGCCCATTTCGGTTGAGCTCAGGTTTTTTGGGGGAGGAGGGAGGTCATCCATTCAACCGGCCAACGCATTCAAGACATGCACCGGATCATTGTGTATGGCTTTGAGCAAAGCCTTGGCCGGACCTGTCGGCTCACGGCGACCTTGCTCCCAATTGCGCAAGGTGCCAAGTTGCACATCAATCAGCGCCGCGAACTTGGCCTGTGTCAGGCCGGTCGCTTTGCGGATTTGTTTGACCTGCAGGGCGTCTACATGAAATTCACAGGAGGGGCGGCGTTCCCCTCGGACGATTTCGTCCATCTGCTGCACACTTTCCATCAGCTCATCAAAAAACTTGCTCATGGTTATCTCCAATATTCGATGGCAGTCTTCAGCGCTTTGCGCCTGTCGGTAGCCAGGGCGTGTACGCCAATGGCTTACTTCCAGGCAATCCTATTCCGCCTTTGAGCGACTTTCATCTATTCGGTTGTAACGGCGAATTAAGCAGTGCTCTACGCAATGGTGCGCAACACAACTCATCACGCCGAAACCACCACCCCACCCGCCAACGGCACCGCTCCCGCCACCTTGCACAGCTCCACTCCCGCCGCGGCAAAGCGGATGGCGCTGCGCATGTACATCACTCCGCTTGTGGTGCTGCACACCACCTGGGTCGTGCCGCTGATGGGGTCAATGATGTGGACCACCGGTTGCTCGCGCTCGATCCAGGCTCCCGGGCTGTGCAGGAACACCACCAGCCCGGCGCACGGGGCGCGTAGGGTCAGGGAGCCGTCGAAGGGGGTGATGGGCTGGAGCAGGGCGGGTAGCGGCGGCGCGGTGCCGGCGAGCAGGCCGCGGTGTTGCAGGAAGGCGTAGAGCGCGGCAGCGTCCTGGCTGGCCAGTGGGTGCTCGACTTGCGCTTCGCCCCGCAGCTCGACGGTGGCGGCGACGCAGCCGGGGGGAATCGGGAAGCGGTCGGCGAACTGTTGCGCCAGGCGCCACCAGGGTTGACCGCAGGCTTCATCGAACGAGCCGGCACCGGTGCCGCTGGCCAGCAGGGTGGCCTGGGCACCAATGTAGCGGGCCAGGGGTTCGAGTTGGGCCTGATAAGGCGTTTCGCCGTACAGGTGGACCACCGCCTGGGCGTCGCAATGCAGGTCGAGGACGAAGTCGGCGTCGTGGGCCAGCAGCAATTGCGCCTGGCGCAGGGAGTCGAGCTCGCTGCCCGGCAGCATCCCGTGCAAGGCAGCGGCCATGGCGCGGCGAATCAGCTGCAGGTTGTGTTGCGGGTCGTCGTTGAGCTCATCACCAAGCTGCGCCTGGATCATCTGCGCCAGGTCCGGGTAACGCCGGTTGAAGTTCTCGCCACTGTTGTAGTCAAAACGACCCATGGCATCGTGCATCAGCGTCTGTTCCAGGCCGATTGGGTTGGCGATCGGCACCAGCACGATTTCCCCGAGGATCTCGCCACGGGCCTCGGCCTCGTCCAGCAACTGGCGCAAATGATGCAGCGCGAGCATGCCGGGCAACTCGTCGGCGTGCAGGCTGGCTTGCAGGTACACCTTGCCGGCGCCCCCGGGCTGACCGTAATGCAGGCTGATCAGCTGGCGCTGGGTGCAGGGATTGCGGGTCAAGAGGGGCTGGTGCCGGACAAGCATGGGGTCTTCCTTATGGGGGCCGTCGCAGCATCTTTATGAAAATGCCCAACCCCCACAATCGAATAATTTGCCCATCACTGGTGAGCAATATGATCCTTTCGCCCCCTCATCGACGGTCGATCTGTTCAATTAAATTGGACAAAGACGCAAATTTATTTCGATTGATGTAATTGTTTTGTCACCAATACTAGAGCCCTCGAATCAGGCCGCGCATGCCTGACATAACCATAACAATACAGAGGTGCTCGCATGACCAGTTGTGCCCAGGCGCTCGTCCAGTTACTCGAAGGCTACGGCGTGGAGTCGGTGTTCGGCATTCCCGGCGTGCACACGGTCGAGCTGTATCGCGGATTGCACGGCAGTTCGCTGCGCCACATCAGCCCACGGCACGAACAGGGCGCCGGCTTCATGGCCGACGGTTATGCCCGCGCCAGCGGCAAGCCCGGGGTGTGCTTCATCATTACCGGCCCCGGCATGACCAACATCCTCACCGCCATGGGCCAGGCCTACGCCGACTCAGTGCCGATGCTGGTGATCTCCACCACCAGCCGTCGCGAACACCAGCGTCTGGGCCATGGCTATCTGCATGAAATGCCCGACCAGCGTGCCGTCGTCTCCGGGGTTTGCGCCTTCAGCCATACCCTGCAACGCCCGCAGGAATTGCCGGAAGTGCTGGCCCGTGCCTTTGCGCTGTTCAGTTGCGCGCGGCCACGGCCGGTGCATATCGAAATCCCCCTCGACGTGCTGGAGATGCCGGCCGATGGCCTCGACCTGCGCCCGCGCACCTTGCCGCAAGCCCCGGCCCCGGCCGCAGTGAATATCGACGCAGCGGTGCAACTGCTGGCCGCCGCGCGTAAGCCGTTGATCCTCGCGGGTGGCGGCGCCCGGCGCGCCGGCCCGTTGCTGCAAGCGCTGGCCGAGCGGCTGCAGGCCCCCGTGGCCCTGACCACCAATGCCCGTGGCCTGCTGGCGCCGGAACATCCGTTGCTGCTCGATGGCGTGCAGTCGTCGGCCCATGGCCGGGCGCTGTTTGCCGAGGCCGACGTGGTCCTGGCGGTCGGCACCGAACTGGGCGAGACCGACTACGACTTCTTTGGCCTAGGGCCGCTGGTCTTGAATGCGCCGCTGATTCGTCTCGACATCGACCCACTGCAGATTCTCGGCGCGGCCCGTGCCGATGTCGGTTTGCTGGGGGACGCCGGGCAAGGTCTGCAGGCACTCTTGAGCGCCGTGCCCGAGCGCCCCGCCAGTGACTGGGCCGGCCTTGGCGTGGCGCGGGTCAATGCCGCCGAGCGGGCGAGCTGGAGCCCCAAGCAAAACGTCATGCAGCAGATGCTCGACACCCTGCGCGACAGCCTGCCGGCGCCGATTGTGGTCGGCGACTCGACCCAGCCGGTGTATCAGGGCGCGTTGGGCTACCGGGCGCCGCAAGCCAACAGCTGGTTCAACGCCGGCACCGGTTTCGGCACCTTGGGCTACGGCTTGCCGGCGGCGATCGGCGCCAAGCTGGCGATGCCCGAGCGCCCGGTACTGGCAGTGGTGGGGGATGGCGGGGTGCAGTTCTCCAGCGCCGAGTTGATCGCCGCGCGTGAGGCCGAGGCAGGGGTGATCGTGGTGCTGTGGAACAACCACTGCTACGCCGAGATCCGCGACTACATGACCGCCCGCGAGATCCCGCCACTGGGCGTCGACATCCTGCCGCCGGACTTCGCCGCGCTGGCCAAGTCCTGCCACGTCCAGCACCAGTCCGTTAGTAGCCGCGAGCAGTTGCGCGAAGCGCTGATCCGCCTGGCCGACACCCACCAGCCGGTCCTGCTGGAACTGGACGCCGCAGCCTTCCTGTCTGCCTGAGCATCAATTCGCCGAATCTGTGGGAGAGAGCCGCATGGAATTGCAGAAAAGATTTGCCCGTAAATGGATCGACCAGCACCGCCAGCAGTTGTCTGATTGGCACCAGATCATCTGGCACTACGCGGAACCGGCGTTTCGCGAGTACAAGTCCTGCGCCTGGTATGTAGAGCTGCTGCGCAAGGAAGGCTTCACCGTGGAAGAGGGCAGTGGCGGCATGCCGACCGCCTTCTGCGCCACCTTCAGCAACGGCAATGGCCCAGTGTTGGCGACCTATGCCGAGTACGACGCGGTCCCTGGCAATTGCCAGGCCGCGACCACCCGCAAGATGCCGCGTGACGGCCTGTCGCGGTTTGCCCCCGGGCACACCGACCCGCATTCGGCACTCGGCATCAGTGCCCTGGGTGGGGTGCTGGCGGCCAAGGCGGCGATGCTCGAGTTTGGCATCCAGGGCACCATCCGCTTCTTCGGTGAGCCGGCAGAAAAGCTGCGCGCCTCCAAGCCGGTGCATGCCGCCAAGGGTTACTACGACAACCTGGATGCGGCCATCAGTTTTCACCCCACCTACATGCTGCCGCTGAACAACACCACCACCTGGGATACCCATTGCGGAATCGCCTACGCCTACATCTACAGTTTCACCTGCGAAGACCCGCAGAACTGGATCGCCGCCGACCGCTACAGCCCCATCCCGCAGAACCACCTGGCAGCCCGCGCGCCGGGGGCCAACGATGCGCTGATGCACTTCTACAACCTCAATGAAAGCCTGCGCCGTTCGACCCTGCCGTTCACCGGCCTGTGGAGCTACAACGAAGCTATCCTCACTGCCGGCCAGGCCACCGCCGACAACCTGCCGCCGCACCTGTCGCAGATCCAGTACCTGCTGCGTTGCGACTCGATCGAGCAGGCCGAAACCATTTCCTCGGTGATGGACAACAACGCTGCCGCCGCGGCGATGGCCACCGGTTGCCAATGGAAAAAGACCTGGGTGTGCAAGTCCCGTGGCGGCCTGGCCAACCATGTGCTGGCCCAGGCCACCTACGACAACCTGGCCGCCATCGGTGCGCCGCAATGGGGCCTGGAAGCCTGCGAGATCGCCCGCGACATTCAGCGCAACCTGGGCCTGGAACCGATGGCCGAACCCTTCCTGCCAGCCATCGAACAATTGATCGAGCCGCAGGAGTGCGAACGCCAGATGCGCCTGCAAATGCCGGCCTGGCAGAAGTACCTGACCTCCGACGACTACCCCGAATACACCTGGCATTGCCCGACCGTGCGCCTGCTCGTCGCGCGGCCGATGCTCTCTGCGCCCGCCGGCCATGTCTACCCGGACTGGGTCTCCAACGCCCTGGGCGGCATCCCGCAGACCATCGACCCGATGATCGACGTGGCGGCCAAAACCATCGCCAGCACCTTGCTCGACCTGTTCTGCAACGACGACCTGCTGGCGGCAGCCAAGGCCGAGTTCAACCAGCGCACCGGCGGTGGCATCGGTGGTGAGCATTGGCAGGCGCCCCTGTTGCCCGCCGACTTCCAGGCGCCGCACCGTTTCCGCTGGCCGGAGTACATCACCACCGTACGCGGTGAGGAGTGGTGGATTCCGGCGCGCGAGGACGAGTAATGCCCCGCAGCCCTGTGTACCGCATCCCCCAGTATTCGAGGAGCCAGACGTGCAAGCACTCACCAACGTGAACATCCCGCAGCCGGCAGCGGACACCTCGGTCGTCGCCATCGACGACCTGCACAAAAGCTACGCCGACCACCACGTCCTCAAGGGCATTTCGATGCGCGCCAAGGAGGGCGAGGTGGTCTCGCTGATCGGTTCCAGCGGCTCGGGCAAGAGCACGCTGCTGCGCTGCATCAACCTGCTGGAAATTCCCTGCAGCGGCAGCCTGCGCATCAATGGCGAAGAAGTACGCCTGAAGACTGGACGTCATGGGGTCGCGCAGGTCGCCGATCCGCGTCAGGTCGAGCGCCTGCGCACCCGCCTGAGCATGGTGTTCCAGAGCTTCAGCCTGTGGCCGCACCGCACAGTGCTGGAGAACGTCATCGAAGCCCCGGTCTATGTGCTCGGAGAGGACCGCAAGGAAGCCACCGCCCACGCCGAGCAACTGCTGGAAAAAGTCGGCCTGATCGACAAGCGCAATGCCTACCCGGCGTTTCTGTCGGGCGGCCAGCAACAGCGCGTGGCCATCGCCCGGGCCCTGGCCATGCGCCCGCAAGTGATGCTGTTCGATGAGCCGACCTCGGCCCTCGACCCGGAGTTGGTGGGCGAAGTGTTGCGGGTGATCCAGGGCATCGCCGAGGAAGGCCGCACGATGATTCTGGTGACCCACGAAATGGCCTTTGCCCGGGATGTGTCGAGCAAGGTGATTTACCTGCACCAGGGCCGGGTCGAGGAAGAAGGCCCGCCCCAACAGGTACTGCTGGATCCGCGCAGCGAACGCTGCCGGCAATTTGTCATGGCCCAGGACAACCGCGGGTAATCGCGCCGGTTTTTTCAACCTCGATAACAACAACCTGAAAGAGGCACCCTGCATGAAAAAAACTCTGTTGGTTACCCTGCAAGCCTGCTTGCTGGCCGGCATCGCGAGCAGCGCGATGGCCGCGGACAAACTGGTGTTCGGCATCGCCCTGGAACCCTATCCGCCGTTCTCGTTCAAGAGCGGCAAGGGCGATTGGAGCGGCTTCGAGCCGGAGATGATCACCGCCGTCTGCGCCCGCATGCAGGCCGAATGCAGCCTCAATGAAATGTCCTGGGACGGTCTGATCCCGGCGCTCAAATCGCAGCAGGTCGACGTGGTGCTCAACTCCCTGTCGATCACCCCCGAGCGTCAACAGGTGATCGACTTCACCCAGCCGTACTTCTTCACCCGCGCCCTGTGGATCGGCGAGCGCAACCTGGAACTGGACCCAACCCCGGCCGGCCTCAAGGGCAAGATCATCGGCGTGCAGGGTTCCACCACCCACGCCGCCTTCGTCAAGAAGTACTACGCCGAGGACTCGACCATCCGTTACTACAACGACCAGGACGACCTCCTCGCCGACCTGCGCAGCGGACGTGTCGACATCATGCTGGCCGACCAGTTGGTGGTCGAGCCGCTGCTCGAACTGCCAGACAACGCCATGCTCGCGAGCAAGGGCGTGGCTCCGCTCGACCCCTTGTTCGGTGACGGCGTGGGTGCGGGCGTGCGCAAGGGCAACGATGCCCTGCGTGAGCGTCTGAACGTGGCCCTGCAATCGCTGCGAACCGACGGCAGCTACGAAAAAATCCGTGAGCGCTATTTCAAGACCGACATCTCGGCCCTCGAGTAAGCCGGTACCTCAAGCAAACCCAGCGAAGGTGTGCTCATGACTGTTTCTGAAATTTCCCGGCTGTTTTTTGCCGACGGTTGGCTCCAGGCCCTGGCGCAGGGCATGGTGAAAACCCTGGGTATTTCCCTGGGCGCCTTTGTCCTGGGTCTGTCTATCGGCCTGATCGTGGCCATGGTCAAACTCAAGGGACCACGCTGGATGGTGGTCTGTGCCAATTGCTACACCACGCTGTACCGCGCAGTGCCGGAGCTGTTGCTGATCCTGCTGCTGTATTACGCCGGTGCCGACCTGATCAACCTGACGATGGCGGCGCTCGGTCAACCGAGTGTCGAGATCAACGGGTTCATGGCCGCCGTGGTGGTGCTGGGCATTGTGCAGGGCGCGTACTCGGGGGAGATCATCCGCGGGGCGATCGAATCGATTCCCCACGGCCAGATCGAAGCCGCGCGCTCCTATGGCATCAATCGCTTGATGCTGGTGCGCCGGGTAATCCTGCCGAGCATGCTGCCGTTCGCCATCGCCGGCCTGTCCAACCTGTGGCTGGTGCTGGTCAAGGAAAGCGCGCTGATCAGCGTAGTCGGCTACAGCGAACTGCTGACTGCCGGGCGCCAGGCTGCGGCCTCGACCAAACACTACTTGCTGTTTTACCTCGCGGTCGCGGCGTTCTATTACCTGATCACGCTGGTTTCCAGTTCGGTGTTCCGGCAGGTCGAAGTTCGCTTCGAACGCTGGATGCCACGGCACTCATAGGGAAGGGCAGGCATGGACTTTCAGTGGTTGAGCAGTTTTTACAACGAGTTGGTCAAGGGTGCAGGGCTGACCCTGCAGCTGTTGCTGATCTCGGGTTTCTTCGGGTTCCTGATGGCGGTTGGCGTGGCCCTGGGGCGCTTATCGAAGAACCGTTTCCTGGCCAACGGCCTGCGGTTCTACACCAGCGTCCTGCGTGGCACGCCCTTGCTGGTGCAGATCTACGTGCTTTACTACGGCGTGGGTAGCCTGTTCGCTACCTTCCCGTTGATTCGCGGCAGCATGTTCTGGCCGTACTTGCGTGAAGGTTTCTGGTACGTTGCGTTTGCCCTGACCCTGAGCGTTTCGGCGTATGTCGGCGAAGTGCTGCGCGGTGGCTTGCGCGCAGTGCCGCGTGGCGAGCTGGAAGCGGGGCGGGCCTATGGCATGCGGCCCTGGCTGGTGCTGCGGCGAGTATGGATGCCGCGTGCCTTGCAGATGCTGCGCCCGACCCTGGCAGGGGAGAGCGTGATGCTGCTCAAGGCCACGGCGCTGGCCTCCACCGTTGCGGTCACCGACTTGCTCGGTGCGGCCAACCTGGTGCGTGCGCAAACGTTGCGAGTCTATGAGCCGCTGCTGGTGGTGGCGGTGATTTACATCATTCTGGCGATCTTGATCGAACAAGGCTTTGCCCGTATCGGCAAAACGCCCCAACGACAGGCCTGACTTCACGCTGTGTTGATACGTCGGCCCGAGGGCTCACAAGGAGTTTTTCATGAAATATTCGTCCATGGTCCAGCGCATCAGCGGTGAGACGGTCAGCGCCTGGGACATTCACTACGCCGCGTGTGATGCCCAGGCTCGGGGTGAAGATGCCATCGTCCTGAGTATCGGCGATCCGGACTTCGCCACCGCCGACGAGATCTGCGCGGCTGCGATCCAGGCCCTGAACGAAGGCGACACCCACTACTGCCACGTGATCGGCCGCCCGGCCCTGCGCGAGGCGATTGCCGCCAAGCAGACGGCCTTGCTCGGCCAGCCGGTGTCCGCCGCCAACGTGGCCCTGGTGGCTGGTGCGCAGAATGGTTTGTACGCCACCGCCATGTGCCTGTTCGAAACCGGCGATGAGGTGCTGGTGCCGGCGCCGATGTACCTGACCTACGAGGCGAGCATCCAGGCCAGCGGTGCCCGCCTGGTGCCGATTGCCCAACCGGCGGAAAACGATTTCCGCTTGACCCTGGCCGCCATCGAGGCGGTGGTGACTGACAAGACTCGCGGCATCGCCCTGGCCACGCCCAACAACCCCACCGGCAACGTCTACACCCGCGAGGAACTGGAAGCGGTGGCCCTGGTGGCCCAGCGGCACAACCTGTGGGTGATCAGTGACGAGGTCTACGGCCAGCTCACCTACGATCGTGCGCACCAGAGCGTGGCGACCCTGGAAGGCATGGGCGAACGCACCGTGGTGCTCAACAGCCTGTCCAAGTCCCATGCCATGACCGGTTGGCGGGTCGGCTGGGTGGTCGGGCCACAGGAACTGATCGGCCATCTGGATAACCTGCTGCTGTGCATGCTGTATGGCTTGCCGGGCTTCATCCAGGCCGCCGCGTTGAAGGCGCTGGAGCTGGATGAGCAGGTGGTCGGCCAGGCGCGCGAGTTGTATCGCCGTCGGCGTGACCTGGTGGTCGCCGGGTTGCGCAACGTGCCGCTGCTCAAGTGCAAGGTGCCCGAGGCCGGCATGTTCATGCTGGTGGATGTGCGGGATACCGGCCTGTCGAGCACCGACTTCGCCTGGCAGCTGTTCCGCGCCACGGGTGTCTCGGTACTCGATGCCAGCGCCTTTGGGGCCAGCACCGCCGGTTTCGTGCGGATCTCCTTCACCGTCTCCGATGCCGCGTTGAGCGACGCCTGTGGGCGTATCGCCGGCTTTATCGAAGGGCTTCAGGCGCGCAACTGACGGTGGCTCATGGCACCCGGCGCCCCGAGTGAGCGGGCCGCCGGGTGTTGGCTAGCGGATGTTTGCCCACGGGTGTGCAATCAATCGTCGATGTCGATGGACGGCACTCCCCACGGCTTCCTAAACTGTCGCCAGTCTTGGGGACTGGGGGCGGTAGATGAATCGCAATGAACTGCGCAAGGCCGACATCAACCTGATGGTGGTGTTTGAAACGCTGATGCTCGAACGCAACGTGACACGCGCGGCGGAAAAGCTGTTTCTCGGCCAGCCCACAATCAGCTCGGCACTCAATCGCCTGCGCATCATGCTCAACGACCCGCTGTTTATCCGGGTCGGTCACCGCATGGAGCCTACGGCGCGGGCCGAAGAGCTGATCCAGCATCTGTCTCCGGCGCTCGACGCCTTGTCTTCGGCCCTGAGCCTGACCCGCGAGTTCGATCCCGCCAGCAGCACCATGACCTTTCGCATCGGCCTGTCCGATGACGTCGAGTTCGGCCTGCTGCCACCGTTGTTGCGCGCCTTGCGCCAGGAAGCGCCGCAGGTGGTGTTCGTGGTGCAGCATGTTGACTACTGGCGGATTCCCGACTTGCTGGCGTCAGGCGATATCACCGTCGGCATCAGCCAGACCCGTGGCCTGCCGGCCAATGCCAAGCGCAAGTTGTTGCGCCACATCCAGCCCAGCATCCTGCGTGCCGATGCCTCGGACACGCCGCTGACCCTCGACGAATACTGCGCCCGGCCCCATGTGCTGGTCTCGCACACCGCCAACGTCAGCGGCTTTGCCGATGAGTGGCTGGCCGAGATCGGCCGCACCCGCCAGGTGGTGTTATCGGTGCCGCAATACAGTGCCTTGCCGGCCTTGTTGGCGGGCACCGACTTGATCGCCAGCCTGCCGGACTACACCGCCGCAGCCATGGCTGCCTCGGGGCAATTGTTCAAGGAGCCGTTCCCGTTCCACACCCCGACCCTGGACCTGTCCATGGTCTGGCTCAGCCATGTCGACACCGACCCGGCCGAGCGTTGGCTGCGCTCGCGCCTGGAAGCCTTCATGAGCGACCGCGAAGCACCGCAGATCTAGGCCAATGTCGCTGAGGGCGGTAGGAGCGGTCTGTGCTATACGTAGGCACTTTGATGGTTAACCCAAGGAGCACTGCAATGCCTCACCTGCACATGGAATACACCGACAACCTGCCAGGGCTCAACGCGGACGTGGCGCTGCTGCGTTTCAACCACGCGCTGGCCGGTTCCGGGCAGTTTGCCGATGAGTTCGACATCAAGAGTCGGGCCATGCAGGTAGGCGCATTCCGTGTAGGTACCGGCATGGGCGAGCGGGGCTTCGTGGCGTTGCGCCTGGCGATACTCAGTGGCCGTTCACCGGCGATCAAGAAGCAATTGTCCGATAGCCTGCTGGCGGTACTGCAAGACTTGTGCGAATGGCCGGCCGGGGTCGAGGTGCAACTGTCCGTCGAAGTCCTGGACATTGACCGCGAGTCCTACACCAAGACCGCCATCGGTCGCTGAGCCCCGCCGCACCCTTCAATCCAGCGGTTGCGCGACACAGGCCTCGATCACCTGCTGGCGCAACCAGGTGTTGGCGCTGTCCAGGTCGCTGGCCTCGCTCCACAGCATGTCCAAGCTGAACCTCGGCAGACCCTGGGGCGCCTCGTAATGGCTGAACCCGGGTTCGCTGGCCAGCAACTGCTGGATACGCCGCGGCATGGCCAGCAGGTAATCGGTGCCGACAATCAACTTCAGCGCCGCACTGTAGCTGTTGGCGCGGGCGACAACCTGCCGTTTGTGGGCCTGCTGCGCAAGCCAGCCATCGACCATGTTGGTGCTGGAAGTCCAGGGCGTGGGAAAGACATGCCGGCGCTGGGCGAAATCCTGCAGGCTGAAGCGCGGCGTCGGGTGCGGGGCGTGCTGGTCGACCACGCACACCAGGTCATCGGTGAGCAAAACCTGGGACTTGAAGTCACTGTGGTGCTGATGAAAATTAGGGCCGAAGCCGATCACCAGATCGATGCGGCCGTCGCGCAGTTCTTCGGCGGGAATCTCACTTTCGAGTTTGTGCACATTGATGGTCACCGGCAGGTCGACCTGGGCGAAGCGTCGCAGCAGGCGCGGCAGGACCAACTGTTCGAAGTATTCCGGGGCGCAGAGGTTGAAGGTCACGGCCCGCCGAGTCGGGTCGAACGCCTGGACCCCGGCATGGCACAGGTTGATGCTCTCGATGATCTGCAGCACATGGGGGTACATGCTGCTGGCCCTGTCCGTCGCGCGCATGCCGGTCCGGGTGTTGATGAACAACTCGTCCTCGAAACTGGTGCGCAGTTTCTTCAGGCAATAACTCACGGTGGACTGGCTGACGCACAAGGCGTCGGATACGCCGCTGACATTGCACTGTTCATACACCGCGATGAACACCATCAAGTCCTGCATATCGAGCTTGCGCAGCAAGTTACTGTTGAGCATCCATAACGTCCGTTCAGCGGCGTGTGCAGGTTGTGCACACGCCTGGACCAGGGATGCTAACGGAAGGCGCGGCTCAGGACCATGCGCCGCAGACTCGGCTGCTCAGTCGATGTGCCTGGCATAGTGGCGTGGGTCGAAGCGCAGGACCATCAGCATCATCACCAGCACCACCGCGGTCAGGGCCCACCAGGCCCATTCGAAACTGCCTAGTTGATCGCGGATCATCCCGGCAATCAGCGGCGAAACCCCGGCAATCAGGTAGCCGATGCCTTGCACAAAGGCCGTCAGGCCGCCGGCGCGCTGGGGATGGTCGAGGTGGTCCAGCGAGACGATCAGGCTCATTGGAAACAGCCCGCCGATGCCCAGCCCCAACAGGCACGGCCAGAGCAGGCTCAGGGACTCGGGGCTGAGGATCAGCCCGCAGAAACCGGCGACGATCAGGCCCAGCAACACCATCAGCACCAGGCGTTTGTCGCGGCTGCGGTTGGCCAGGGCCGGGGTCAACAGGCCGGAGATCACTTCCATGGCGGTGAGAAACCCCAGCACCAGGCCGGCACTCTGTTCACTCCAGCCTTTCTCCACGTAGTAGGGCGCCAGCCATGCCAACACGCAGGTGTAGGACGCCGTGCCCAGGCCAAAGAAGATGGCCAGCAACCAGGCGCGGGGATTACCGGCAAAGGACGTGTTGTTGCCGGTTGGGTTGGCCTGGGGGGCGATGGCCGAACGTTGGGCGTACCAGAACAGCAAGGCGACAACCGCCAGTGCCGCCCAGATCGCCAGGCCGATGCGCCAACTGCCGGTGTTGATCATCACCAGGGGCGCGAATGAGGCGGCAATGGCTGCGCCGGCCATGATCGAGGTGACATACAGGCCCATGAACAGCGAGACGTTATCGCTGAAGCGGGATTTGATCAGGGCCGGCAGCAGTGCCTGGATCAGGGCGATGCCGATGCCGGCCAGGACGGCGCTGAAGATCAGTTCGGCGGCCGAGTCGAGGAATAACCGGGAGGCGGTGGCCAGGCCGATGATCAGCAGCGACAGGACCACGGTGCGGTGTTCGCCCAGGTGGCGGCTGATGCGCATGCCGAAGAACATCGCCAGCCCCATGGCCATGACCGGCAGCATGGTGAGCAGGGCGGCGAGGCTGAAGCTCAGGGGGATGTCGCTGCGGATGCCGGTCAGTAGTGGGCCGATGGCGGCCATGGACGGGCGTAGGTTCAGGGCGACGAGAACGACGGCTAGCATCAGCCAGATCGCGGGGCGGGAGGTGGCGCGTACGGTTTGCATAATCGGACCTTGGGGGGCTAGGGCTGGATTAGGCGGGTTGGGGGTGGGTGGCGGCAAATCAGAAAGTCTGCGGGGGGATTTAGAAATTAAATTTGTTGGGGGTGGGGGCCGGCCTGTTTTTTCTGGGGGAAGCGCATTTCTCTGTGGGAGCGGGCTTGCCCGCGATGGCGATCTGCGCCACACCACAGATTTCAGCAATACCCCAATCTCCCGTAGCAGCTGCCGAGCCTGCGAGGCTGCGTTCGAGGACGCAGTCCTCGCAGGATTGCAGTGAGGAAATGTTTAGCAAGTCTGCACCCAAGGTTCTTGATCTGTGGATTTAACGACTTACTGCCCCGTGTGACGCTGTTCGCCCTCTATGTTCTGCGGTTTACCCTATGGACGGTTGCTCGATCGACACTCACCCCGCAGCTGTGCCTGGCGCTAGTGCGTCATGCCGTCAGCCTCGGCGTCGATTCTTGCCCGCCAGCGCATTGAACCTGTCTGCCCTGCCTTCGGAACTGGCCTTTTGGGCGCTATGGCATTGCCGCCATGCGCGCCCACCGGATGTGCGTATTTCCCGTTGAATCATTTCAACGGCCCCGGTGTTGCGCCGGGGCCTGACTGGCGGTGCCTGTGCGCCTGCCTGACCCGGATATACGAGCGTTCCCATGAGTGTTGCCACGAGCCCCTTTGCCTCCCTGCAAGAAGCCAATGATTTTCTGCAAGCCAACCCGGATATCGAGATGTTCGAGCTGTTCATCGTCGATAACAACGGCGTGCCCCGGGGCAAGTTGTTGCACCGCGATGAGTTGTTGGCGGTCTACCAGAGCGGGCGGCCGCTGCCCAGCACCATTCTGGGCCTGACCATCAATGGCGACGACGTGGAAAACTCCGGGCTGGTCTGGGAGGTCGGCGACATCGATTGCCGCGCCTACCCGGTCAGCGGCAGTTTGCAGCGCATGCCATGGCGGCAGATTCCGACGGCGGCGGTGCAGGTCAGCATGCACCCGCAAGAAGGCATGCCGGCGACCGTGGCCGATCCTCGGCATTTGCTGGCCAAGGTGATCGATGGGCTCAAGGCCGATGGTTATTACCCGGTGATGGCCGCGGAGCTGGAGTTCTACCTGCTCGATCAGCAGCGTGACAGCCAGGGTCGCCCGCAACCGGCGCGGGACGTCGACGGTGGGCGGCCGCGCTCGACCCAGGTCTACGGTTTGCGTGAACTGGAGCAGATCGAGCCGTTTCTCGCCGACCTCTATGCCGCCTGCAAGCTGCAGGGGATTCCGGCGCGCACGGCGATTTCCGAATACGCTCCGGGCCAGGTCGAAATCACCCTCGAGCACCGCGAAGATGCCCTGCAGGCCATGGACGAGGCGGTGCGCTATAAGCGCCTGGTCAAGGGCGTGGCCCACAAGCATGGGATGAGTGCCTGTTTCATGGCCAAGCCGTTCGATGACCTGGCCGGTACTGGCATGCACATGCACGTCAGCATCGCCGACAAGGACGGCAACAACCTGTTTGCCAGCGACGCCCCCGATGGCACGCCGCTGCTGCGCCAGGCGGTCGGTGGCATGCTCAGCACCTTGCTCGACTCCTTGCTGTTGTTCTGCCCCAACGCCAACTCCTATCGCCGTTTCCAGACCAACAGCTACGCGCCGCTGGCCGCCACCTGGGGCGTCGACAACCGCACCGTGAGCCTGCGAGTGCCCGGCGGGCCGGCGTTCTCGCGGCATATCGAGCACCGCATCTGCGGCGCCGATGCCAACCCCTATCTCGCCGCTGCGGCGATCCTGGCCGGCATTCATCGCGGCATTCGCGAGCAGCGCGACCCGGGAGCGCCGGTCGAGGGCAACGGTTACGCCCAGGCCAAGGAATTGCTGCCCACGGACTGGCTGACCACCCTGCGGGCACTGGAAAACTCGGCCTGGGCCCGGGATGCGTTTGGTGCGCCTTTCCTTGGGGTCTACCTGGCAGTCAAGCGTGCCGAGTACCGCCAGTTCATGGGCGAAGTCGGCGAGCAGGACTGGCGCTGGTACTTGCATCAGGCGTGAGATAGGAATAGTTAACAAACAGGACGCCAACAAATAGCTGTTAACCCACTATTTGTTGGCGTCTTTTTCACGAAATATTGATGCAAGGCTGCTTAAAGTTTGTGCCGTGGTCAGGAAAGAATAGTTCGTTCTTTGTTGGCGGCACCTACTTCAGGAACAAGCAGACCTCCCATGTTTAAAATAAAAGCCGTGCGCCCGGAATGGGTGACGTTGATTGCCAGTGCGTTTCTATTGGCTGGCTACAACGCTGTCCTCTGGCAACACCTGTTCGACATTACCGCCAGCGATGCCCAGGGTATCGGTATGCGGGTGGCGTTCGGCGTCATGCTGCTCTGTGCGTTCAATCTGATCCTGACCCTGCTGGCCTTCCGTCCAGTGTTCAAGCCAGTGCTGACTCTGATGTTCATGGCCAGTGCCGGCGTGGCGTATTTCATGAGTCAGTACGGCGTGCTGGTCGATGCCGGGATGTTGCGTAACTTTGCCGAGACCAATGCCAGCGAAGTTCGTGACTTATTGTCGATAAAGTTGCTGGCGTACAACTTGTTATTGGGTGTGCTGCCGTCATTTATTCTGTGGAAAACCCCGATTAGTTATCGTCGCTGGCACCGTGAGTTGCTCAGTAAAGTGTTGGTCGCCGGCGCCTCGGCCGTGGTCATCGGTGGCGTGGCACTTGTTAACTATCAAGGGTTGTCATCGTTGTTTCGCAATCACCACGAGTTGCGCTTGATGGTAGTGCCGAGCAATTACATCGGCGCTTCCATTGGTTATTTGCGCGAGCAAGTGAAGTCTGCGCAGCAACCGTTCGTCAAACTCGGCGAAGACGCCCAGCGCAATCCGACCTGGCAGACCCACGGGCGTAAATCGCTGACCGTACTGGTGGTGGGCGAAAGTGCCCGCGCCGAGAACTTCGGGATTCTTGGCTACGGGCGTGACACCACGCCGCAACTGGACCAGGAAGCGGGGCTGATCGCCTTTACCGACGTGCACTCCTGCGGCACGGAAACCGCGGTCTCGGTGCCCTGCATGTTCTCCAACATGGGGCGCAAGGACTATGACGCCAGCAAGGCGAAGAATGAGGAAGGCCTGCTGGATGTGCTCAAACATGCGGGGCTGGACGTAATCTGGCGGGACAACCAGTCGGGCTGCAAGGGCACCTGCGACCGGGTGACCCTGGAAGATGTCAGCAACTTCAAGGACCCGGTGCTCTGCGCCAACAGTGAATGCCGCGATGAAATCCTGCTGCAGGGCCTGCAGCACTTCATCGACACCCTGGACAAGGACACCGTGCTGGTCCTGCACCAGATGGGCAGCCACGGTCCCGAGTACTTCAAGCGCTATCCCAAGGAGTACGAGCGTTTCACCCCCGTGTGCGAGAGCAACGCGCTGAACAATTGCAGTCGGGAAAGCATCGTTAATGGCTACGACAACACTCTGGTCTACACCGACCATGTGCTGTCGACGCTGATCGACCTGTTGCGCAACAACCAGGAAAAAGTCGACACGGCCATGTTGTACCTGTCGGACCACGGCGAATCCCTGGGCGAGTACAACCTGTACCTGCATGGCACGCCCTACATGCTCGCCCCCGACCAGCAGAAGCATGTCGCGATGCTCGCCTGGTTCTCCGACAGTTATCAGAAGGCGTTCTCGGTCGACACCCACTGCTTGCAACTGAGCCGGGAAAAGCCCCTGAGCCAAGACAACCTGTTTCATTCGATGCTGGGGCTGCTGGAGGTCAACAGCAAGGTCTACAACCCCGACCTGGACCTGTTCGCCGGCTGCCGAGGTGCCGTGGTCGACGGCGTCCTGGCCAAGGATTGAACGCCAGCCACCTTATCTCTACGCCAGCCCCCAGGCTGGCCCCAGCAGACACCTTATAAGAGTCGCCCTCATGTCCGCCCACCCGCCATCTTCCATCGAGCGCGAATCTGCTGAGCGCCATGGCCAGCAGCACGCCTGTGCCTGCGTCGAGCCCCAACCACCGAGCTGGCGCCAGCGTTTGGCGCAGTGGCGCCGCGAGCAGTTACTGCGCAATGCACTCAACGAAGCGGGGGAGCCTGGCCTGGTGCTGGATGTGGCCTGTGGCGTCGGACGGTACTGGCCGGTATTGGGGGAGCATGGCAACCGGGTGATCCTGGCGGCCGACCCCTCCCCGGACACGCTCAAGCATGCCCGTACGCACCACTCGACGAGCCTGCTGACACGCATCCGGACCTTGCAGAGTTCGGCCTTCTCCATCGGCCTGTCGGCCAATGCGGTGGATTGCATCGTCTGTTCGACGCTGTTCCAGCACCTGGCGTGCGCCGAACACCGCATGGCCCTGCTCCAGGAGTTCCAGCGGGTGAGCCGGGACACTTTGATTGTGGTGGTGCGGCTGGCGGGTCGCTGCAATTGGGTCGCCGGCCTGGCGACGCAGGCGGCGCCCGGGGGCGGAAAAAACCAGTTGGAGGCCGAGTTCAAGGCGGCCGGCTTCAAGATCCTCATGCACCAGGATGTGTTGCCGGGCATTGCTGCGACCCGGGTGTACGTCCTGCGCAAACTCAGCCAGGACTGATCCGGCGAGCGCTTGACCGCGTGCCGTAGATCATTTCGCCTACGCTCTTGCTCAGTGGATGCGCGGAAATCGCCGGGGGCGATATATACTGCGCGCCATTCTTCAAGGGAGAGCCGTGTGGCCATCGATATTCACTGGATTCGCGACAACGATAGCCTCGGTCAGTTTTGCGCCCAATGGCAGCAGTTGCCGTTCGTCGCCCTCGACACAGAATTCATGCGGGTCGACACCTTCTATCCGATTGCAGGCTTGCTGCAGATCGGCGACGGCGTGCGCGCTTACCTGATTGACCCTTTGACCATCGACGATTGGCAGCCCCTGGCGGCATTGCTGGAAAACCCGGCTGTGCTCAAGGTGCTGCATGCCTGCAGTGAAGACCTCGAAGTCCTGCTGCGCCTGACCGGCAGCCTGCCGGCGCCGCTGTTCGATACCCAGCTGGCTGCCGCCTACCTGAACCTGGGCTTCTCCATGGGCTACTCGCGCCTGGTCTCGCAAGTGCTGGACATCGACCTGCCCAAGGGTGAAACCCGCTCGGACTGGCTGCAACGTCCGCTGTCGGAGACCCAGATCAGCTACGCCGCCGAAGACGCCCTGCACCTGGCAGAAGTGTTCGTGCGCCTGCGGCCGAAGTTGTCGGACGACAAGTTTGCCTGGGTCCTGGAGGATGGCGCCGAACTGGTGGCTAACCTACGCCGCGAAACCGACCCGTACGAGGTCTACCGCGAGGCCAAGCTGGCCTGGAAACTGTCCCGCGCCCAACTGGTCGTGCTGCGCGAGCTGTGTGCCTGGCGCGAGCTTGAAGCCCGGGCCCGTGACCTGCCGCGCAACCGCATCGTGCGTGAGCATTCGTTGTGGCCGTTGGCCCGGACCCAGCCGGATAACCTCGCGGCGCTGGCAAAAATCGAAGACATGCACCCGCGCACCGTGCGCCAGGACGGCGAGTTCCTGCTGGACCTGATCAAACGGGCCGGCAGCGTGCCCCCCGAGCAATGGCCAGCCGCTGTGCCCGAGCCGTTGCCGATCGAAGCCGCCGCCCTGGTCAAGCGCCTGCGCGCGCTGGGCCAGGCCGAAGCGGAGCGCTTGAACATCGCGCCCGAACTGATGTTGCGCAAGAAGACCCTGGAGGCCTTGCTCAAGAGCGGCTTCCCGGACGGTCCCTACCAATTGCCTGAATCGCTGCGTGGCTGGCGCCGCGAACTGATGGGCCAGGCCTTGCTCGACAGCCTGGCCACTGCCGGAGAACAGCCTTGAAACGTATCTGCTCGATTTACCGAAGCCTGAAGAAAAACGAAATGTACCTCTACGTGCTCAAGAGCGATGCTCTGGAGCGCGTACCGGAAAGCCTGCTGCTGGCCTTCGGCAAACCCCATCACGCCTTCGACCTGGTGCTGACTCCGGAGCGCAAGCTTTCGCGTGAGGACATTACCCAGGTCCTGGAAAACCTCGACAAGCAGGGCTACCACCTGCAAATGCCGCCAGCCGAAGACGAGTACATCGAGCACTTGCCCGAAGAGTTGCTGCGACGTAACGATCCGATCTGACGGCGACCGGCACTGGATTTTCTGGCGGTGGCCGCAAACGGGGGAGCGCACTCCCTCGGCGGCCTTGTGCACTGTTTTTTAAGGTTTGAACCATGCGCGTTCTGATTGCCGAACACGACCACGCTGTGTATGCCCAACTCCTGGGACAGCTGGCACCCGAGCTGCAGGTCATGACCAGCGGCGACTCCGCGGAACTGGCCAACCTGGCTGCCGACTGCCCGGTGTGGCTGGGGCAGCCCGACTTGCTGGCAACGCTGTTGCGCCAAGGCCACCAGCCCCAGTGGCTGCAGTCGACCTGGGCCGGCATCACGCCGCTGCTGGTAGAAGGGCTTCCACGGCATTACCGCCTGACCCGCGCCGTGGGGATTTTTGGCCAGGTGATGGCCGAGTACGTGCTCACCTACATGCTCGGACATGAGCGCGAAGTGCTGCCGCGCCTGGTCAGCCAGGTCGAGCGCAAGTGGGACAGCCGCCAAGGCCAGAGCCTGGTCGGGCGCAAGGTGCTGATCGTCGGCACCGGGGACATTGGCCAGAGCGTTGCCGAGTTCCTCAAGCCATTTGGTGTGCAGTTGTACGGCATCGCCAGCACGCCTCGTGAACAGGCACCGTTCATCGAAGTAGCCGGGTTGCAGGACCTCGGGCGCCTGGTGGGTGAGGTCGATTATGTGGTTAACCTGCTGCCCAACACTCCGAGCACCCATGACCTGTACGATGCCGCGCTGTTCAAGCAGTTCAAGCCTACGGGCCTGCTGATCAACGCCGGGCGCGGTGTGGCGGTGGTCGATGCCGAC
The DNA here is from genome assembly GCF_044743405.1 of Pseudomonas sp. NPDC087626. NCBI lineage: Bacteria > Pseudomonadati > Pseudomonadota > Gammaproteobacteria > Pseudomonadales > Pseudomonadaceae > Pseudomonas > Pseudomonas sp. NPDC087626. The sequence goes on from NZ_JBIUWJ010000033.1 coordinate 44,126, forward strand.
CTGGTGGAAGCCTTGAAGGAAGGGCACCTGGCTGGCGCGGTCATCGATGTCTGCCGCCAGGAACCGCTGCCCCAGCGGCACCCATTCTGGACCGCCTGGGGCTTGCTGTTGACCGGCCACAGCTCGGCACCGACTTCACCGGCGCTGATGACGCAGCTGTTTGTCGAAAACCTGCGGGCTTATCAGGCCGGGGAAGCGCTGCGCGGCGAAGTGGATTTCAACCGCGGCTATTGAGACAACCCCAGTAACCCCAACCCCCACTGTGGGTGTATGGAGCATTTGCAACCACCCAGAATCACTGTGGGAGCGAGCCTGCTCGCGATGAGGCCAGCCCAGCTAACATCGTCGGTGCCTGACCCAACGCCATCGCGAGCAAGCTCGCTCCCACAAGGGTTTTGTGGGTATGTGGGGGATTAGCAACCCCCAGGAATTACTGTGCTTACAGGGTGAAATCACCCTCGGCCGCCAGTTCGCTCAGCGGCCGGCGTGGGCTTGGTACTTCTCGGGCTTGCAGGTACTCGGCCAGGGTGGCCTTGTCGCCCAGCTTGCCGATCGCCACGGCGGCGTGCAGCGCGTAGCCTTCTGGAATATTCAGCTCCTTGCGGGTCAGCTCCTGATCGAAGCCGGCCATGCCGTGGGTGTGCCAGCCGCTGATGGAGGCTTGCAGGGCCAGGTGGCCCCAGGCCGAGCCGGTGTCGAAGGTGTGCCACAAGGCCGGGGTTTCGGCCTCGGCACCAGGCGCGGTGAAGGTGGTTTTCGAGATCACGATCACCAGCGCCGACGCGTGCTGGGCCCAGCCACGGTTGAACTCATTCAGCAGGCCGAGGAAGCGCTCCCAGTTCGGCGTGTCCCGGCGCGCGTAGAGAAACCGCCAAGGTTGCGAGTTGTAGGCCGAAGGTGCCCAGCGGGCGGCTTCGAAAAAGCTCAGCAGGGTTTCTTCCGGGATGGCTTCACCGGTAAAGGCCCGTGGCGACCAGCGATCGGTGAACTGCGGGTGGATGGCATATTCGGCAACGCGGGGATTGGCGCTCATGAAAGAGATTCCTGGCAAGGTCGATGAGGGTACACAGCAATAAAAACCGGGGGCGCACAGTTGGCTGGGCAGTGGGGTTTTTGCGACCCCTGGCAGCTCGCCCGGGTGCAACGCGGTGGGCGTTGATGGCACCCTGGGCCGGGGTCGTTGTGACCTGCAAAGCTACTGCGCCGCGGGAAAACTGACAAGTGCCGGCGTACCGGCAGTCGCCAGCGCTTGGCCCGCGGGGGCTTGGGCACTAGACTGGCGGCCTTTTCCACCGCTGATGCAGATGCTTGAACTATGGCCGCCAAAGTTGAACCGTTCTGGATACGCAAGACCCTCGCCCAACTCGACCAGCAGGAGTGGGAGTCGTTGTGCGATGGCTGTGGTCTGTGCTGCCTGCAAAAGCTCGAGGATGAAGACGACAACAGCGTCTATTACACGCGTATCGCCTGCAAACTGCTGGACCTCAAGACCTGTCAGTGCAGCGACTACCCGAACCGCCGCGAGTCGGTGCCGGACTGCATCCAGCTGACGCCGGGCAAGGCCGATGAGTTCAAGTGGTTGCCGCCGACCTGCGGTTATCGCCTGGTCAGTGAAGGCAAGGACTTGCCGCTCTGGCATCACCTGGTGTGCGGCGATCGCGACGCGGTGCACCAAGAGCGAATCTCTCAGTCGGGGCGCATGCTCGCCGAGGGCAGTGTGGCCGAGGATGATTGGGAAGATCATCTGATTTTTCGCGCAGGTTAAGCGCCGCGCGTTGTCCAAGTGAATCACGAAGGAGTGTGTATGGCTGTGCGCTTGTCATTGGCATTGTCGCTGCTGGTGCTGAGTTCATCGGTGTGGGCGGCCAAGAAGGTCGATCTGGATTACCACGTGCGCCTGTTGCCGCAAAGCGACCAGGCCGAAGTGCGCGTGACCCTGGCTCAGGGCTCGGCGGTGCGCAGCCTCGATTTTGACCTGGCGGACGGCAGCCGCTACAGCGATTTCAAGGCCGACGGCCAGTGGCAATTGACCCCGGGCAAGGCTGTGCGCGGCGTCTGGCGACCTGCCCCCGACAAGGCCAGCCTGACCTATCGGGTGCGTATCAGCCAGCCACGCAAGAACACCACCTTCGAGACCCGCATGACGCCGAACTGGGCCTTGATGCGCGGTGATGACCTGGTGCCGGCAGCGCGCCTGGATCAACAAGATGGCATCGAGTTGGTGGCGCGCCTGGTGTTCGAATTGCCAGCGGGCTGGAAAAGCATCGAGACGGCCTGGCCGCGGATTGGCAAGAACCGCTTTCGTATCGATAACGTCTCCCGACTGTTTGACCGACCCACCGGCTGGATGCTCGCCGGCAACCTGGGCACGCGCCGCACTCGTCTGGGCGAGACCGAAGTCACGGTTGCCTCGCCGCGCGGGCAGGGTATGCGCCGCATGGACGTGCTGACCCTGCTGACATTCGTCTGGCCGCAGGTGCAGGCGCTGTATCCTCGCCATCCGGGCAAGTTGCTGATCGTCGGCGCCGCCGACCCGATGTGGCGCGGCAGCACGGCCGGGCATGAATCGATTTACCTGCACAGCCGTCTGCCGCTGATCAGCGAAAGCGGCAACAGCCCGTTGTTGCGTGAACTGGCGCAGATGTTCGCGCGGATCAGCGACGAAGAGCGCAGTGACTGGATCAGCGAAGGGTTTGCCGAGTACTACGCCATTGAACTGCTGCGCCGGGCCGGCGGCATTAGCGATGAGCGCTATCAGGTGCTGGAAAACAGCCTGGCCAAGACCGGCCATGGAGTCAGTAGCCTGCGCGGCGAGCAGGCCAATCCGGCCCAGGTGGCCAGGGCGGTATTGCTGATGCAGGAGTTGGATCGCGAGATTCGCCTGAAGACCCGCAACAAGCGCTCACTCGACGACATGCTCCGCGGTGCCATGCACCTGGAACGGATCAGCACCCAGGAGTTCGTGGCATTGGCCGAAAGCATCATCGGCGAGCCATCGAAGGTCCTGGGCAGCGAGTTGTTGCACTAGCGCGTGCGTCGCGGGGTTTACACCCCAGACTTGGGTGAGTTCAACGAATCGTTTCTGGCCACTGACGCAGTGTGGGTCGTGGCCTCGGCATTGGCCTTGAGGATTTTCAGGTCCTCGCCGGCCCGTTCGATTTTCGCGCGGACGTTGTCCAGGTCCTGGCGGCTTTTTTCCAGGAAGCTTTTTGCCGAACTATGACCGGTGATACCCCGCGCCAGGGCGACGCCACCGAGCGCCACCTGGATCAGGCCGAACACGCCGCCACGGCGCAGGCCCTTGCCCACCATCACCACGCCACCCGCCAGCGAGCCGATGCGTTCCCAGCCGTGCACGTTCTGGGTGGGTTGGGTCTGAAAGGGAGTGGAGTCGATACGCTCTACGCGTTTGAGTTCGTTCATCATCTTTCTCCTCAAGGGGCAATGGATATAAAACTGACTGCGCCAGTGCGCGAGTCGTTCCATCGGGCGTGGGGCCGATCAGCGGAATTTAGGTCCGGAACGGGTATTCAGGCCCTTGGCCATGCGGTCGTACAGCACCACGTTGACGGTGGCGGCCAGGTTCATGCAGCCGGTGGTGGGAATGTAGACCACGTCTTCGCACCAGTCGCGGATCTCTTTGTCCAGCGAACCATCTTCGGGGCCGAAGATGTACAGCGCGCGGTCCGGGTGGGTGTACTCGGGCAGCGAGCGGGCGCCTTCCACCAGTTCGACCGCGACTGGGACGCAGCCCAGCGGGAGGATTTTCTTCAGGTCGTCGATGCCGATCAGCGGAATGTCGTAGTGCACCCGCTTGGTGTCGGTGACGAAGTCGGCGGCGCGTTCATAGCGCTTGCCGGTGTAGAACACCGAGGCCACGCCATAACAGCCAGCGGCGCGCATCACCGAGCCAACGTTCTCCGGTGATTTGGGGTTATACAAACCAATGCAGCTGTACCGTTTGTCTGCCACGAGCGGGGTGCCTTCGGGAAAAAGAGCGCGATTATACGGGGAATGGGGGAGGGTGTCTGATTTGCGGATTGCTGGTGTTTGCGGCATCACCATCGCGAGCAGACGGAGCGCTGCTCGCGATGAAGCAACCTTTTCAATCGTCTTTTTTCATCAGCCCGGCCAACGCGGCAAACGGGTTGTGGGTTGCCTTGGCGATTTTCGGGGTGCTCAGGGAGCCTTCGCTGAAGTACTGCTGGTCGGTATAGCGCGAGTGTTCGTTGTCATGGCAATACAGGCACAACAGCTCCCAGTTGGAACCGTCCTGCGGGTTGTTGTCGTGGTTGTGGTCGCGGTGGTGCACGGTCAACTCGCTCAGGCGCTTGCCGGAGAACTCACGGGTGCAGCGCCCGCAGACGTGCGGATACATCTTCAGGGCCTTGTCGCGGTAACCCATTTCCTTGTCGCGCTGGTTATCAGCGAGGATTCGGTCCAGTTTCGAGGTGTTGGTTGGGGTGGACGAACTCATGGGTTCACCTTTGTAGAAGACGAATGACGGTTATCAACAGAGTTTAGCTCAGCCCTTGAGCTTCTCGGCAATCCAGATGGTGTGGCGAGTGCCCTTGTTGCCATGGGCGAACACCTGCACCTCTTCGGCCTTGAAGCCGGCTTTTTTCAGTTTGTCGGAAAACTGCCGGTCGGCACTGGCCGACCACACGGCCAGCACGCCCTTGGGGCGCAGGGCCTTGGCGCAGGCGGCCAGGCCACCGGCGGAGTACAGCCAACTGTTGGCTTTCTGGGTCAGGCCTTCGGGGCCGTTGTCGACGTCGAGCATGATTGCGTCGAAGCCCTGGGGTTCAGCCTGCAGGACCTTGGCCACGTCTTCCATGCGGATCACCGTGCGCGGGTCCAGTAGCGGCTTGCCGGCTTTCTCGCCCAGAGGGCCACGGTTCCACTCCACCACCCCCGGCACCAGCTCGGCGACCACCACTTCAGCGCTCTTGCCCAGGTGCTTGAGCGCCGAGGCGAGGGTGAAGCCCATGCCCAGGCCGCCGATCAGCACCCGCGAGTTCGGCCGGCCAGCCACCTTGCGGCAGGGAATCTCCGCCAGGGCGTCTTCGGAGCCGTGCATGCGGGTGTTCATCAGTTGCCCGCCATCGCCGCCCTGGATCTTGATGACGAAATCCTCGCCGTACTCGAACAGGCACAGGGCTCCGCCGTTTTCGGGGATTGGGGTGGTGTCGAGCAGAACGAAACGTTTCATGGGAATCTCATTGGGAAAACTGGCATTGATCAGGGCATTCTTGCGCGGTTGGGAGTAGCCTTGAAGCATCAAGCAAGGGCAACGGAGCCATTGATGAAGCGCACCATTCTAACGGTCATTGTGTTGGCCGCGCTCTCGATTAGTGCGGGTCACGCGCAAGAGTTGCAGGCAATCCCGGTTACCCCTTCAGCGGCCCCCGGCTCTCCCGGCACCGCAACCCCCACGCCTTATCCGCAGATCACCCCCACGCCAGTGCCCAAGGCCGGCAGTGGCAGCAGCCGTGAGCTGCTGTTGCCGCCTATCGAAAAGCCCAATCCGCCCAAGGCCCAGACCTTGCCGGGGCTGGAACCAACCCCGGCAAAGAGCAAGACCCCGGGCGGTTGAAACGCCGATAGGGCGCCTCAGGCGATCCCCAATACCTTGAACACAAAGGCGTATTCCAGGGCCACGTCGCGCAGGCCCTGGTAACGCCCGCTCATGCCGCCGTGCCCGGCACCCAGTTCGGTCTTGAGCAGCAACAGGTTGTCGTCGGTCTTGGTCACCCGCAGTTTCGCCACCCACTTGGCGGCTTCCCAGTACTGCACGCGGCTGTCGTTGTAGCCGGCAATCACCAGGGTCGCCGGGTACGCTTGCGCGCGGACGTTTTCGTAAGGGGCGTAGGCCTTGATCCGTGCATGGACCTCGGGCTCTTGCGGGTTGCCCCACTCATCGTATTCGGTGACGGTCAGCGGCAGGTCCGGGTCGAGCATGGTGTTGAGCACGTCGACAAAGGGCACTTCGGCAATGGCCGCGGCGAACAGCTCCGGGCGCTGGTTGAGCACCGCGCCGATCAACAGGCCACCGGCGCTGCCACCGCTGATCACCAGTTGCGCAGCGCTGGTGAAACCGTTGGCGATCAGGTGTTCGGCGCAGGTGATGAAATCGTCGAAGCTGTTCTGCTTGTGTTGCTGTTTGCCGGCGCGGTACCAGGCTTCGCCCAGCTCACCGCCACCGCGGACATGGGCGATAGCAAAAGCCACGCCACGGTCCAGCAGGCTCAGGCGCGCATGGGAGAACCACGGGTCGAGGCTTTCGCCATAGGCGCCGTAGCCATAGAGGTAGAGCGGGGTCGGCTGGCCGAGCATTTCGCGCTTGACCACCAGGCTGATCGGCACCTGGGTGCCATCCGGGGCCGTCGCCCACAGGCGCTGGCTGACATAGGCATCTGCATCGAAAGGGCCGAGCACCGGGGTTTCCTTGAGGACGTGCTGCGCGCCGCTGGCCAGTTCCAACTGGCGTACCTGGGCCGGGCGATTCAGCGCTTCATAACGCAGGCGGATCCGGTCGCTGACAAACTCCAGGCTGTTCTGTACATACAGGCTGTAGGCCGCGTCCGGCAGTTGCACGCGATACGTCGGCAGGCCCTGTGGGTGAACTTCGATTATCGGCAAGCCGCCGATCCGCAGGCTCAGGGTCATGGCGCTGGCGTTCAGGCTCAGGCCTTCGAGCATGACCTCGTCACTGTGGGGGATCAGGTTCTGCCACTGGTCCTCGCTCGGTACCCGTCCCGTGTCCGGGGCCTGGTACAGGGCGAAGTTGATGCCATCGCGGTTGGTGCGGATCAGCCAGCTCCATTGCCCGTCGAGCAGGCCGTGATCGACGTCGTACTCATGGTCTTCGACCCGCGGCGCCAGGCAACTGAAGGCCTGCTGCGGCTGGGAGGCGTCGAGTGCCCAGACTTCGCTGGTGGTCTTGCTGCCCAGCGACACCAGCAACTGGCGTTCGGAGCTGGCGCGATAGCAGTGCAGGAAAAACCGCCCGTCGGGCTCATGGAACACTTCTTCGGCCACCGTGCCATCCAGGCGGTAGCGGTACAGCTTGTGCGGGCGATGGGTGTCGTCGAGCTCGGCGAAGAACAGCGTCAGGCTGTCGTTGGCCCAGGTCATGCTGCCGTCGCAATCCTCGAACGCAAGCTCGCTGACCTTGCCGCTGGCCAGTTCCTTGACGAACAGGGTGTAAATCTCCTCGCCCGTAGTGTCGAGGCTGTAGGCCAGGCGCCGGTGGTCGGGACTGATGCTGAAGGCGCCCAGGGAGAAAAAGCCGCCGTTGGCCAGCACGTTGGGGTCCAGCAGCAATTCTTCGGCGCTTTCATCAACCTGCAAACCGTCATCGGCCGGGCATGGGCAGCGGTAATGCCGGGCGTACTCGTCACCGGCGGTGGTGCGGGTGTAGTACAGGTACGGACCCCAAGGGGAGGGCAGCGACAGGTCGGTTTCGAGAATCCGTCCCTTGATTTCGTTGAACAGGCTTTCACGCAGCTCGGCCTGGTCGGCCAGCATGGCTTGCTGATAGGCGTTTTCGGCCTTGAGGTAGTCGAGCACGGGCGCCGTGTCCCGTTCCTGCAGCCAGGCGTACGGGTCATCCCCGTCGGCCTTGTGGGCAATCGGGGCGCTACTGGCGTGGGCACAATGGGGCATGGGTGGCTCTCGGCAAGTGTGCAAAAAGGGCTTCACGGACAGCGGTGCAGCCTGATCAGTGAAAAGCCGTTATCATAAGCGCCTCTTTGCCTGCCATGCCATGGACACCATGACCGAGAACGACTATCTGATCGCTTGGGGCCTATACGCCTTTGCCGCTTTGGGCTGCCTGTTGGTGTGGATGCGCATGACCCGCTGGATGTGGCGCTACTTGCGTGAGCCGCTGCGCCTGATCATGGCGGTGCTGTTGTTCAGCCCGACCATCATCGACCCGGTGAAGGAAAAATTCGCCCCGGCCATCGCCATTACCGCCCTCGACCTGCTGTTCAAGGTCGGCAACAACGCCTGGCGCGCCATCTCCGACCTGTTCATGTACGGCATCATCGCCCTCGCGCTGTACCTGGTGTTCGTGCTGATCCGTCTGCCAATCGAGCGTGCCGCCAAGGCGCGCAAGCAGCAGTCCGCTGCCGCCCAGGCCGCGGCCCAGGCGGCTGATCCCGAGGACGACCAACCCTTCGGCGGGGCCGGCGATGATCGTTATGGTCGCCCCCCTGTGCCGAGCAACCCCCAGCGTTCGCGAGTCGAACCCCGTCTCTGATAGCCCTGCATTGAAGCGAGAGTCCCGGCATGTGTGAGTTATTGGGCATGAGCGCCAATGTCCCGACCGATATCGTGTTCAGCTTTACCGGGCTGATGCAGCGCGGCGGGCGCACCGGCCCGCACCGCGATGGCTGGGGCATCGCCTTTTACGAAGGCCGTGGCCTGCGCTTGTTCCAGGACCCGGCGGCGAGTTGCGATTCAGAAGTCGCGCAACTGGTGCAGCGTTATCCGATCAAGAGCGAAGTGGTGATCGGCCATATCCGCCAGGCCAACGTCGGCAAGGTCTGCCTGTCCAACACCCATCCCTTCGTGCGTGAGTTGTGGGGACGCAACTGGTGTTTCGCGCATAACGGCCAGCTCGCCGGGTTCCAGCCAACGGCCAGCTTTTACCGGCCGGTGGGCGATACCGACAGCGAAGCGGCGTTCTGCGATTTGCTCAACCGAGTGCGTGCCGCCTTCCCCGAGCCGGTGGAGGTCGAGCAATTGCTGCCGAGCCTGGTGGCCGCCTGCGCCGAATACCGCAGCAAGGGCGTGTTCAACTGCCTGCTGAGCGACGGCGACTGGCTGTTCTGCTATTGCTCGACCAAGCTGGCGCAGATCACCCGCCGCGCCCCCTTTGGCCCGGCGCGCCTGAAGGACGTGGACGTGATTGTCGACTTCCAGGCCGAGACCACTCCCAACGATGTGGTGACCGTGATCGCCACCGAGCCGTTGACCGAAAACGAAACCTGGACTCGCTACGAACCGGGCCAATGGAGCCTGTGGCGGCGCGGCGAATGCGTCAGCCACGGCCAGACCGAATAGGGATCCGCCGCTATGTTGCTCAGTTATGTGCGTCTGGTGTTGTTTGCCATCGGCCTGTTGGTGGGCGTCCAGGTGCCTGGTTTCATCAATGACTACGCCAAGCGGGTCGAAGCCCACCTGATCGAGTCGCAGACCGGCCTGCAAGGTTTCCAGAACACCGCCGAGCAGTTTTTCAAGGGTGACCTGCAAGCGCTGGTGGCCCACTACCGCGCCAGCGAAGACCCGATCTTTCGCAGCGACGCCGACAGCCTGAACACCTTGCTCACCCGCCAGGTGGCGTTGGACAAGCAGTTCCAGGCCATGCAAGGCCCGTGGTACATCCGCGTCCTGCAAGTGGCGTTGGCGGCCGATCCGGACATTCGCCAGGAAACCTGGAACGGCTACAGCTACCAGATCCTGCTGACCCCCGAAGCCATGGCCTGGGGTCTGGGCGGGGCGATGCTGCTGTCGTTCGGTCTGGAATGCCTGTTCCGCCTGATCGACTGGGTGGTGCTGGGCGGCAAGCGCCTGCGCCAGAGCCGGCCGATTGAAGAGCGGGATTTGCGCGGGTTGTAACTGCGATGACGGTGCGTCAGTCACCGTCGATGCCGACTGTGCAGGCCCCATCGCGGGCAAGCCCGCTCCCACAATGTGAATTTGGCTGCTCGCAGATCCTGCATACACCAAGGACCGTGTGGGAGCGGGCTTGCCCGCGATAGCAGTGTGTCAGGCCCCATCGATGTCGCAGGTACTGGCCTCATCGCGAGAAGACGGGCGTCAACGATGACGCGTATCAGGTAGGCGCCAGCACGATGTAGTCCTCACCCACCTTGCGCCCGTAGTCCTCCACCACCTGCTGGCACAGCGCGACAATCTCCTCGACCCATTCCGCACCCACTCGCCACGACACCACCACCTGCAGGTTGGGCGGGCGCTGGTCGATGGCCAGCAGGGTCAATTCGCCGCGCGCCAGTTCTTCGCTCACCAGTACCGGCGGCAAGGCGCCAATGCCGAAGCCGTCACGCAGCAGGCGGGTGATCGCCGACACCGAGTTCACACAGTTCAGGCGCGGCGCGAGCACGCCGTTGGCCTGCATCAAACTGAGCACTTCCTGGTGCGGGTGGGAGTTTTTCGAGTAGGTGATGATTCGCTCGCGGGCCAGTTCGGCGATGCTCGCGTACTCGCGGTTGTAGATCGAGTTGCTGGCGACGATCCAGCCGATCGGGTGGCTGGCCAGCTCCAGGCTGCGCACGCTTTCCTGGCGCAGCAGATCGGTTTGCAGGATCAGGTCGAGAAAGCCTTTTTGCAGTTGATCGCAGAGGTTGAGCGAGGTATCGGCGACCAGCTCGATTTCCAGTAACGGATAGTGATCGGTGATTTGCGCCACCAGCGGGCTGAGCCAAGTGTGGATCACCGTGTCCATCACCCCGATACGCACCCGACCGGCCTTGCTCGAACGGGTTTCCAGGGACTGCTTGAGCGCCTGCATGGTGTCGATCATTTGCTCGGCATAGTCGAGCACCTTCAAGCCTTCGGGCGTCAGCTTCACGCCCCGCGAATCGCGCAGGAACAGCTTCACCCCCAGCTCGCCTTCGAGCACTGCGATGCGGCTGGAAATCGAGGCCTGGGTGGTGAACAGCTTATCGGCGGTGAGACGAAAACTTTTCAGCCGGGCGACCCAGACAAAGGTTTCGAGGAACTTGAGGTTCATGAGATCAACTTTTTCTTATGTCTTGGCAGGGGTTTTATTAGTTGGACGGGCAGGGCGCCGTCGTCGAAAAATGCGCCAGAGCCCACGATATGCGTCGTAGCGGCTCAGAACAATACCAATAAAAATTACGCGGAGATTCGCCATGAGTGCGCCCGACACGACCGACGCCGTCCAGACCCCGGTCGGCAGCCGCCCCGGTCCCTTTGACTGGTATCGCAACATCAACCAGCAAGAGCGCCGTACCTTCTGGAGCTGCAAGATCGGTTATGGCCTGGATGGCATGGACACCCAGATGCTCAGCTTCGTGGTGCCGACGCTCATCGCGATGTGGGGCATCACCACCGGCGAAGCCGGCTTGATCCACACCAGCACCCTGATCGCCTCGGCCATCGGTGGCTGGGTCGCCGGGATCCTCTCCGACCGCATCGGCCGGGTGCGCACCTTGCAACTCACCGTGCTGTGGTTCGCCTTCTTCACCTTCCTCTGCGGCTTCGCGCAAAACTACGAGCAACTGCTGATCGCCCGGACCTTGATGGGCTTTGGTTTCGGTGGTGAGTGGACCGCCGGCGCAGTACTGATCGGCGAAGTGATTCGCGCCAAGGACCGCGGCAAGGCCGTGGGCATGGTGCAATCGGGCTGGGCCCTGGGTTGGGGCCTGACGGCGATCCTCTACGCCGTGCTGTTTTCCCTGCTGCCGCCCGAAGATGCCTGGCGCGCGCTGTTCCTGTTGGGCATCGTGCCCGCCGTGTTTGTGATCTTCGTCCGTCGCCTGGTCAAGGACCCGGAAATCTATCGTGAAGCCAAGGCCCGCCAGGAGCCGAGCAACCCGTCGAAGTTCTACGAGATCTTCGCCCCCGGCATGCTCAGCACCACGATTCGCGCCTCGCTGCTGACCACCGGCGCCCTCGGCGGGTACTACGCAATCACTTCCTGGCTGCCGACTTTCCTGAAAAACGAGCGTGGCTTGAGCGTGCTCGGCACCGGCGGGTACCTGGCCATGGTGATTGTCGGCTCCTACGTCGGCTACGTGATCAGCGCGTATCTGACCGATATTCTGGGGCGCAAGAAAAACTTCATTCTGTTCGCGGTTGGTTCGTTCACCATTGTCCTGCTCTACACCCAGTTGCCGGTCAGCAATGGCGTGATGTTGTGGCTGGGCTTTCCCCTGGGCTTTTTTGCCTCGGGCATCTTCAGCGGCATGGGCGCCTTCCTCACCGAGCTGTTTCCGACTCGCATCCGGGGCTCGGGCCAGGGTTTTTGCTACAACGTCGGCCGCGCTCTGGCGGCGCTGTTCCCGCTGCTGATCGGCCTGCTCAGCCAGACCGTGCCGCTCAGTGTGGGGATTGGGGCGTTCGCGGCGGTGTCCTACGGTGTGGTGATCCTGGCGGCCCTGAGCCTGCCGGAAACCCGTGGCAAGCAACTCGACGCGCAGTAACTGCTAATCTGCGGGGCTGCTCGAAGCCCCGTGGTCAAAACGATAAAAATTCACAGGAGCACTCACCGTGAGCCGCCTGTTACTGAACTGCGATATCGGCGAAAGCTTTGGCAACTGGACCATGGGTCTGGATGCCGAGGTGATGCCGTTCATTGATTGCGCCAACATCGCCTGCGGTTTCCATGCCGGTGACCCCAGCATCATGCGCCAGACTGTCAGCCTGGCCCTGAGCCATGGCGTGCGGATCGGCGCCCATCCGGCCTATCAGGACCTGCAAGGGTTTGGCCGCCGGTCCATGGCCTACAGCGCCCAGGAAATCCAGGACCTGCTGCATTATCAGGTCGGCGCGCTGGACGGCATCTGCCGCGCCCAGGGTGCACGCGTGAGCTACGTCAAACCCCACGGCGCGATGTACAACGACATGATGGCCAACCCGGCGCAGTTGCGCGCCGTGATCCAGGCCGTCGCGGCCTACGACCGGCAACTGCCGCTGATGCTGATGGCCACCCGTGACAACCGCGCGGCCCAGGCGTTGGGCGATGAGTACGGTGTGACGCTGTGGTTCGAAGCCTTCGCCGATCGTGCCTACGACAGCGCCGGGCACCTGGTGTCGCGGCAGTTGCCGGGCGCGGTGCATCACGCTGCCGAGAAAATCATCGAGCAGGCGCTGATCATTGCCCGTGGCGGTGAGTTGCTCGCCAGCGACGGCAGCCCTTTGTTGCTGCAGGCCAACACCCTGTGTGTGCACGGTGACAACGCTAGTTCCGTGGCAGCCGTGCAGCGTATCCGCGAGGCCTTGAATCAGCAGAGCCCATCATGAAGCCACGGGTTGAAGTGGTAGCGATCGATTGCCTGATGGTCCGTCTGTTCGATGAGATCTCCGAAAGCAACATGCCGTGGATGCTCGCTGCCTGCGTGCGGCTACGGGAAAATTTCGCCGGGCACCTGATCGACCTGGTGCCGTCCTACACCACCTTGATGGTGCATTACGACCTGCTCGCCCTGAGCCCGGCCCAGGCTCGGGAGCTGATTGCCCAGGCGCTGAACGGTCTGACGCCGGATGCCCAGGCCAGTGGTCAATGTCATGTGCTGCCGGTCTGGTACCACCCAAGTGTCGGCCCGGAGCTGAGCCTGCTGGCGCAGCGCAGTGGCTTGGCAGTGGATGAGGTGATCCGCCGGCACAGTGAGCGCGAGTACCAGGTGTTCGCCCTTGGGTTTGCCCCGGGTTTTGCCTTCATGGGCCTGGTGGAAGAAGTGCTGGCCGCGCCGCGCCTCAATACCCCGCGCAAGCGGGTGGCGGCCGGCAGCGTCGGGATTGCCGAGCGCCAGACGGCGGCCTATCCGGTGGTGTCGCCGGGTGGCTGGAACCTGATTGGCCGCACCCCGGTCAGATTGTTTGACCGTGGCCGGGATGGCTACAGCCTGATGCAGCCGGGTGATACCGTGCGTTTCGCCGCGGTCAGCCACGCCGAGTTCGTCAACTTGGGTGGCGATGACACCCCGCTGGAGGTATCGGCATGAGCCGCTTGAGCATTGAGGCCAGCACGCCGCTGTGCCTGTTGCAGGATGCCGGACGCTTCGGTGTGCGCCACCTGGGCGTGACCCAGGGCGGGGCGGCGGACTGGTTGTCGATGTCCTGGGCCAACAGCCTGCTGGGCAACTCGCTGGAGGCAGCGGTGATCGAGGTGACGCTCGGCGGCTTGACCCTGCAGGCGCAGGACGATTGTTGTCTGGCGCTGGCGGGGGCCGACCTCGGCGTGTTGCTGGATGGCCAGCCCCTGGCACCCTGGCGCAGTTTTATCCTGCGCCAGGGCCAGCGCTTGCAGTTCACCCAACCGCGGCTGGGCGCGCGGGCTTACCTGGCGGCGCCCGGCGGCTTCGTTGCGCCGCAGGTGTTGGGCAGTTGCGCCACTGTAGTGCGGGAGGAGCTGGGCGGACTGGACGGCTTCGGTCGGCCGCTGGCCAAGGGCGCGGAACTGAGTTACGCCGGGCCTGCAGCGACAGTGCGCGAAGTGCCGGTCGAGCAGCGCCCGGACTTCGGCCGTGCGCCGGTGCTGGATCTGGTGCTGGGTGCGCAACATGGTGAGTTCAGTGGGCAAAGCCTGTTCAATGCCTTCAACAGCGCCTGGACCCTGGACACCCGCGCCGACCGCATGGGCATGCGTTTGCTGGGCCCAGCCTTGCAGTATCAGGGCCGGCCGATGATCTCCGAAGGCATTCCGCTGGGCGCGGTGCAGGTGCCGCCAGACGGGCAGCCGATCGTGTTGCTCAACGACCGGCAGACCATTGGCGGTTATCCACGGTTGGGGGCGCTGACGCCACTGGCCCTGGCCCGTCTGGCGCAGTGCCTGCCGGGTCAGCAGGTACGGCTGGCGCCGGTGGTGCAGGAGACCGCGCATCGTCAGCACCGGGAATTGCTGCAGCGGTTCAGGTGATCGCAGGCTTAGCTAGGGACATTGTGGCAGCGAGCCTGCTCGCGAAGAGGCCGGCACAGCCCCATGGCCATCGCGAGCAGGTTTTGCATACACCCACAGTGCGCCTTGGGTGTGCCCGACCCTCAACCGGTCATTTGGAGAGAAACCGCATCCCTTCTTCCAGCCCACGCAAGGTCAGGGGATACATCTGGTCCTCGATCAAATCGCGCACGATCTTGGTCGAAGAGGTGTAGCCCCACGTATCTTTCGGATAGGGGTTGATCCAGATGAGCTTCTTGTACTTCTCCATGAAGCGCTGCATCCACACGTAACCCGGTTCTTCGTTCCAGTGCTCGACACTGCCGCCAGCCTGGGTGATTTCATAGGGGGCCATTGCGGCGTCACCGATGAAGATCACTTTGTAGTCAGCGCCGTACTTGTGCAGCAGGTCCTGGGTCGAGGTGCGTTCGGAGGTGCGGCGCATGTTGTTCTTCCACACCGACTCATACACGAAGTTGTGGAAGTAGTAGTACTCCAGGTGCTTGAACTCGGTCTTGCAGGCCGAGAACAGCTCCTCGCAAGTCTTCACATGGGCGTCCATCGAGCCGCCGATGTCGAACAGCAGCAACAGCTTCACCGTGTTGCGTCGCTCTGGCCGCATCTGGATATTCAGCAGCCCGGCATCGCGCGCGGTGTGGTCGATGGTGCCATCGATGTCCAGCTCTTCCGCCGCACCCTGGCGCGCAAACTTGCGCAACCGGCGCAGGGCCACCTTGATGTTGCGTGTGCCCAGCTCCACCGAGTCGTCGAGGTTCTTGTACTCGCGCTGATCCCAGACTTTGACTGCCTTGCCCTGGCGCTTGCCGGCATCGCCGACCCGGATCCCTTCCGGGTTGAAGCCGCCGGAGCCGAAAGGGCTGGTGCCGCCGGTGCCGATCCACTTATTGCCGCCGGCGTGGCGTTCCTTCTGTTCTTCGAGGCGCTTCTTGAACTCCTCAATCAGCTTGTCCAGGCCACCCAGGGACTGGATCTGCGCGCGCTCCTCATCGCTGAGCGAGCGCTCGAACTCCTTGCGCAACCAGTCTTCGGGAATCAGCGCCTGAAGGTGCTCGTCGAGTTTTTCCAGGCCATTGAAGTAGGCACCGAACGCCCGGTCGAACTTGTCGAAATGCCGTTCGTCCTTGACCAGGATCGCCCGCGCCAGGTAGTAGAACTCGTCCATGTCGGCGAAGGTCACGCGCTGTTTCAGCGCGTTGATCAGGTCCAGCAGTTCGCGCACCGAGACCGGAACCTTGGCCGCGCGCATTTCATTGAACAGGTTGAGCAGCATGGCAGCAGCCTCTTAGCGGGTGCCGCGACGGCTCATGAACGCCAGGCGCTCGAGCAACTGCACGTCCTGCTCATTCTTCACCAGGGCCCCGGCCAGCGGCGGGATGGCCTTGGTCGGATCGCGTTCGCGCAGCACCGCTTCGCCGATGTTGTCGGCCATCAGCAGCTTGAGCCAGTCCACCAGTTCCGAGGTCGATGGCTTTTTCTTCAGGCCCGGCACCTTGCGCACGTCGAAGAACACGTCCAGCGCTTCGCTGACCAGGTCTTTCTTGATGTCCGGGTAGTGCACGTCGACGATCTTCTGCAGGGTGGTGCGGTCCGGGAAGGCGATGTAGTGGAAGAAGCAGCGGCGCAGGAAAGCGTCCGGCAGCTCTTTCTCGTTGTTGGAGGTAATGATGATGATCGGACGTTGCTTGGCCTTAATGGTCTCGTCGATTTCGTAGACGTAGAACTCCATCTTGTCGAGTTCTTGCAGCAGGTCGTTGGGGAACTCGATGTCGGCCTTGTCGATTTCGTCGATCAGCAGGATCACCCGCTCCTCCGACTCGAAGGCTTCCCACAGCTTGCCCTTCTTCAGGTAGTTGCGGATGTCATGGACCTTTTCCACGCCCAGTTGTGAATCGCGCAGGCGGCTGACCGCGTCGTACTCATACAGTCCCTGGTGAGCCTTGGTGGTGGACTTGATATGCCAGGTGATCAGGCGCGCACCGAAGGACTCGGCCAGTTGCTCGGCAAGCATGGTCTTGCCGGTGCCCGGCTCACCCTTGACCAGCAGTGGCCGCTCCAGGGTAATGGCGGCGTTGACCGCCAGCTTCAGGTCATCGGTGGCGACGTATGCGCGGGTGCCTTCGAACTTCATCGGTAATTCCTCGAACAGTAGCGCCGACCTGCGCTGGGCAGGGCGGGGGAAAGAGATCACATGCCCGACTATAACGCGGCGCCCGGTCGACTGTGAACGCAGACGGCTTATTCAGTCTCTGAATGGGGCGTCACATGGTGACTCAGTCAGCTGACGGCTTTGGCTGCTCGTATCGTGCATTAAAAGCCTTGATGAAGCCGTTACGCAGAATCTGCAGGAAGGCCTGGAAGGCGCTGATGTCCTGTTTATGCACGCTGCCACTGAGTTCGACCCGGGTAGCGAACTGGTTTTTCGGTTGATTCTTGAGCACGGTTTCAGTGGTGCCCACCAATGCCTCCCAGACCGAACGGAAGATGCCTTTCTTTTCGTTGGCTACATCCTGCTGCCAGTTGAACACATCGACATCACGCAGCAGGGGCTTGATGTAGCCCTTGAGCTGGCCCTTGTTGGCCTGGGCTTCGATGACCACGTCGCCGTGGCCGGCATTGAAGTCGAACTTGCCGTAGGCCGCGGCGAAGTCGTTCATGCGCTTGAGTTCGATGTCCTTGACCCGCAGGCGGAACTCGAACTCCTCGAAATTGCTCAGGGGGTCGAAGGTGGCGGTGGTTTCCAGCGGGGCGTGCCCCAGCAGCAGGGCCTTGCCCTCGAAACGTGCGTCGCGTCGGCCTTTGACGTCCACCACGTTGGTCAGGTTGAAGACGCTGGCATCGACCTGGGTGGCCTGCATGTCGACCGGCGGCTTGGAAGTGAAGTTGTGAAAGGTAATCCGCCCGTTATCGATGCGTACTTCGTCCAGGGTGATGGGCAGCAGTTTGCCCAGCTGTGCCCGCCAGTCGGTGCCACGACCGGTCTGGGAGGCTTGCTTGTTGCCGCCGTCGACGAAATTCAGTTCGGGTTTGACGAACAGCACCTTGGCCACCACGGCGTGGTCGTACCACAGTGAATGCCAACTGACGGACAGGTCGATCAGCGGTGCCTTGACGAACGGTACCGGAACCTTGCCCTGGACCTTGACGATCTGCAGCCCGTTGATCCGGTAGGCGCCGCGCCACAAGGCCAGGTCGACGTCGCTGATCTGCCCGCGGTAGTCACCCATCTCGGCCAGCTTGTCGTTCAGGTAGTCGCGCACCAGGTAGGGCAGGGCGACGTGCAGGGCCACCAGCAGCAACGTTATGCCGGCCAGCGACCAGAGGGGCCAACGGTATCGACGTTTCATGGCGTCTCGCTCAGGTTGTATAAAACGATGGACTGCGCGGGCGCGCAGACGTTCGTCTCGACTGGACGCCCAAGGGTGCGAGGCATACCCTTGAAGGCTTCTTCAATGCTGTACAAGGACCCAGCCATGAGCCGCATTTTTGCTGACAACGCCCATTCCATCGGCAATACGCCGCTGGTGCAGATCAACCGTATCGCGCCGCGTGGTGTCACCATCCTGGCCAAGATCGAAGGGCGAAACCCGGGTTATTCGGTCAAGTGCCGGATCGGCGCGAACATGATCTGGGACGCTGAAAGCACCGGCAAACTCAAGCCGGGCATGACCATCGTCGAGCCGACCTCGGGCAATACCGGCATCGGCCTGGCGTTCGTCGCGGCCGCGCGTGGCTACAAGCTGATGCTGACCATGCCCGCCTCGATGAGCATCGAGCGACGCAAGGTGCTCAAGGCCCTGGGGGCCGAACTGGTCTTGACCGAACCGGCCAAGGGCATGAAGGGCGCGATCGAGAAGGCCGCAGAAATCCTCGCCAGCGATCCGACCCAATACTTCATGCCGCAGCAGTTCGATAACCCGGCCAACCCGGCGATCCACGAAAAGACCACCGGTCCGGAAATCTGGAACGACACTGATGGCGCAGTGGATGTGCTGGTCGCCGGCGTTGGCACCGGTGGCACCATTACTGGCATCTCGCGTTACATCAAGCACACCCAGGGCAAGCCGATTCTTTCGGTGGCGGTGGAACCTGTGGTCTCGCCAGTGATCACTCAATTGATGGCCGGTGAAGAAATCAAGCCGAGCCCGCACAAGATCCAGGGAATCGGGGCTGGTTTTGTGCCGAAGAATCTTGATCTGTCGATCGTCGATCGGGTCGAGTTGGTCAGTGACGAGGAGTCCAAGGCCATGGCCCTGCGCTTGATGCAGGAGGAGGGGATCCTGTGCGGTATTTCCTGTGGCGCGGCGATGGCAGTGGCCGTGCGCCTGGCCGAGACCCCGGAAATGCAGGGCAAGACGATTGTGGTGATCCTGCCTGACTCCGGTGAGCGTTATCTGTCGAGCATGCTGTTCAGTGATCTGTTCACCGAGCAGGAGAATCAGCAGTAAGGCATGCGGGTAGGGGCGAGTGCCGCAAGCGGGCGCCGCAAGCAGGCACCCGCTCCCACAGTCGAGGAGTAATGGGTGCAGGTGATCGGGTTTGATCCCGGTCAGTCAGGGTTCAGCAAGCTTGTGTTACTAGGTTTGTTGCGCAAACCTCAATACTGAATGTTAGGAAGTGCGGTTTTTTGCAAGGTCGGCAATGAGTATCATGGCCGCCTGCCACGTCGGGTAAATGGCGCTGCGCAGTGACGTTACTTTTCAAGGAGTTGTTGCATGAGTTTTTCTTTCGCCGCCAAGGCTTCGCTGTTGTTGCTGTTTATCGGCAGCACCCTCTATGTGCACTTGCGCGGCAAGGCGCGATTGCCGGTTTTGCGGCAGTTCGTCAACCATTCGGCCTTGTTCGCCCCCTACAACGCCTTGATGTACCTGTTTTCCGCGGTGCCTTCCAAGCCGTACCTGGACCGCAGCAAGTTTGCCGAACTGGATGTGCTCAGGGACAACTGGCAAGTGATTCGCGACGAGGCCATGCATCTGTTCGACGAGGGCTACATCCGCGCCGCCGAGCACAATAACGATGCCGGGTTCGGTTCGTTCTTCAAGAAAGGCTGGAAGCGTTTTTACCTCAAGTGGTACGACAAGGCGCTGCCTTCGGCCGAGGCCCTGTGCCCCAGGACCGTCGCGCTGGTCAATAGCATTCCCAACGTCAAGGGCGCGATGTTCGCCCTGTTGCCCGGTGGCAGTCACCTCAACCCCCATCGCGATCCGTTTGCCGGCTCCCTGCGATATCACCTGGGCCTGTCCACGCCGAACTCCGATGACTGCCGGATTTTTGTCGATGGCCAGCCCTACGCCTGGCGCGATGGCGAAGACGTGATGTTCGATGAAACCTACGTGCACTGGGTCAAGAACGAAACCGAGCAGACCCGGGTCATTCTGTTCTGTGACATTGAGCGGCCGTTGAGCAACCGCTTGATGACCCGCCTCAACCGCTGGGTCAGTGGCCTGCTCGGCCGCGCCACCGCACCGCAGAACCTGGATGACGAGCGGGTAGGTGGGATCAACCAGGTGTATGCCTGGAGCAAGAACTCCAGCGACCGGTTCAGTGCAGTGTTCAAGCAATGGAAACGTCGCAACCCCAAGCTGTACCGCATCCTGCGCCCGGTGTTGGCGGTGCTGGTGTTGACGCTGCTCGGTTACTGGCTGTTCGGTTGATCAGCAACCTGCAACACCGATATCCGGTCCACCTGCAGCAGGTTGTTGCAATCCATGTCGAGCGCTGGTTATAGTCAGCGCTCGCCGGGTTTGAAGCCCGGCGCTTTCCTCTCCTGAAAAAAGATCCGCCCATGCCTGCATCCCACATCAACGCGGTAGTCGATTCAGCAGTCAACGCTGACGTCGTGCCGTGCGGGAATCTGCAGCCTGCGCAGATCAGTCACTACCCCCCTCCTGTCTGTCGCACGCCAGTGTGCGCGGTGGTCTCGCCGCCAGGTGTCGGTTGCTCGGGCTGATCAGCATTCGCTGCTGCGCCCTGCGTCGTACCTGAACACAAAAAACTGAATTTCAGCCTTGGCTGAATTGGCTTATTGCCTGATGACAGGTGGTCCAGATGTTGCTCATTTCAAAAAATACCGCACTCGCGGCGGCTTCCACGAGCCTGTTCGTCCTGCTTTGGAGTAGCGGGGCGATTTTCTCCAAGTGGGGGCTGGCCCATGCCTCGCCCTTTGCCTTTCTGCTGATCCGCTTTGCCATTGCCTTGTGCGGGCTGGTGCTGTTGGTGCCGCTGCTCAAGCTCAAGTTGCCCCGGCGGGGCAAAGCGACCTGGTATGCCGCGGCCACTGGGCTGGTGCTGTTGGGGGCCTATCAGATCTTTTATCTGCTGGCCCTGGACTTGAAGGTCACTCCGGGGGTGATGGCGACAATCATGGGAGTGCAGCCGATCCTTACCGTGGTCCTGATGGAGCGCCAGCGTAGTGGGCGCCGGATGTTTGGGCTGGCGCTGGGCCTGGCGGGGCTGATCATGGTGGTGTACCAGGGGATTGGCCTGGCCGGGATGTCACTGGCCGGGATGTTTTTTGGCCTGCTGGCGCTGGTGAGCATGACGCTCGGCTCCATCATGCAAAAGCACATCACCCAGGACCCGCTCGGCACGCTGCCGGTGCAATACCTGGCGGGGCTGTTGTTGTGCGCGGTGTTTGTGCCGTTCCAGCCGTTCCACTTCGAACACAGCAGCGGGTTCATCGTGCCGGTGCTGTGGATGGGGCTGGTGGTGTCGCTGCTGGCGACCCTGTTGCTGTACCGCCTGATTGCCCGGGGCAACCTGGTCAATGTCACCAGCCTGTTTTACCTGGTGCCGGCGGTGACGGCGGTGATGGATTACCTGATTTTTGGTAATCGACTGGCGATGCTCAGCCTGCTGGGCATGGCGTTGATCATCGTGGGCCTGGTGTTTGTGTTCCGCCAGTCGAGGTGATGCTTCAGTAGTCAGTGGCTGGTGCGGCGATTCAAGGACGAATCGCCCGCCTGGCCGGGCGCAGCACCATCCACAACGCCGCCGTGATCAACAGGCCGCCATACACGTGCGCCATTGACAGCGGCTCGTCGAGAAACAGCGCGCCCCAGAGCACGCCGAACGGCGGGATCATGAAGGTCACGGTCATCGACTTGACCGGTCCGATGGACGTCAGCAGGCGGAAGTACAGGATGTAGGCGAAGGCGGTGCAACCCAGGCCCAGGCCCAGCAACGACAACCACACGCTCCAGCCACCCCAGCTCTCGGGCGGCTGGCTGATCACGCTGTAGCCGAACAACGGCAGCAGGAACAGGCTGGCCCCGAGCATGCTGCCCAAGGCCGAGAGGCGGCTGTCGAGGCCGCCTTGCTGGTCGAGCCAGCGCCGTGCGAGAAAACCGGCAAAGCCATAGCAGGTGGTCGCCACCAGGCAGGCGAGCGCGCCCATCAGCAGTTCCAGGTCAAAGGCCACGGGGCCGGCGCGAGTCAGGATGGCCACGCCAAACAAGCCCAGGGCCACCCCGGCCATTTTCGACAGGCTCAGGCGTTCGCTGAAAAACAGGCCGCCGATCAGCACCCCCATCAACGGCGTGGTGGCGTTGAAAATCGCCGAGTAGCCGGCGGGCAGCACTTGCGCGGCCACCGAATACATGGTTGCCGGGATGCCCGAGTTGATCACCCCCAACAGTAATACGGTCTTGAACTTACCGCGAAAATCCCAGTGAGTGCGCATCAGCGCCAGGATCAGCAACAATCCGGTGGCGGCAATCGACACCCGGAAAAAGGCCGTGGGGACAGTGCCGATCACCGGGGCGATGATGCGCATGAACAGAAAGCTCGCACCCCAAATGGCAGCCAGGGCCAACAAACGCAGAATATCGACGGGGTTCACAGCGCGTTCCTTGATTAATCAGCGCGCCAGTGTCGCTGCCTGCCGGGGGCAAGGCAATGGTTGCGTTGCCTGACAATTGGCCTCTAAGCTCAGGCTCCTACGATAAGCACCATCTCGCAGAGGTCTTCACATGCCGCAGCCATGGCCCGCCGCCGATATTGCCCAGATGATCCTCGACGGCTTTGACGATTACCGCGAGCATTTTCGCCAGATCACCGATGGCGCCCGTACACGTTTCGAGCAGGCGGCATGGCAGGAGGCGCAGGTCGCCTCGGCGGCGCGGATCAACCTCTACGAAGAAAAGGTCAACGAAGTGGTGGGGCGCCTGCACGCAGCCTTTGCCGCCGAGACCTTGCTGGAGGTCAGTTGCTGGCCACTGGTCAAGAGCGCCTACATCAGCCTGATCGATCTGCGATTCGACGATGAACTGTCGGAGACCTGGTACAACTCGACCTTCTGCGGGCTGTTCAGCCACGACCTGATCAGCGACGGCAGCATGTTTATCCACACCACCCGCCCGAGCCTGCGCCGCGCCCGGGCGGCGCAAACCCGCACCTACAAGCCCCAGGGGCAGTTGTCGGGGATGCTGGCGAGTATCTTCAGCGACTACCGCTTCAGCGAAGACTACGCCGACCTCGCCGGTGACCTGCGCCGGCTCGAAGCACAACTGCGCGATAACCTGCCCGACTGGGTGTGCAAGGACCCCAACCTTGCGGTCGAGCTGTTTTCCTCGGTGCTGTACCGCAACAAGGGTGCCTACCTGGTGGGGCGCATCTACACCGCCGATGAACAATGGCCGCTGGTAATCCCGTTGCTGCACCGCGAGGGCCGGGGGATCCAGATCGATGCCTTGATCACCGACGAAGCCGACGTGTCGATCATCTTCTCCTTCACCCGCTCCTACTTTATGGTCGACGTGCCGGTGCCGGCGGAGTTCATCGGCTTTCTCAAGCGCATCCTGCCGGGCAAGCACATCGCCGAGCTGTACACCTCGATCGGCTTCTACAAACACGGCAAGTCGGAGTTCTACCGGGCGCTGATCAACCACCTGGCCAACACCGATGACCAGTTCATCATGGCGCCAGGGGTGCGCGGGATGGTGATGAGCGTGTTCACCCTGCCGGGCTTCAACACGGTGTTCAAGATCATCAAGGACCGTTTCTCACCGTCGAAAAACGTCGACCGGGCCACGGTGATCGAGAAGTACCGGCTGGTGAAAAGTGTCGACCGGGTCGGGCGCATGGCCGATACCCAGGAGTTCGCCGACTTCCGTTTTCCGTTGAGCAAGTTTGATCCGGCGTGCCTGGAAGAGTTGCTCGAGGTCGCGGCCTCGACCGTGGCCGTGGAAGGCGACACGGTGCTGATCCGCCACTGCTGGACCGAGCGGCGCATGACGCCACTGAACCTGTACCTGGAAAACGCCAATCCCGCCCAGGTGCGCGAAGCGCTGGAAGACTACGGGCTGGCGATCAAGCAACTGGCGGCAGCGAATATCTTCCCCGGGGACATGCTGCTGAAGAACTTCGGCGTCACCCGCCACGGCCGCGTGGTGTTCTATGACTACGACGAAATCTGCTACCTGACCGAAGCCAACTTCCGCCATATCCCGCAGCCGCGCACCCCGGAAGACGAAATGGCCTCCGAGCCCTGGTACTCCATCGGCCCGCTGGACGTGTTCCCCGAAGAGTTCCCGCCGTTCCTGTTCGCCGATGGGGGGCAGCGCAAGCTGTTCGACCAATTGCACGGCGAACTGTACAACGCCGACTATTGGAAAAGCCTGCAAGAGGCGATTCGCGCGGGCAAGGTGATCGACGTATTCCCGTATCGGCGCAAGGGCCTGGATAACGAGTAGCGCCTACTGACGCCTTCGCGGGCGGCGCTCCGCTTGCCCGCGACAAGGCCACACACGGTGGGGTCATGCACCGCACCATTATTTATCCCGCCAAATCTGCGACAATCGCCCCCCTGCGCCACTAGACGACCTTTGCGTACCTGATGACTGACGAATCGCCTTCCATCGACAAACTGCTGAACAACCTCGACCACGCCATGCTCGCCGACCGCCACCGGCTGCGGCGCCAGTTGCTCGAGCTGCGCAAGAAGCCCGACGAGGCCAAGCTGGCCCAGTGGGTGACGCGTTTGCAAGCGTCCTGCGACCAGGTGCTGGCGCGGCGTGCCAGCCTGCCGGTGATTCGTTACGACGACAGTTTGCCGATTGCCGCCAAGCGCGACGAAATCAAGGCCGCCCTGCAAAAGCACCAGGTGCTGATCATCGCCGGGGAAACCGGTTCGGGTAAAACCACCCAGTTGCCGAAGATCTGCCTGGAAATCGGCCGCGGCCAGCATGGCCTGATCGGGCACACCCAGCCACGGCGGATTGCCGCGCGCAGCGTCGCCAGCCGGGTCGCCGAAGAACTGGCTACGCCGCTGGGTGCACTGGTCGGCTATCAGGTGCGGTTCGAGGATCAGAGCGACTCCAACACCCTGATCAAGCTGATGACCGACGGCATCCTGCTGGCGGAAACCCAGAACGACCGCTACCTCGAGCGCTACGACACGATCATCGTCGACGAAGCCCACGAACGCAGCCTGAACATCGACTTCCTGCTCGGTTACCTGAAAACCCTGCTGCCGCGCCGTCCCGACCTGAAAGTCATCATCACTTCGGCGACCATCGACCTGGAGCGCTTCTCCAAGCACTTCGACGACGCGCCGATCGTCGAAGTATCGGGGCGTACCTTCCCGGTGGACACCTGGTACCGGCCGCTGACGCTTGAGCAGGACGAGGAGGGCAACCGGGTCGAAGACGACCTGACGGTGGACCAGGCGATCCTCGCCACCCTCGATGAAATCGCCGCCCATGAACGCAGCGAGCGCCGCAGCCCGGGTGATGTGCTGGTGTTCCTGCCGGGCGAGCGGGAAATTCGCGACGCCGCCGACATGCTGCGCAAGGCCCAGCTCAAACACACCGAAATCCTGCCGCTGTATGCCCGTCTGTCACCGGCCGAGCAGCAGCGGATCTTCCAGTCGCACCCGGGGCGGCGTGTGGTCCTGGCAACCAACGTCGCGGAAACCTCGCTGACGGTGCCGGGCATTCGCTACGTGATCGACAGCGGCACCGCGCGCATCAGCCGCTACAGCTACCGGGCCAAGGTCCAGCGCCTGCCGATCGAGGCCATTTCCCAGGCCAGCGCCAACCAGCGTAAAGGGCGCTGCGGGCGGGTCGAGCCGGGCATCTGTATTTGCCTGTACAGTGAAGAAGACTTTATCGGTCGGCCGGAATTTACCGACCCGGAAATCCTGCGTACCAACCTGGCGGCGGTGATCCTGCAGATGCTCCATCTGCGCCTGGGTGAGATCACCGATTTCCCGTTCATCGAACCGCCCGATGGCAAGGCCATCAGCGACGGCTTCAACCTGCTGCAGGAACTCTCGGCGGTGGACCGCAACAGTCAGCTGACGCCTCTGGGCCGGCAACTGGCGCGCCTGCCGGTCGACCCGCGCATGGGGCGCATGCTGCTGGAAGCGGCCAGGTTGGGCAGCCTCCAGGAAGTGTTGATCGTCGCCAGTGCCATGTCGATCCAGGACCCGCGCGAGCGGCCGCCGGAGCGTCAGCAGGCCGCCGACCAGGCCCACGCGCAATGGAAGGACGTCGACTCGGACTTCGCCGGGCTGGTCAATCTGTGGCGCGGCTTTGAAGAGCAGCGCCAGGCGCTGACCGCTAGCCCGTTGCGCAACTGGTGCCGCAAGAATTTCCTCAACTACCTGCGTCTGCGCGAGTGGCGTGACTCGCATCGCCAGTTGAGCCTGATCTGCCGCGACATGCAGTTGTCGCTGAACAAGGAGCCGGCGGATTATCCCAAGCTGCACAAGGCGGTGCTGTCCGGCTTGCTCAGCCAGATTGGCCAGAAAACCGAGGAGGGCGACTACCTCGGTGCCCGTCAGCGGCGGTTCTGGATTCACCCCTCATCGGGCCTGGGCAAGAAGCGCCCGCAATGGCTGATGGCCGCCGAACTGGTGGAGACCACCAAGCTCTACGCGCGCATGGTGGCCAAGATCGATGCCGACTGGATCGAACCGCTGGCCGGGCACCTGATCAAGAAAAACCACTTCGAACCCCATTGGGAGAAGAAGCGTGGGCAGGTGGTGGCATACGAGCAGATCACCTTGTTCGGGCTGATTATCGTCGGTCGCCGTCCGGTGCATTACGGGCCGATCGATCCGCTGGTGTCGCGTGAGCTATTCATCCGCGAAGCCCTGGTGCGTGGCGAGATCCAGTCCAAGGCCAAGTGCCTGACGGCTAACGCGCAGTTGCTCGAACAGCTCGATGAGCTGGAAGCCAAGGCGCGCCGGCGCGACATCCTGGCGGACGAAGAAACCTTATTCGCGTTCTATGACGCGCGCTTGCCGGCAGAGATTCACCAGACCGCGACCTTCGACAGTTGGTACAAGGTCAACAGCCAGAAAGACCCGCAGTTGCTGATCATGCGCGAGGAAGACGTGCTGGCGCGCGAGGCCAACGAAATCACCGCGGCGCATTACCCGGACACCCTGCGCCTGGGCGACCTGACCCTGGCGTTGAGTTATCACTTTGAACCCAACCATCCGCGTGATGGCGTGACCCTGCGCGTACCGGCCCCGCTGTTGCCGATGCTGCCACCGGAGCGCCTGGAGTGGCTGGTGCCAGGGGTGATCGAGGCCAAGTGCATCGCCCTGGTGCGCAACTTGCCGAAAGCCTTGCGCAAGAACTTCGTGCCGGTGCCGGATTTCGTCAAGGCGGCCCTGCAACGGATCACCTTCGGCGACGGCTCTCTGCCCCTGGCCCTGGGTCGGGAGTTGTTGCGCATGACCGGCGCGCGGGTCAGCGACGAGGCCTGGGCCGAAGCCGCGCAGCAGGTGGAAAGCCACTTGCGGATGAACCTGGAAATTGTCGACGGCCAAGGCAAGTTCCTCGGCGAAGGCCGTGACCTGGCCGAGCTGACGGCGCGGTTTGCCGAAGCCAGCCAGGCAGCATTGGCGGTGCCACAGACTGCGAAAAGCCAGCAGCCGGTGGAGGCCAAGGTTTTCGCCGCCGTGGCGCAGCAAACCCAGCAGAAGATCGCCGGGCTGTCGATGACGGTCTATCCGGCGTTGGTGGAGGAGGCGGGCACGGTCAAGGAGGGGCGTTTCTCGACCCCGGCCGAGGCCGAGTTCCAGCACCGCCGCGCCTTGCAGCGCCTGCTGATGCAGCAACTGGCGGAGCCGGCGAAGTTCCTGCGGGGCAAATTGCCGGGGCTCACCGAACTGGGCTTGATGTATCGCGAGTTGGGGCGGATCGACGCGCTGGTGGAAGACATCCTGCTGGCGAGCCTGGACAGCTGCATTCTCGACGGTGAGCCGAACCTGCCCCGCGACGGCGCCGGGCTGGCAGCGCTGGCCGAACGCAAGCGCGGCGGCTGGACCGAGCATGCCGAGCGCCTGGCGAAGCTGACGCTGGAGATTCTCAAGCTCTGGCACGGCCTGCAAAAACGCTTCAAGGGCAAGATCGACCTGGCGCAAGCGGTGGCCTTGAATGACATCAAGCAACAGTTGAGTCACCTGGTGTACCCAGGGTTTGTCCGCGAAACCCCGATGGTGTGGCTCAAGGAGCTGCCGCGCTACCTCAAGGCCGTCGAACAACGCTTCGAGAAACTCGGCGCCCAGGTGCAGAAGGATCGGGTCTGGAGCGGCGAATTGTCGGCGCTCTGGGCGCAATACCAGGCCCGCGCCAACAAACATGCCCAGGAAGGCAAGCGCGATCCGCAGTTGGAGTTGTATCGCTGGTGGCTGGAAGAATACCGGGTGTCGTTGTTTGCCCAGCAACTGGGGACCAAGGTACCGATTTCCGACAAGCGCCTGAACAAACAGTGGACCCAGGTCGAACCCTGAGATATCCCTGTGGGAGTGGGCCGGGCGGCATTTGACATGGTTGTTGAAGGTGTTGGCCTCATCGCGGCATAGGTATCTACACAACTTTGTAGCGGCCTGTGGCGAGGGAGCTTGCTCGTGTGGCGGCCTCTGGGCCTCTGGGGTGTTGGATTAGGCGGAGTACATATCCATTCTTGCGGTAACGGCCTCCTATGGTTCCGCCTGACGGCGGCTCACTTTTGAACAGCGCAAAAGTAAGCAAAACGCT
>NZ_JBIUWJ010000034.1:0-72151 GCF_044743405.1 Pseudomonas sp. NPDC087626
GAGCCTTTTGCTTACTTTTGGGCTCCTCCAAAAGTGAGCCGCTGTAAAAGCGGAACCATAGGAGGCCATTACCGCAAAAATGGATATGTACTCGGTCTAATCCAACACCCCAGAGGCCGCCACACGAGCAAGCCCCCTCGCCACAGACCGCTACAAAGTTGTGTAGATACCTATGCCCATCGCGGGCAAACCCGCTGCCACCAGTGTTCCCACTCCCCTGTAGGAGCAAGGCTTGCCCGCGATGGCCGCATTCCTGGCACCACAGAACACGGCATGAACATTGACCCGCCCCGACGCGATGCGTAGCCTTGCGCCTTCGAGGTTCTTTGGCGCGTGCGCCGAAGCTAAGAAGGGAACGCGGTTGATGCCGCGGCTGCCCCCGCAACTGTGAACGGTGCTGTTTCTGCCAGGCCACTGCACGCTTGATCTCAAGCGGCGGGAAGGCGCAGGAACCGCCAGTCGAAAGACCGGCCCACCGTCAGCCAGGAGACCTGCCTCGATCCAGATTCTCACTACAACCGGGCGGGGTGATCCGGTGGCGAACGCTTTCCGCACGCCTGCGCGTTGTGGCTTCTCGTCCCGTATGCCCGCCACCTTGCCAAAGGGCATCCGATGAAAACACTGGCCAAACTCCCCGTCACCATCGTCACCGGCTTCCTCGGCTCGGGTAAAACCACCTTGCTGCGGCACATGCTCGACAACGCCCAGGGCCGTCGCATTGCGGTGATCGTCAACGAGTTCGGCGAGCTGGGCATCGACGGCGACATCCTCAAGCAGTGCACCATCGGTTGCACCGAAGAAGAAGCTACAGGCCGGGTGTATGAGCTGGCCAACGGCTGCCTGTGCTGCACCGTCCAGGAAGAGTTTTTCCCGGTGATGCGCGAACTGGTGGCCCGTCGCGGCGACCTCGACCACATCCTCATCGAAACATCCGGCCTGGCCTTGCCCAAGCCGCTGGTCCAGGCCTTCCAGTGGCCGGAAATCCGCAGCGCCTGCACAGTCGACGCGGTGATCACCGTGGTCGACAGCCCGGCCGTGGCCGCTGGCACCTTCGCCGCCTTCCCGGACCAGGTCGACGCCCAGCGCAAACTCGACCCGAACCTGGACCACGAGTCGCCGCTGCACGAACTGTTCGCCGACCAACTGGCCAGTGCCGACCTGGTAATCCTCAACAAGGCCGACCTGATCAGCCCTGAAGACCTGGCCCGGGTACGCCTGGAAGTTGCCGAGGAGCTGCCGCCAGCGGTCAAGATCATCGAAGCCAGCAGCGGGCGCTTGCCGCTCGACGTGCTGATTGGCCTGGGTGCCGGTTCCGAAGAACACATCGACAGCCGCCACAGCCATCACGATCACCATCACGACGGTGATGATCACGATGATCACGATGACCACGATCACGACGCCTTCGACTCGATCTCCATCGAACTGCCGCAAGCCGACGAAAGCCTGCTGCTCGATGCCTTGACCCAACTGGTGGTCCAGCACGGCATCCTGCGGGTCAAGGGTTTCGCCGCGATCCCGAACAAGCCGATGCGCTTGCTGATCCAGGGCGTGGGCACGCGCTTCGACAAGCATTTCGACCGGCAGTGGGGCGCGGACGAAGCACGTACCACACGCCTGGTGCTGATCGGCCAGGCGCTGGATGCGTCCTTGCTCGAAGCGCAACTGCGCGCCGCGCTCAGCGTCTGACCCATGCACCTGCTCAGGACCCAGCCCGGCGGTTTTGTTGCCGACGACAACATTGCCGACCTCGGGCAAACCCCCGCCGACCTGGTGATCCTGTGCAGCGGCGACTCCAGCCTGGCACTGTTGGCCGAAGTGGCCCAGCAACTGCCGGATGACTACCCGAGTCTGCGCCTGGCCAACCCGATGCAGGTGCAGAACCATGCGTCGGTCGACCTCTACGTCGACCAGGTGCTGCGCCATGCCAAGGTCATCCTGATTTCGCTGCACGGTGGCATCGGCTATTGGCGCTACGGCGTCGAGCGTCTGGTGGAGCTGTCCAAGCGCGGGGTGCAACTGATCCTGGTGCCGGGCGATGACCGTCCCGATCCGGAGCTCAGCGACCTGAGTACGGTGCCGGTGCAGGACCGCGAGCGGCTGTGGCACTTCCTGCGCCAGGGCGGCAAAAGCAATGCCCTGGACCTGTACCGCTGCCTGGCCAGTCGCTGGCTCGGGCGCGACTACCCGTGGGCCGAACCGCAAGCCCTGCCGCGTACCGCGATCTATCACCCGCGGCACAGCCAGCCCGACCTGGCCTCATGGCAAGCCGACTGGCAGGCCGGGCAGCCGGTGGCGGCAGTGCTGTTCTACCGTTCCCATTTGCAGGCGGCCAACACCGCCTTCATCGATATTTTCTGCCAGCGCTTGCAGGCGGCGGGGCTCAACCCGTTGCCGATTGCCCTGGCCAGCCTGAAAGAGCCCGGTTGCCTGGCGGTGGTCGAGGACTGGCTGGATCAAGTCCAGGCCTCGGTGATTCTCAATACCACCGGGTTTGCCCAATCCAGCCCGGAAGCGCCGCACCTGCGGCCGTTTCGCCGCAACATCCCGGTGATCCAGGCGATCTGCGCCCAGGACAACGAGCCGGGCTGGCGCGCCAGCGAACAGGGCCTGGGGCCGCGGGACCTGGCGATGCACATTGCCTTGCCGGAACTGGACGGGCGCATCATCAGCCGTCCCATCAGCTTCAAGGACCTGGCCTGGCGCAGCGAGCGCAGCCAGTGCGACGTGGTCTGCTACCGGGCGCAACCGGAGCGCATGGATTTTGTCGCCGAACTGGCGCGCCGCTGGAGCGAACTGGCGCGGGTGGAGAATGGGCAAAAACGCGTGGCGTTGATTCTCGCCAACTACCCGACCCGTGACGGCCGGATCGGCAATGGCGTTGGCCTGGACACCCCGGCCGCGGCCTTGAACATCCTGCGGGCGCTGCAGGCCGAAGGTTATCCGCTGCCTGGCGAGCTGCCGGACAGCGGCACCGAGCTGATCCGCCAACTGCTCGGCGGGGTCAGTAACGACCTGGACAGCATCGACCAGCGTCCCTGCCAGCAAAGCCTGGCTCTGGATGACTATCACGCGCTGTTCGACGCCTTGCCCGCCGCCAATCGCGCGGCGGTGCTGGAGCGTTGGGGCGCGCCGCAGGACGACCCGATGTTCCGCGGTGGGCGGATGATGATCGCCGGGCTGCGTTTTGGCCTGACCTTCGTCGGCATCCAGCCGGCGCGGGGTTATCAGGTCGACCCGAGCGCGGTCTATCACGACCCCGACCTGGTGCCGCCCCACGGTTACCTGGCGTTCTATTTCTGGCTGCGCCAGGTCTACGGCGCCCATGCACTGGTTCACGTGGGCAAGCACGGCAACCTTGAATGGCTACCGGGCAAGGGCGTCGGCCTGTCTGAGAGTTGCTGGCCAGATGCGCTGCTGGGGCCGCTGCCGAACATCTATCCGTTTATCGTCAATGACCCGGGAGAGGGCGCCCAGGCCAAGCGCCGGACCCAGGCGGTGATCATCGATCACCTGATGCCACCGCTGACCCGCGCCGAAACCTATGGACCGCTGCGCAACCTCGAGTTGCTGGCGGACGAGTACTACGAAGCCCAGTTGCTCGACCCACGGCGCGCCCGTGAGCTGCAACGGGAGATTCTCGAACTGGTGCGCGAAACCCACATCGATCGGGAATTGCAACTGGACGGCAAACTCGACAGCCAGGCCGATGCGGCGATCTGGCTGCCGCGCCTGGACACCTACCTGTGCGACCTCAAGGAGTCGCAGATTCGCGATGGCCTGCATGTGTTCGGCGAATCGCCCAGCGGGCGCCTGCGTATCGACACCTTGCTGGCCCTGTTGCGCATTCCCCGGGGCGACGGGCGGGGCGCGCAGTCGAGCTTGCTGCGGGCCTTGGCCAAGGCGTTCGGCCTGGGCTTTGATCCGCTGGACTGTGAGTTGTCGGCACCGTGGAGCGGCCCCAAGCCGGACGAGTTGCAGGGTCTCGGCGAGGACGCCTGGCGCACCGCCGGCGATACCCGCGAGCGCCTTGAGCTGTTTGCCGCGCAGTTGATCGAGCAGGCAGTCACCCCGCTTGCGCCGCAGCCGTTCCCCCGTGGGAGCGAGCCTGCTCGCGAAGCGATTGGCTCCACGGGCTTGCTCCCCCAGGACCCATGCTGGGCTGAAGTCAACGCGATCATCGGCCACCTGCGCGAAGTCGTTGCACCGCGCCTGGATGCCTGTGGCCCGGCGGAAATGCGCGGTTTGCTCGATGCCCTGGCCGGGCGGTTTGTCCCGGCCGGCCCGAGTGGCGCGCCAAGTCGCGGGCGTCTCGACGTGCTGCCCACCGGCCGTAACTTCTACTCGGTGGACGTGCGCAACCTGCCGACCACCACCGCCTGGCGCATCGGTTTCCAGTCGGCCAATCTGATCCTCGAACGCCACCTGCAGGACCACGGCGATCACTTGCGTCAGCTCGGCCTGTCGGTATGGGGCACGGCCACCATGCGCACCGGCGGCGACGACATCGCCCAGGCCATGGCATTGATGGGCGTGCGTCCGGTCTGGGCCACGGGCAGCCAGCGGGTCGACG
This sequence comes from Pseudomonas sp. NPDC087626, assembly GCF_044743405.1. Lineage (NCBI taxonomy): Bacteria > Pseudomonadati > Pseudomonadota > Gammaproteobacteria > Pseudomonadales > Pseudomonadaceae > Pseudomonas > Pseudomonas sp. NPDC087626. The sequence goes on from NZ_JBIUWJ010000034.1 coordinate 4,574, forward strand.
ATTTCGAAATCCTGCCGCTGAGCCTGCTGGACCGCCCGCGAGTAGACGTGACCCTGCGTGTTTCGGGGTTCTTTCGCGATGCCTTCGCCAACCTGATCCGCCTGTTCGATGCCGCGGTGCAAGCCGTGGCTGCACTGGATGAACCGGATGACATGAACCCGCTGGCGGCCAAGGTCCGTGAGGAGCGTCAAGCCTTGCAGCAGGCGGGGCTCGATAGCGACGCGGCGGCGCGCCAGGCCGGTTGGCGGATCTTCGGTGCCAAGCCGGGCGCCTATGGGGCGGGCGTGCAGGGCGCCATCGATGGCCGCCTGTGGCAAAGCCGCGAAGACCTGGCCGAGGTCTACCTGAACTGGGGTGGCTATGCCTACGGCGGCGCCGACGAGGGTACTGCCGCGCGCAGCCAGTTCGCCCAGCGCCTGAGCCAGGTCCAGGCGGTGTTGCAGAACCAGGACAACCGCGAGCACGACTTGCTCGATTCCAACGACTATTACCAGTTCCAGGGCGGCATGCTGGCCGCCGTGGAAACCCTCAGCGGTGCAGCGGCGGCGAGTTATCACGGCGATCACAGCCAGCCGGACCTACCGAAGATCCGCACGCTGAAGGAAGAACTGAACCGGGTCATCCGTTCCCGTGCCGCCAACCCGAAGTGGATCGAAGGGGTCAAGCGCCATGGCTACAAAGGTGCTTTCGAACTGGCGGCGACCGTGGACAACCTGTTTGCCTTCGACGCCACCACGCAGTTGATCGACGATCACCAGTACGCTTTGCTGGCCGACGCCTACCTGCTGGACCCCTCGACCCGCGAGTTCGTGCGCCAGCATAATCCCCATGCACTGCGTGACATGACCGAGCGCCTGCTCGAAGCGCAACAGCGCGGGCTGTGGCAAGCGCCTGGTGAGTACCGTGAGGCGCTGGAACACTTGCTGCTGGATATTGAAGAAGATTCTTGAACCCATGTGCGATCGTTTCGCTGGCAAGCCAGCTCCCACAGGATCTACGCGGACTTGGGGGAGCTGGCTTGCCAGTGAAAGCGCTGTGACAGACAACCGTTGTAGTCGAGACCTGAGATGACCGACACCCCCCATTTCCCGCTGTCCGCCGTGGTCGGCGCCGACGCCCTGAAGCTGGCGCTGTGCCTGAGCGCCATCGACCCGAAAATCGGCGGCGTGCTGATCGAAGGGCCGCGCGGCATGGCCAAGTCGACCCTGGCCCGTGGCCTGGCCGACCTGCTGGCCAGCGGGCAGTTCGTCACCTTGCCCCTGGGCGCAACCGAAGAACGCCTGGTCGGCACCCTGGACCTGGATGCGGCATTGAGCGAGGGTCGCGCGCAGTTTTCCCCTGGGGTCCTGGCCAAGGCCGACGGTGGGGTGCTGTACGTCGATGAAGTCAATCTGCTGCCCGATCACCTGGTGGACCTGCTGCTCGACGTGGCAGCCAGCGGTACTAACCTGATCGAGCGCGACGGCATTTCCCACCGTCATCCGGCGCGGTTTGTGCTGATCGGCACCATGAACCCGGAAGAGGGCGAGCTACGTCCGCAACTGCTCGATCGCTTTGGCCTGAATGTCGCACTCAGTGGCCACACTGCGCCGCTGGAGCGCGGGCAGATCATCCGCCGCCGCCTGGATTTCGACAGCGATCCGCAGGCGTTCTGTGCGCAGTGGGAGGCAGCCCAGTTGGCCCTGCGTGAACGTTGTCAGCAAGCGCGCCGGCTGCTGAGTGAGATCGCCCTCGACGATCAGGCGCTGGCACAGATTACCGAACGCTGTTTCGCCGCCGGGGTCGATGGCTTGCGTGCTGACCTGGTATGGCTGCGCGCTGCCCGCGCCCATGCCGCGTGGCGCGGGGCAACGGCGATCGAGGACGGCGATATCGAGGCAGTCGCTGAGTTTGCCTTGCGCCATCGCCGTCGCCAGGCCCCGCCGCCCGCTTCGGACCCACAACCAGCGCCCCCGGCGTCTGCCCCGCAATCACCTAGCGTCGATTCAGGCCAGGGCCAGTGGGGCGAAATGCCGGCCCAGGCGCTGCCCACCGGTGCGCGCCGAGAAGTGCCGAGCTGGCCAAAAAAGCCCTAGGCATTCGCCCGCGCTGTGATGCGGGGGCGGATGCCAGGCCCCGGGCGGGGCGCTTGCACAATGGCCGGCAGGGGCCACGGCGGACCGCTGGCAGCGGGTCGGTGGATTGGCCGGGGACGCTGCTCAAGGGCCGGCCGCGCAGCCGCGACGCGCTGTTGTTCCATTTGCGCAGCCGTGCGCCTCACGAACTGTGGCTGGTGATTGTCGATGCTTCGGCCTCGACCCGCCGGCATCAGGCGCTGGGGGATGCCAAGGGGCTGTTGGCGCAGGTGTTCGACGACGCCTACCGGCAACGTGCGCGCCTGGCCTTGCTTACCGTCAGCGGCCTGGCACCGAGTTGGCAGGTCCAGGGTTTAAAGGCTTCCGGCAGTCTGCGCGATTGGCTTGAGGGGTTGGGGGCCGGGGGAGGTACGCCGTTGTTGGCGGCCCTTGGCGAGGCGGGGCAGTGGTTGGTTCGGCGGCAAAAACGCTTTCCGGCGGAAGTTCAGCGTGTGTTGTTGGTGACTGATGGTCGCCTCAAGGCTTGGCCGAACCTGGTGGCGTTTGGTTGTCCGAGTGTGTTGGTGGATATTGAGCGTGGTCCGATTCGCCTGGGTCGGGCTCGGGATCTGGCTCGGGAGTTGGGGGCTGAGTATCGGCATATTGATGATCTTGGGGTGGGCTGAAGGGGCAGGCGGATCAAGACCAGGAGCAAAAGCACGGCGACCTGGCAGTCGGCCTGAGTGATAAAAGCGGGCGAGGCGGCCTATCGGCCGACCTGCTTATTCCTGGTGTACGAATTTCCCCCGTGGGAGCGGGCTTGCCCGCGATGACGATCTCCGTCGGCTCCCACAGGTTTCTTGACTGGCATCGTGAACACGCTCGTGACTTCACGCCGCAAAGGTATAACGGTCCTTGCCGCTGTGTTTGGCCAGGTACAGTGCTTCGTCGGCTTTTCTCAGTGCCTGGTTCAACGAGTCGCTGTCGGCCACTCGGGTCAGGCCGATGCTGACGGTCACCGGGTATTCGCTCGGGTCTTCGCGCACTTCCCGGCACAGGCGTGCGGCGAGGTGCTCGACGTCGTCGTGGCTGACCTCGGACAGGTAGACCGCAAATTCCTCGCCCCCCAGGCGCGCATATTCGTAATCGGCCATGACCGCCTTGATAGCGGCTGCGATGCGCTTGAGCACCAGATCGCCAATGTCGTGGCCGTAGGTATCGTTGACCTTCTTGAAATTGTCGATATCGATCATCGCCAGATAATGGGCACGCTTGCGCGGGCGCGCTTGCAGTTGTTTGGTGGCGGTGGTCATGAACGAGCGGCGGTTGGGGATTTCGGTCAGCGTGTCGAGGTAGGCCTGGTCCAGCAGCAGCTTCGTCATGATGTAGGCATAGAGCCTGGCCTGGCGCAGTTTGATAAAGCTGTAGAGGGTCATCGCGCTGAGGAACACCGAGTAGCAGGCCGCCATCGCACCCTTGAGGCCCAGCAGTTCTATATCGGTGCCGTAGAAGGGGTTGAGCACCAGCCAGATGATTATCAGTGAACAGTAGAACGAGCCGCGGCTCAGTGGCAGTACCGAAGCGCTGTAGAGGATGCTGGAGGCGCCCAGCATCAGCCAGGCTGGCTGCAAGCTCACGGGCAAACCGTGGGTGACCATGCGCACGCCCAGGGTCATGACCAGCACGAACAATACATTGAGTCGGTGAAAGTGCCGGGCCTTGTGGGTGAACCCCAGAATGATCGCGATGATCGAGAGTGCCCCCAGGAACACTGGCGAGAGGTAGGTAAAACGCTGCCCACCCAGGAAGCTGACGATCAGGTCGAAGACCAGCCAGATCACGATGCTGGCGATGTAGATCAACAGGCAGAAACGCCGTTGCCGCTCGAAGTGATACTGCGCAAATTCCCGTTGCAAGGCTGCCGGGGCAGCTTTTTTCAGCACTTCATCTTCAATGGTCTTGAACATCACTTGCCTTGTTTTCCCTGGAATACCCGGACGCACACGGATGTCGGCTGAAGCTTGAATAAAAGCAGGCCAACGCGGTGTTGTCCAATAGCCCACCGGGTTGGTGGTGCCGCGTTGATCGCACTGGGTGAACAAATACGTTGGGATTTTTCCGGCGGGCTGTGGCACACTTTTGGCCATGTATTCCGCTATTACATATTCAATTCCGCTATAGCGGAAAAGTAAATTGTTTCTCAAGCAGGAGATCCACCATGAGCATCACTCGTTATGGCACCGGCAGTACCGCCGGTGGCGGTCAGCCGCGTCCTTTCGCCCGCGCCGTTGAAGCCGACGGCTGGCTACATGTGTCCGGGCAGGTGCCGGCGGTGGATGGCGAAATCATTGTCGGCGGGATTGTCGAGCAGACTCACCAGACCCTGCGCAACCTGGTGGCGATCCTCGAAGAAGCCGGGTATGGCCTCGAGGACGTGGTGCGCACTGGTGTCTGGCTGGCGGACCCGCGGGATTTCTGGAGCTTCAACAAGGTCTTCTCCGAGTACTTCAGCCCGGAACACGCGCCGGCCCGGGCCTGTGTGCAAGCGAACATGATGGTCGACTGCAAGGTCGAGATCGATTGCGTCGCGTACAAGAAAAAAGCCTGAAGCCCGGGGAGGCCGCAACCATGAGTGACGACACTATCAAGCGTCGGGCCCGCGGGTTGGACCGGGCGTTCGATATTCTCGACTTCCTCAAGGAAATCGGCGAGCCGCTGCGTCCCAACGATATCGCCAACGGCATCGGCAGCCCGAAGTCCACGGTCTATGAGCTGGTGGCGGCCCTGCTGGAACGGCGGATCCTGCAGCCGGTGGGCAAGGACGGGCATGTGTACCTGGGCCGCCAGCTGTACTTCCTGGGGCAGGCGCACTTGCGTCATTTCGACCTCACCCGCGAGGCCAGGCAGGCCCTGCAGGAGATTGTCAGCCAGACCGGCGAAACCGCGCAGATGTGCCTGCTCAACGGGCGCAAATACACGGTGGCGCTGATGCAGGAAGGCCAGCGGCATTTTCGTATTTCCTCGGACATCGGCGAGAACGCGCCGATCCCCTGGACCGCGTCCGGGCGCCTGCTGCTGGCGCACCTGAGCGACCAGCAGATTGTCGAGCTGATTGCCGCCGAGGACTTCATCCTGCCTGACGGCCAGCCATTGCCGTTGGCGCTTTTCCTGGCGCAGATTCGCCAGGCCGGGGTCGATGGGTTCTTCTCTTTCGACAGCGTGGCCGACACCTTCACCCATTGTTTTGCCGCCCCGGTAAAAGACCCGGATGGGGTGGCCATTGCCACCTTGTGCATCGTCGCCCCAAGGGCCGACGCCATTAACAACTACGACGCCTACCGTCGGGTGCTGATCGACAGCGCCAACCGCATGGCCCGGCGCCTCAACGAATAACCCTGGCCGCTGCCGGCCGTGCAAGGAGTGAAAGCATGTCTTCTACGTTGAATATCGCTGCCGTGGAAAAAGGCGCTGCGCCGGTGGGTGCGCACCTGGTGCGCGACGTCAGCCTGCCGGCGCTGGTGCTGCACCGCGCAGCGCTTGAGCACAACATCACCTGGATGCAGCAGTTCGTTACTGCCAGCGGCGCGCAACTGGCGCCCCACGGCAAGACCAGCATGACCCCGGCCCTGTTCCGTCGCCAACTGGCGGCCGGTGCCTGGGGCATTACCCTGGCCACCGCCGTGCAGACCCGAGCCGCCTACGCCCACGGCGTGCGTCGGGTGTTGATGGCCAACCAGTTGGTCGGCGCACCGAACATGGCGCTGATTGCCGAGCTATTGGCCGACCCGGACTTTGATTTCCACTGCATGGTCGACCACCCGGACAACGTCGCCGACCTCGGCGGTTTTTTTGCCGCACGTGGCCAGCGCTTGAACGTAATGATCGAGTACGGCGTGGTCGGCGGCCGTTGTGGTTGCCGCAGCGAAGCCGAAGTGCTGGCGCTGGCGGCGGCAATCGAGGCCCACCCGGGCCTGGCCTTGACCGGCATTGAAGGTTACGAAGGGGTGATCCACGGTGAGCAGGCGGTCAGTGGCATTCGTCAGTTCGCCGCCTCCCTGGTGCGCCTGGCCGTGCAGTTGCAAGACAGCGGGGCGTTCGCCATCGAGCGACCGATCGTCACGGCATCGGGGTCGGCCTGGTACGACCTGATCGCCGAATCCTTCGCGGCGCAGAACGCGGCGGGGCGTTTCCTCAGTGTGTTGCGCCCAGGCAGTTATGTGGCTCACGACCATGGCATCTACAAAGAGGCGCAATGCTGCGTGCTGGATCGCCGTAGCGACCTGCACGAAGGTCTGCGCCCGGCACTGGAAGTCTGGGCCCATGTGCAGTCGTTACCGGAACCGGGCTTCGCGGTGATTGCCCTGGGCAAGCGCGACGTGGCCTATGACGCCGGCTTGCCGGTGCCGTTGCGCCGCTACCCAGCCGGTGTGATACCGGCGGTGGGTGATGACGTGGCGGCGTGCAAGGTTACGGCGGTGATGGACCAGCACGCCTTCATGACGGTGGCTCCGGGCATTGAATTGCGGGTCGGCGACATCATTTCGTTCGGCACTTCGCACCCGTGCCTGACGTTCGATAAATGGCGCACTGGGTTGTTGGTGGATGAGCAGTTGCGGGTGATTGAAAGCATGCAAACCTGTTTCTAGACCCGCAAACGAGTTGCTGCCTTCGCGGGCAAGCCCACACCAAAAGCTCAGGATTCCCCAGGATAATGAAAACCTTCAGCGGCCCCAATCCACCACGCATCGCCCTGATCGGCGAGTGCATGATCGAGTTGCAACAGCGCGCCGACGGCAGCCTGCAGCAGAGCTTCGGCGGTGACACCTTGAACACCGCGGTCTACCTGTCGCGCGAACTGGGCGAGCGGGCCCGGGTCGATTACGTCACGGCGCTGGGCGATGACAGCTTCAGCGACGCCATGTGCCAGAGTTGGGTGGACGAGGGCATTGGCCTGGGCATGGTCCAGCGCCTGCCGGGGCGCTTGCCGGGTTTGTATTGCATCCAGACCGACGCGGCGGGGGAGCGCCGATTCCTCTATTGGCGCAATGAAGCGGCGGTGCGCGACTGCTTCACCACCGCGGCAGCGACGCCGATCCTGGCCGCGTTGCCCGACTATGATGTGCTGTATTTCAGTGGCATCACCCTGGCCGTGCTGGGTGAGGAGGGGCGCAAGAAGCTCATCGAAACCCTGGTCGAGGCGCGTCAGCGCGCAGCGCAGATCGTCTTCGACAACAACTACCGTCCACGCCTGTGGAGCAGTGTCGAACAGGCGCGGACGGCGTATCGCGAGGTGCTGCCCTATGTCGACCTGGCGCTGCTGACCCTGGAGGACGAGCAGGCGCTGTTCCACTTTTCCGGGGCTGAGGCGGTGTTTGCCGCGTACCAACAGATCGGTACGCCGCAGGTGGTGCTCAAGCGGGGCGCCGAGTCGTGCCTGATTCGCTGTAACGGCGAGCATTTCGAAGTGGCAGCGCAGCGCGTCGACCAGGTGCTGGACACCACGGCCGCCGGTGATTCATTCAGTGCGGCGTACCTGGCCAGCCGGCTGGGTGGCGGCACTCCGGCGCAGGCGGCAGAGGCCGGTCACCGCTTGGCCAGTCGAGTGATCCAGGTCCCGGGGGCGTTGATTCCCAGGGTCTGAAGCCGGGCTCAGTCGCGGTAGAACACCTGCACCAGGTGATAGCCGAACTTGCTCTTGATCGGCCCGTGGACCACGCGCAATGGCTTTTTGAAAATCACCGCATCGATGGCGCCGACCATTTGCCCGGGCCGTACTTCGCCGAGGTCGCCGCCGCGCTTGCCGGACGGGCAGGTAGAGTATTTCTTGGCCAGCACATCGAACGCCTCGCCCTTGGCGATGCGTTGCTTGAGCTGTTCGGCCTCATCGGCGGTTTTCACCAGAATATGGCGGGCTTGAGCTTTCATTCGGACAGTTACCCTGGAACGGTGGTGGCGGCGGGGCGCGATTATGCCTGATATCCGCCTGCGGGGCGGATCATCTGGCGAATCTTGCCGGCCAGTTGCTCGATGGTAAACGGCTTGGCCAGCAGGTCCATGCCCTCGTCGAGGAAGTCCTGGCGTTCGGCGGCCTGTTGCGCATAACCGGTCATGAACAGCACTTTCAGCTCGGGGCGATGCTGGCGGGCGATCTCCGCCAGTTGCCGGCCATTCATCCCGGGCAGGCCGACGTCGGTCACCAGCAGATCGATGCGCAACTCCGATTCCAGCAAGGGCAACGCGCTGTGGGCATCTTCGGCGGCCTGGGTGTTGTAGCCCAGTTCCGTGAGCACGTTGAGCACCAGCAGGCGCACCGCCGGATCGTCCTCCACCAGCACCACCGACTCACCGGCGACCGCGAAGGCGCCGCCCAGGTTCGGCGTGGGCACCGCCGCCAGCGCCGGGCTGTGCAGGCGCGGCAGGTACAAGCGCACGCAGGTGCCCTCGCCGGGTTCGCTGCTGAGGGTGGCGTGGCCGCCGGATTGCTGGGCAAAACCGTAGATCATCGACAAGCCCAGGCCGGTGCCCTGGCCAATGGGCTTGGTGGTGAAAAAGGGGTCGAAGGCCTTGGCCAGGACGCGTGGACTCATGCCTGAGCCATTGTCGCGCACGCCGAGCATTACGTAGTCGCCCGCCTTGACCGGTTCCAGGGTGCTGATGTCGCTGCCGTCGAGGTAGCTATTGGCGGTTTCAATCAGTAATTCACCGCCGTCGGGCATGGCATCGCGGGCGTTGATCACCAGGTTGAGCAGGGCATTTTCCAACTGCCCGGCGTCGGTATTGACCGGCCACACGCCGGGGGCCAGATCGAACTTCAATTCGATCTGTTCACCCTTGGTCCGGCGGATCAACTCTTCGAGCGAGCGCACCAGGCTGTTGGGGTCCAGCGGTTGGCGATCCAGCGATTGCCGGCGGGAGAAGGCCAGCAGGCGGTGGGTCAGGGCGGCGGCACGATTGGCCGAGGCCACGGCCGCCTCGGCGAAGCGCCCGATGTCCTCGGTACGGCCATCGTCGATGTAGCGCTGGATCAGGTCCAGGCTGCCGATGATGCCGGTCAGCATATTGTTGAAGTCATGGGCGATGCCACCGGTGAGCTGTCCCACCGCTTCCATTTTCTGCGCATGGCGCAAGGCATCCTCGGCCCGTTCGCGCTCGAACATTTCGTTCTGCAGGCGCTGGTTGACCTCGGCCAGCGCCTGGGTGCGCGCGGCTACCCGTTCCTCCAGGGTTTCATTGAGGTTGCGCAGGGCTTCCTCGGTCTGTTTGCGCTCGGTTTCGTCGATCACGAAAATGTAGAAACCATTCACCGAGCCATCCGGGCCGAAGCGCGGCAGGTACTTCATCAGCGCGTACCGCGGGCGACCGTCGCGGTGCGGGGAGTAGGCCTCGAAGCTGCAGGCCTTGCCGGCCAGCGCCGCCTGGATATGCTCCAGCCGCGTGGCATACATGTCCGCGCCGAGAATCTCGAGGATGGATTTGCCGTACAACTCCTGCGGGGTCATGCCGTACCAGTCGAGGTAGGCGCTGTTGTTCAGGCGAAAGCGTTGCTCGTGGTCGACATAGCCGATCAGCACCGGCATCGCGTTGATGATCAGTTGCAGTTCGGTCTGGCTTTGGCGCAGCGCCTGTTCGGTGTGCTTGCGCTCGGTCAGGTCGAGGGCGGCGCCGAGAAAGCGGATCGGCCGGCCGTGGTGATCCTTGTAGCAGCGGCCCCGGGCAAACACCCAGCGCACCTCGCCATTGGCCTGCAGCAGACGGTATTCCTCGGCGTATTCGCCGGCGTGGCTGATGCAGTGCTTGATGCTGCGCGTGACCATGGCCCGGTCTTCCGGGTGTACGCCGTGCAGGTACTCGCTGATGGGCAACTGGCTGGCGCGGCTCGGGTCGACGCCGTGCAACTGGGCGAAATGGGCATCGGCGAGAAAACGGTCGCTGCCGATATCCCAGTCCCAGGTGCCGACCGACTCGGTGGCGGCGAGGGCCAGTTGCAGGCGCTGCTCGCTGTCTTGCTGGGCCTTGAGGCTGGCGTCCGAGCGTTGCTTGAGCTCCAGGGCGATGCGCCGGCGTTCGTTGGTTTCGATGGCGGTGACCAGGATCCCGGCCACCTGCCCATGTTCGTCGCGTATCGGGCTGTAGGTCAGGTCCAGCCAGAATTCCTGTTCCTGGCCTTCGCGTTGCAGGCTGAACCGTTGCTCGCTGTAGGAGCGTACCTGGCCCTGCAGTACCGCGTGGTAGATCGGGGTGGTGAAATCCTCGAGCTCCGGCCACGTCAGGTGCGTTGGCTGGCCGAACGCCTCGGGGTGTTTGTTACCGGCCAGCAGGGCGAAGCCGTCGTTGTAGATCTGCGCCAGTTGCGGGCCCCAGAGCAGGAGCATGGGCATTGGCGAGTGAATCACGATGTCCACCGCGGTGCGCAGGCTCTGTGGCCACTGGCTGGCAGCCCCCAGCGGGCTTTGTGTCCAGTCGAGGCGGGCAATCAGGGCCTGGGCGTCGCCGCCGTTGGGGGAGTGATTCATCGCGGATTCCTGCGTCCTGTCATCGGGCATGTCGAGGATGTAGACGCCTGGCTGCCGAAAAAGTCTCGTCGCTGCCCGATTTCATTGCGACCAGCGCTACTCCTGCAGTTCCGGGCGTTGGCGAAATTGCTCCAGCGCCTCTGGATTGGCCAGGGCGTCGGTGTTTTTCACCGGCCGGCCGTGCACCACATTGCGTACCGCCAGCTCGACCACCTTACCGCTGATGGTGCGCGGGATGTCGCTGACCACGAGGATTTTTGCCGGCACATGACGGGGCGTGGTGTTGGTGCGGATCACCTGGCGAATCTGCTGCTCCAGGGCCTCGTCCAGTACCACGCCGTCGGCCAGGCGCACGAACAGCACCACGCGCACGTCGTCCTGCCACTGTTGGCCGATGGCGACGCAATCCTGCACCTGCGGGACCTTTTCCACCTGGCGGTAGATTTCCGCGGTACCGATGCGCACGCCGCCGGGGTTGAGCACGGCGTCGGAGCGGCCATGGATCATCCAGCTACCATGGGGCAGTTCTTCGGCGTAGTCGCCCTGGGCCCAGACGCCGGGGAACTGGCTGAAGTAGGAGTCGTGGAGTTTTTCCTGCAACGGGTCATTCCACAGGCCAATGGGCATGGCCGGAAAGTGCCGGGTGCAGACCAGTTCGCCTTTCTCGCCAATCACCCGTTGGCCGGCGTCGTTCCACACTTCGATGGCCATGCCCAGGCCCTTGCCCTGCATTTCGCTGCGGCGCACCGGTAGCCACGGGTTGCCGGCGACAAAGCAGGAGATGATGTCGGTGCCGCCGGACATCGAGGCCAGGCACAGGTCAGGCTTGATCTGCCGGTAAACGTAGTCGTAGCTGTGGGGCGACAGCGCCGAGCCGGTCGAGAGCAGGGTCTTGAGGCTGCTCAGGTCGTGGCTCAAGCGCGGCTGCAGGCCGTGGCTTTCCAGGGTGGCCAGGTATTTGGGGCTGGTGCCGAAGACGGTGATGCGCTCGTGCTCGATCAGGTCGAGCAAGCGTTGCGGTCCAGGGTGGAAGGGCGAGCCGTCGTACAACACGATACTGCTGCCCACGGCGAGTGCCGAGACCAGCCAGTTCCACATCATCCAGCCGCAGGTGGTGTAGTAGAACAACCGGTCGGCGGCCCCGAGGTCGACATGCAGGCCGTGTTCCTTGACGTGTTGCAGAAGCACGCCACCGGTGCTGTGGATGATGCATTTGGGCACGCCGGTGGTGCCACTGGAATAGAGGATGTACAGCGGATGGGCGAAGGGCACGGCGACAAATTCAGGCTCGCCGCCGGGCCGATAGAAGTCCTGCCACAGGCTGACGCTGGCCTGGCTCAGATAGTCCTCGGTACGCGCCTGGGGACGGGCGTACGGCACGATGATCAGGTGTTCCAGGGACGGCAGGCGCTGGAGTATTTCGTTGAGCTTGGGGGTTTGGTCGATGGTCTTGCCAGAATAGTGATAACCGGCACAGGTAATCAGCACCTTGGGTTCGATCTGGCCGAACCGGTCGATCACCCCCTGGGTGCCGAAGTCCGGCGAAGAACAGGACCAGACCGCCCCCAGGCTGGTGGTGGCAAGCATGCCGACCAGGGTTTGCCAGGTGTTGGGCATGCACGCCGCGACCCGGTCGCCAAGGCCGACGCCGGCCGCTTGCAGGCTCTTCTGCAGGCCGGCCACGTGGCTGGCCAGCTCGGCAAAACTCAGCTGTTCGCGCCGGCCATCTTCGCCGATGGCGATCACCGCCACCGCCTCGTCGCGCCGGCGCAACAGGTGTTCGGCAAAATTCAGGGTGGCCCCGGGAAACCACTCGGCGCTGGGCATCTGCCGGCCTTCACACAACACCGTTTCGGGGGGCTGGTGGAAGGTGATGCCGAAGTAGTCGACGATGGCCTGCCAGAAGTCTTCGCGCTGGTCGATGCTCCACTGGTGCAGGGCCGGGTAGTCGGCGATTGCCAGGGTGTGGCGCTGGTTGCACAGGCGCCGGAAGGCTTCCATGCGGGTCTGGGCGATGCGTTCGGGGCTGGGTTGCCAAAGGATTTCGGACATGACTTGCCTCTTATTTTTAGGGGGGCAGGTGGCGCTGTGCGTGGGTTACTGCGCCAGCCACCCGCCATCGATATTCCACGCCGCGCCACGCACCTGGCTGCCGGCGTCGCTGCAGAGGAACAGCACCAGTTCGCCCAGTTGCGGCGGGGTGACAAATTCCAGCGACGGTTGTTTCTCGGCCAGCAGGTCATGCTGCGCTTGCTGCGGCTCGACACCGGCGGCGGCGCGGTCATCGATCTGCTTCTGCACCAGCGGTGTCAGCACCCAGCCAGGGCAGATGGCGTTGCAGGTGATGTTGCTGGTGGCGGTTTCCAGGCCGACCACCTTGGTCAGGCCGATCACCCCATGCTTGGCGGCGACGTACGCGGCCTTGCCCACTGACCCGACCTGGCCATGCACCGAGGCGATATTGATGATCCGTCCCCAGCCTTTGGCGCGCATGCCCGGCAGGCTCAGGCGGGTGCTGTGGAACACCGAGGACAGGTTGATCGCGATGATCGAATCCCAGCGCTCCACGGGGAAGTCCTCCACGGCGGACACATGCTGGATCCCGGCGTTGTTGACCAGGATGTCGATGCCACCGAACTCGCGCTCGGCGTAGGCGAGCATCTCGGCGATTTGCGCCGGATCGCTGACGTCGGCCGGGTGATGGCCGACCTTGCCGCCGAATTGCCCGACGTCGGCGATGACCTGGGAGGCGTCGCCAAAACCATTGAGGACCAGGTTGGCGCCGGCCTTGGCCAGGCTCAGCGCGATGCCCAGGCCGATGCCGCTGGTGGAGCCGGTGACCAGTGCGGTCTTGCCCGATAGAAATGTCATGAATGCCTCACACAATGCCGGTGGCGTAGAAGGTAGCGATAACGACGAAGACCGCCAGGGTCTTGATCAGCGTAATACAGAAAATGTCTTTGTAGGCTTCGCGGTGGGTCAGGCCCGTGACCGCCAGCAGGGTAATCACCGCGCCGTTGTGGGGCAGGGTGTCCATGCCGCCACTGGCCATGGCCGCCACCCGGTGCAGCACTTCCAGGGGGATGTTGGCGGCGTGGGCGGCAGCGATGAAGTCGTTGGCCATGGCGGCCAGCGCGATGCTCATGCCGCCCGAGGCGGAACCGGTGATGCCGGCCAGCAGGGTCACGGTAATTGCTTCATTGACCAGCGGGTTGGGGATGCTTTTGAGCCAGTCGGCCAGCACCAGGAAGCCCGGCAGGGAGGCGATGACCGCACCGAAGCCGTATTCCGAGGCGGTGTTCATGGCCGCCAGCAGGGCGCCGCTGACCGCACTCTTGCTGCCTTCGGCGAGCTTGCTGCGAATCGCCTGGAAGCCGAACACCAGCACCATCAGGATGCCTACCAGCAAGGCCGCCTGCACGGCCCAGATGGCGGTGAGCTTGGCGATTTCGGTGGTCACTGGCGCGGTCATGCCGGGCAGGCTGAGGCTGTGGGTCTTGCCGTACCACTGGGGAATCCAGTGGGTGAACAGCAGGTTCATGATGCCCACCGCCAGCAGCGGCGACAGGGCCAGCCAGGGGTTGGGCAGCTTGATATCCTCGGCGGTTTCCGGTTCGTTGCGCAGCACGCTGCCATAACCTTCACCGCTGCGCTGGGCCTTGTTGCGCTGGCGCTGGAGAAACAGCATGCCGGCGCAGAACACGAAAATCGTGCCAATTACTCCCAGCCACGGCGCAGCCCAGGCGGTGGTGTTGAAGAAGGTACTGGGGATGATGTTCTGGATTTGCGGGGTGCCCGGCAGGGCATCCATGGTGAACGAGAAAGCGCCGAGGGCGATGGTGGCCGGGATCAGCCGCTTGGGAATGTTGCTCTGCTTGAACATCTCGGCCGCGAAGGGGTACACCGCGAACACCACGACGAACAGCGAGACGCCGCCGTAGGTGAGCAAGGCGCAGACCAGCACGATCACCAGCATCGCCTGGCGGGTGCCCAACAGGCGGATGGCGGCGGCCACGATCGAGCGCGAGAAACCCGACAGCTCGATCAGCTTGCCGAACACTGCACCGAGCAGGAAGACCGGGAAATACAGTTTGATGAAGCCGACCATTTTCTCCATGAACACCCCGGTAAAGGCGGGCGCAACGGCGGAGGGGTCGGTCAGCAGGACGGCGCCAAGGGCGGCAATCGGGGCAAAGAGGATAACGCTATAGCCACGGTAGGCTGCGAGCATCAGCAGCGCGAGGGCTGCCAAGGCAATGATCACACTCATGGTGTGTCTCCTTCGATTGTTATTTTTTTAGGGGGTAAAGCAGGTGTGGGAGGGGCTATAGCGGGTTTTGTGCCAGGTCTTTAAGTTGTTGATTTATAAGATTTATTTTCTTTGCTGGTAATATTTTTTAATAATTTGTCTCAGTATTGAGATATTTGTCGACGGGGATAACGTCATCGCGGGCAAG
This sequence comes from Pseudomonas sp. NPDC087626, assembly GCF_044743405.1. Lineage (NCBI taxonomy): Bacteria > Pseudomonadati > Pseudomonadota > Gammaproteobacteria > Pseudomonadales > Pseudomonadaceae > Pseudomonas > Pseudomonas sp. NPDC087626. The sequence goes on from NZ_JBIUWJ010000034.1 coordinate 19,598, forward strand.
CCTCGCTCCTACAGGGGAGGGTAAACGCCTGTAGGGGCAGGGCTTACTCGTGATAGCGCAGTACTTGTCTCTCTGTAAAGACTAAAGTCTCAATAGGGAGACTCGACAATTCCCAGCGCCACCATCTTCTTGTACAAGGTCGACCGCCCCAGCCCCAGCCGAACCGCAGCTTGCGGCACCTTGCCCGCGCATTGGGCCAGGGTGTTCTGGATCAACTGCCGGTCGAAACGTTCGCGGGCGGCGCTGAAGGTTTCGTTCAGTTGGGGCTCGATCAGCACGGCTGCCGCGCGTTGCACGGGCACCAGGCTGCCGATTGCCGCGCGAATTTCGCTGGCGTCGAGGATCAGGTCGTCGCTGAGCAGTGCCGCGCGCTCCAGCACGTTGCGCAGTTCGCGGATGTTGCCCGGCCAGGCGTGTTGGCCCAGCAATTCCAGGGCCGGTTGGTCGAGTTCGTGCTGGCTGCGCAGTTCTTCGAGAATCGCTTCGCTCAAGGCGGGCAGGTCGTCGAGGCGCTCGCGCAGGGGCGGCACCTGGATCGGCAGGACGTTGAGGCGGTAATACAGGTCGGCGCGAAACTCGCCGCGTTTGATCGCCGCTTCAAGGTCGGTGGAGGTCGCGGCGATCACTCGCACGTCACTCTGGATCATTTCATTGGAGCCCACCGGCTCGAATTCCTTCTCCTGCAGCACCCGCAGCAATTTGCTTTGCAGGGGCAGGGGCATGTCGCCGATCTCATCGAGAAACAGCGTGCCGCCCTGGGCGATTTGCAGCTTGCCGGCGCGTCCCTTGCGATCGGCGCCGGTGAAGGCGCCCGGGGCCGTGCCGAAAAACTCGGCTTCCAGCAGCGCTTCGGGAATCGCCGCGCTGTTGATGCTGACAAAAGCTTTATGTGCCCGGGGCGAGGCGCTGTGAATTGCCTGGGCCAGCAGTTCCTTGCCGGTACCGGTTTCCCCCAGCAGCAACACCGGCGAGTCGGTGCTGGCGCTGCGTCGGGCACGGCGCTTGACCTCCAGGCTGGCGGCGCTGGTGCCGATGAAATGGGCAAAGGTGTACTTGGCCTGGCGGGCCCGCAGCAAGGAGCGGGTGGAGGCCAATTCTTCCTGCATGCTCAGGTAGCGCTTGAGCATCGGCGACAGGCTGCGCAGCTCATCGAACAGGGCAAAGCCGATGGCACCGATCACGGTCCCGGCATCGTCGTGGATCGGCAGGCGCATCACCACCAGTGGTTCCTTGGAGGTGTCCTGCATGTCCAGCAGGATCGGCCGGCCGCTGCGCACCACCTCACGCAGCAAACTGCCGGGGATCACGCTTTCGCAGGCCTTGCCGATGGCCACGGCGGCCGATTCCAGGCCAAAGCGCCGGGCATAGCGCTCGTTCATCCAGACGATGTTGGCGTCGCGGTCGACTATCACCGTGCCTTCGCTGGATTGCTCGATGATCTCGAACAGTGAGCGGATCGCCAGCGAGCGTACGCGTTGGTAGTCCTTGAGGTTTTCGCCGGTGTTCATCGGTTCATTTCCGAGAGGTGTGTGGGGTGTGGTGGCCTCATCGCGAGCAAACTCGCTCCCACAGGAATGTGCTGTTTTCGCTGTTTGTGTGAACACCACAGATCCAATGTGGGAGCGAGCTTGCTCGCGATGGGGGCAATACGGTCCGCCCGCAGACGCGCAATCATGACCACCCCGGATGCGCCGCAGCCAATAGCTCCTTGGTATAGGGATGCTGCGGCGCATCGAACACATCATGACTGGCGCCGCGTTCAACCACCTTGCCGTCCTTGATCACGATCATGTCGTGGGCCAGGGCGCGGACCACCGACAGGTCGTGGCTGATGAACAGGTAGGTCAGGCCATGCTTTTCCTGGAGTTGGCGGAGCAGGGCGACCACCTGTTTTTGCACGGTGCGGTCCAGCGCCGAGGTCGGTTCGTCGAGCAGGATCAGCGCCGGCTTGAGCACCAGGGCGCGAGCGATGGCGATGCGTTGGCGCTGGCCACCGGAAAACTCATGGGGGTAACGATGGCGGCTCTGCGGGTCCAGGCCGACTTCCTTGAGTACCTGGATCACCTGGGCTTCACACTCTTGGGCGGTGCATTGGCTGTGGACCTCCAGGCCTTCGCTGATGATCTGCGCCACCGACATCCGCGGGCTGAGGCTGCCGAAGGGGTCCTGGAACACCACCTGCATCTGTTTGCGCCAGGGCCGCAGTTGCTTCTGGTTGAGGCCGTCCAGTGCCTCGCCCTGGAAGCGGATGCTGCCCTCGGAGTCGAGCAGGCGCAGGATCGCCTGGCCGAGAGTCGACTTGCCTGAGCCGGATTCGCCGACGATGCCCAGGGTCTTGCCCCGTTGAATGCTCAGGCTGATACCGTCCACGGCATGCAGCCAGGTTTTGCGCTGGAACAGCCCGCCGCCGAGGGGGAAACGCACGTTCAGGTCGGCAACTTCCAGCACCGCCTCGCGTTCATCCCGGGGCAGCGCTTCACCTTCCGGCTCGGCGTTGAGCAGCACGCAACTGTAAGGGTGCTGGGGTGCGGTGAACAGGGTTTCACAGGCGGCCTGTTCGACGATCTCGCCGCCGCGCATCACGCAGACGCGCTGGGCGATGCTGCGCACCAGGTTGAGGTCATGGCTGATCAGCAGCAGCGACATGCCCAGGCGCTGCTGCAGCGACTTGAGCAACAGCAGGATCTTGCGCTGCACCGTTACGTCCAGCGCGGTGGTGGGCTCGTCGGCGATCAGCAATTCCGGCTCGCAGGCCAGCGCCATGGCGATCATCACCCGTTGCCGCTGGCCGCCGGAGAGCTGGTGCGGGTAGGCCTTGAGGCGTTCCTTGGGTTTGGCGATGCCCACCAGGTCGAGTAATTCGAGGATCCGCCGTTGCGCCGCCTTGCCGCCCAGGCCCTTGTGCACCAGCAGGGTTTCGCCGATCTGCTTCTCGATGCTGTGCAGGGGATTGAGGGAGGTCATCGGCTCCTGGAAGATCATCGCGATCCGATTGCCGCGCAGGCTGCGCAAGGTGCCGGCCTCGGCGCCGAGCAATTGTTGGCCACGGTAGCGAATGCTGCCCGAGGACTGGGTGCCACACTCGGGCAGCAGTTGCAGGATCGAGTGGGCGGTCACCGACTTGCCCGAACCGGATTCACCGACCAGCGCCAGGCACTCGCCGGCACGGATGTCCAGGCACAGGTCGCGCACTGCCACCTGGCCGTTGAAGGCCACGTTGAGGTCACGGATTTCGATCAGGTTGTCACTCATGGCAATAGTCCGTTTCAGCATCGTGGATCAAGATCGTGGATCAAGATCGTGGATCAAGATCGTGGATCAAACGCGTCGCGCAAGGCTTCGCCGATAAATACCAGCAGAGACAGAATCAGTGCCAGGGTGAAAAACGCCGTCAGCCCGAGCCACGGCGCTTGCAGGTTCTGTTTGCCCTGGCCGATCAGTTCGCCCAGCGATGCACTGCCGGCCGGCATGCCAAAACCGAGGAAGTCCAGGGCGGTCAGGGTCGAGATGGCTCCGGTGAGGATGAACGGCAGGTAACTCAGGGTCGCGTTCATGGCGTTGGGCAGGATGTGCCGCACGATCACCTTGCGGTCGTTCAGGCCCAGGGCCCGGGCGGCCTTGACGTACTCCAGGTTGCGCCCGCGCAGGAACTCGGCGCGCACCACGTCCACCAGGGCCAGCCAGGAAAACAGCGCCATGATCCCCAGCAGCCACCAGAAGTTCGGTTCGACGAAGCCAGACAGGATGATCAGCAGGTACAGCACCGGCAGCCCCGACCAGACTTCCAGCAAGCGCTGGCCCAGCAGGTCGACCCAGCCACCGTAGTAACCCTGCAGCGCCCCGGCGGCGATGCCGATCAGCGCGCTGATGACGGTCAGCGCCAGGGCGAACAGGATCGACACCCGGGCGCCGAAGATCACCCGCGCCAGCACATCCCGCGCCTGGTCATCGGTGCCCAGCCAGTTGACCTTGGATGGCGGGCTCGGAGCGGGCTGGTTGAGGTCGTAGTTGGGCGTGTCGTCGCTGAACGGGATCGGCGGGAACAGCATCCAGCCGCCGTCCTGGTGGATCAGTTTCTGCACATAGTCGCTGCGGTAGTCGGCCTGGAACGGCAGTTGACCGCCGAATTCCTGCTCGGTGTAGCGCTTGAATGCCGGGAAGTACAGGCTGTCCTGGTAGCTGAGGACCAGCGGTTTGTCGTTGGCGATCAGTTCACCGCCCAGGGTCAGCAGGAACAGGCCGATGAACAGCCACAGCGACCACCAGCCACGACGGTTTTTCTTGAAACGCTCGAAGCGTCGGCGCGCCAGGGGCGACAGATTGAGCATCAGGCGTTCCTCGCGGCAAAATCGATGCGTGGGTCGACCAGGGTGTAGCACAGGTCTCCGAGCAGTTTTATCAGCAGGCCGAACAGGGTGAAGATGAACAACGAGCCGAACACCACCGGGTAGTCCCGGGATACCGCAGCTTCATAGCTCATGCGCCCCAGGCCATCGAGGGAGAAGATCACCTCGATCAGCAGCGAGCCGGCGAAGAACACACTGATGAACGCCTGGGGAATCCCCGACACCACCAGCAGCATGGCGTTGCGGAACACGTGGCCGTACAGCACCCGGCGCTCGCTCAGGCCCTTGGCGCGGGCGGTGACCACGTACTGGCGGGTGATTTCGTTGAGGAAGGAGTTTTTGGTGAGGATGGTCAGGGTCGCGAAACCGCCGACCACCAGCGCCGTCACAGGCAGCACCAGGTGCCAGAAGTAGTCGGCGATTTTACCCAGGGTCGACAACTGCTCGAAGTTTTCCGAGACCAGTCCCCGCACCGGGAACCAGTTGAGCGAGGTGCCGCCGGCAAAAATCACGATCAGGAACATGGCAAACAGAAAGGCCGGCATGGCGTAGCCGATGATGATCGCGGTGCTGCTCCAGATGTCGAACTGGCTGCCGTGATGCACGGCCTTGCGGATGCCCAGCGGAATCGACACCAGGTAGGTGATCAGGGTCGCCCAGAGCCCGAGGGAAATGGTCACCGGCATTTTTTCCAGGATCAGTTCGGTGACCGTGGCCCCGCGAAAGAAGCTCTTGCCGAAGTCCAGTTGGGCGTAGCTCTTGAGCATCAGCCACAGGCGCTCATGGGCCGGCTTGTCGAAACCGTACTGTTTCTCGATGTCCTTGATCAGCTGTGGATCGAGGCCGCGACTGGCCCGCGAGCCATGGCTCAGGGCATCGCCAGACGCACCGAGGCTGCCACCCCCGCCAATCCCCTGCAGATGCGCGATGGCCTGTTCCACCGGGCCGCCGGGCGCGGCCTGGACGATCACAAAATTGACTAGCAGGATGATCACCAGGGTCGGGATGATCAGCAGCAAGCGGCGCAATACATAGGCCAGCATCAGCGCGGTCCTCCGGGCTGGCCACGCTTGATGCGTTCGGCGGCCATTTGTTCATTGGTCAGCGGCGTGGTGCTCACTTGCCACCAACTCTCGATGGCTTCGTCATTGCTGGCCGGTACCGCCGGCATGCCAAAGCGGTTCCACCACACCGTGGAGCTGCCCGGCGGGTAGTAGTTGGGAATCCAGTAGTAGTTCCATTGCAGCACCCGGTCCAGGGCGTGGGCATGGCGCAGCATGTCGGCCTGGGTGGTGGCCTTGACCAGGCCATCGAGCAGGCGGTCGACGGCGGGGTTCTGCAAGGCCATGTAGTTGTTGGCGCCGGGGTCGTTGGCCGCGGCCGAGCCGAAATAGTTGAACAGCTCACCACCCGGCGAGGTGCTGACCGGGTAGCCGGTGACGATCATGTCGTAGTCGCGGCTCATCAGGCGATTGACGTACTGCGAGGAGTCGATCAGGCGGATATTGAGGTGAATGCCGATCTGCGCCAGGGTGCGTTTGTAGGGCAACAACAGGCGATCCATGCCGTTCTGGCTGATCAGGAACGTGAACGCCAGCGGTTCCCCCTGGGCATTCACCAGCCGATCGCCGTCGGGTTTCCAGCCGGCCTGTTCCAGCAGGTCCAGGGCTTGCAGTTGCTTGTCGCGAATCAGCCCGCTGCCATCGGTTTTCGGCGCTTCGAAGACCTGCGTGAAGACCTCGTCGGGAATCTGTCCGCGCAGTGGTTCGAGAATCGCCAGTTCGTCGGCATCCGGCAGTTGGCGTGCGGCCAACTCGGTGTTGGAGAAGAAGCTCTGCTGGCGGATGTACAGGTCACGCATCATCTGCCGGTTGCTCCACTCGAAATCCCAGAGCATGGCCAGGGCCTGGCGCACGCGGCGGTCCTTGAACATCGGGTTCTGCAGGTTGAACACAAAACCCTGGGACGTTTGTGGAGCCTGCTTGGCCAGGTGGGCTTTCTGCAGGCGGCCGTCGTTCAGGGCTGGACCGTCGTAGCCGATGGAATAACCGGTGGCGGAGAACTCGCGGTTATAGTCGTAGGCGCCGCCGCGCAAGACCTGGCGCGCCACGTCGGTGTCGCCAAAGTACTCGATGCTGAAGCGGTCGAAATTGTACAGGCCGCGGCTGACGGGCAGGTCCTTGGCCCACCAGTCGGGGTTGCGCTCGAAGGTGATGCTGCGCCCGGAGTCGATCTTGCTGACTCGGTACGGGCCGCTGCCCAGGGGCGCTTCGTAGCCGCCACCATTGGCGAAGTCGCGGCTTTTCCACCAGTGTTCGGGGAACACCGGCAAGGTCGCGATATCCAGTGCCAGGGTGCGATTCTGGTTGTTCTTGAAGTCGAAGCGAATGGTCCGTGGCGACTCGACCTCGACGCCTTTGACGTCGGCAAACTGCGTGCGATAGCGCAGGCTGCCCTGGGTCATCAGCAGGTCGAAGGTGTAGCGCACGTCCTCAGCGGTGATGGCGCGGCCGTCGGCAAAGCGGGCTTTGGGGTTGAGGTAGAAGCGCAGCCACATACCGTCCTCGGCGCGCTCCATTTTTTCCGCCACCAGTCCGTAGACAGTGTAGGGCTCGTCCAGCGAGCGTTGGGCCAGGGGCGAATACACCATGCCATCGAGCTGGCTGACGCCGATGCCTTTGTCGATGTAGGGCGAGACGTGGTCAAAGCGCCCGATCTCAATGGCCGAACGGCGCATGCTGCCGCCCTTGGGGGCTTGTGGATTGGCATAGGCAAAATGGCTGAAATCGGCAGGGTACTTGGCCGGTTCGCCGTAGACGGTGAGGGCGTGCTGGGGAGCTGCATTCACGGTGGTCGCGCTCAGCAGCAAGGCCAGGACCGTGGAGATCAATGAGGAGAAAGCCAGTCGCATTGTCAGCCTTAAGAGCCGGGTGATCGATGGTTCGATTTGTACGCTAGCGGCGCAGGCCTGGCCAGCCAAAAACGTTCGGCACAAACACAACGGCCCACCAGAAGGCGGGCCGTTGTTCAAGCAGTCGGCTGTGGATCAGTCCTGACGGCTGGTCACTTCCAGCAGGTGGTAACCGAACTGGGTCTTGACTGGGCCTTGTACGGTGTTGACCGGGGCGCTGAAGACCACGGTGTCGAATTCCTTGACCATCTGGCCAGGACCGAACGAGCCCAGGTCGCCGCCTTGACGGCTGGACGGGCAGGTGGAGTTGGCTTTGGCAACTTCGGCGAAATCAGCGCCGCCTTCGATCTGGGCTTTCAGTTCGTTGCACTTGGCTTCGCTGGCAACCAGGATGTGACGGGCAGTGGCTTTGGCCATGGGAAGAATCTCCATTCAATGTTCAATAAAGTGCTGAGCCTACCGGATTCAGAGGGCTATTTCTCGTCAATCTGCTGCCTGATCCTGAGCCAAGGGGCCGCCGGTCGAAAATATTGCACCGCCCATGATTCAGACGCCGGCCTGCTTCAGGCGCTCGGCGTGCTCCAGGTACAGGGCCACGGGATTGATGCCCAGGCGCACCAGGCCAGTGGTCTGGTTGATGCTGTCCATGTGATCCAGCGGGTAGTCTGAGCGCAGGACCGTGCCCAGGTGCGAGCTGAAGCGCCCGACCATGCCGTCGTTCTGCTCGGCCTCGCGGATGAAAAAGCGCGAAAAGTTGCGGCAGAACAGGTGCAGCGGATCGAGGGCGTTAGGGCCCTCATCCCGCAGGCGCCCCTGCACAGTGCCACTCCAGGAGTAATAGCGAACGCCGTTGACCTGCTCTTCGCCGTTGCCGCCCCAGGTGTCGGGCAAGCCTTGTGGGTATTTGCCATTGAAGGCGGTGACGCCCTCGGTGGTCAGGGCGTTGAGGGCGGCGATGGCGTTCTGCGGGATTTTCGGACTGCCGCTGATAAATCTGAGGAACTCGACAAACAGCGTCGAGACCGCCGCCGCGACCTGCTCGGGCAGATGCCCGGGGGTCAGCGCCTGGCGCAGGCGGTCGGCCAGTTCCGAGCCATGGTTCGGCCCGCTGACCGAAGTAATCGAGGCCACATGCCCGGGTGCCAGCGCCGCCGCATAACGCGCCGCGAGGGCGCCTTGGCTATGGCCGATCAGGTTGACCTTGGCGGCACCGGTTCCGGCCCGCACCAGCTCGATCTGTGTCAGTAATTGCTGGCCGCGCAGTTCGTTGCTGTGGGTGGCGGAGAGATAGGGGATGAACACGTGGGCGCCGGCGTTGCGCAAGGCCTGTTTGACGCCGTGGAAGAGATCGAGATTGCCGATACTGTCGAACCCGAAGAGGCCGTGAACCAGCATGATCGGGTATTGGGTGCTTGCATTCCGTTGCATAAGCGTGCCTGTATTCCGTGGGGTCGGGAATTGTTTCGCGTTCTCACTCTAATCCAGGCCACACCGGGGCGATGTGCGAAAAAGCCGCTGTCGGTTGCTGAAGGCGGAATAGAAGTGGCAGGAGGAGTCGGTGGTGAACCTTGCCGTTGCGCGCCAAATCGGCGCAACGGCGTATTCAGTCAAGAGCCTGTGGGCTTCAGGTATTGCGCAGCTTGCGGCTGGCCTCTCGCAGGAGCTGCTCAGTCGCCTCCCAACCCAGGCAACCGTCCGTCACCGACACCCCGTAGCGCAGGGACGGCCCCAGCGCCTGGCACCCTTCGAACAGGTGGCTCTCTAGCATCATGCCGATCAGTGCGCGATTGCCGTTCAGGCGTTGCTCCAGCACGTCGTTGAACACCGCTGGCTGGCGCAGGGGATCCTTGCCGCTGTTGGCATGGCTGCAATCGACCATGATCCGCGACGCGATGTTCAGCCGCTGCAGGTCGTCCTCGATCCGGGCCACGTGGTGCTGGTCGTAGTTGGGGCCGCGATGGCCGCCGCGCAACACCAGGTGGGTGTCCGGGTTGCCCTGGGTCTGGATGATCGCCGGATGGCCCTGGCTGTCGACGCCGAAGTGGCGGTGCGGGTGGGCGGCCGAGCGCATGGCATCGGTGGCGACGCCCACGCCGCCGTCGGTGCCGTTCTTGAAGCCGACCGGCATGCCCAGGCCGCTGGCCATTTCCCGGTGGATCTGCGATTCGGTGGTACGTGCACCGATAGCCACCCAACTGAGCAGGTCATCGAAGTAGCTGGCGGCCATCGGTTGCAGCAACTCGGTGGCAACCGGCAGGCCGAGGCGCAGCATCTCGCGCATCAATTCCCGGGACAGGTTCAGGCCGCCGACCATGTCGTCACTGCCGTCCAGGTGCGGGTCGTAGGCCAGGCCTTTCCAGCCCACCGTGGTACGCGGTTTTTCGACATAGGCACGCATCACCAGGAGCATCTCGGCGCTGACTTCGTGGGCGAGTCGGGCGAGTTTGCCGGCGTATTCAAGGGCCGATTGCGGATCGTGGATCGAGCAGGGGCCGACGACAACCAGCAGACGCGAGTCTTCACCTTCAAGGATGGCGCGGATGGCTTGGCGATGGGCGGCGACCTGTTGGCTCAGGGCGAGGCTCAGGGGCAATTGTTGCTTGAGCTGCAATGAGCTGGGCAGACGCTGGGTCAGTGCTTCATTGGCAGGGTTGTGGGTGGACAGCGGCAGAGCGGATACGCGGGAGTTCATATTCAGGCTTCCTGGGCTGGCGGCGGGTTCGTGCCCGCGCGCTCGGCCCTACTGGGGTGTTCGACAATTGGCCGTGTTGGCTGGGTGTGTGCGCTTGCCACCTGTGGGTGACCGATCGGAGGCGGCAGGCTGTCCCGAGCGGAGGCTGGTAAATCGCCAGGCGGTAAAACTGTCGTGACGGTAATAAGTGGTGTAGTTCATGGGGTAATTCCTTGAAGTCAGTGATGTTGCTAAAAAGTTAGGGCCTTGAAAAAACAAAACCCCCGGTCGGGGAGCCGACCGGGGGTTGAGAATTCTCTGGCAGGCGACCCCTTGAGTAGTGGCCGCCGTGTAGGTATCAGGCGCGCCAGTGGCTAAACCAATACCCAAAATAAAAGTTTGCTGGAGCACCGGTGGCATTCGCCCGCGCAGCCGCAGCCGAGCGCAGGGCGCTAGGGGTGCAAAGCTGGGAAGGGGTATGCGACATGCAGATACGTCTCCGTTGAATGCCCCGAGCTTACTAGAGGCCGGGACGCAGTTTCAATCAGAAAATGCTATCGGGGTGAAGGTTGCTCGCTATGGCTTAAGTCGTGACGCGCTTTATGCCAGACTCGGCGATTGCCTCCGAACCCTCATCAAGGAAAGCTGGGATGACCACACTGACTGTTGCAGCGGCTCAATCGATCTCGATTGCCGGCGATGTCCACGCCAATATTGCCCATCACCAGCGTTTCATCATGGCCGCGGCGAAGCAGGGAGTGCAGGTGCTGGTGTTTCCCGAGCTTTCCCTGAGCGGTTATGAGCGTGGCCTGGCGGCGCAATTGGCGATCGCCCCGGATGCGGCGTTGTTGCAACCCTTGCGGGACCTGGCGCGAGAAGTAGGCGTGACGGCTGTCGTCGGTATGCCGATTCGCCTGTCTGACGATTCCCCGGTGTTGATCGGCGCGCTGGTGCTGGCGGCCGACGGCTCGTTGGCCGTGTACAGCAAGCAGCACCTGCACCCCGGCGAAGAAGTGGCGTTCGCACCGGGGGCGGGCGGCGCACCCTTGATCGTGGGTGATGACACCATTGCGCTGGCGGTCTGTGCCGACTTTTCCCGCGCCAGCCATGCGGCAGCGGCCGCTGAAGTGGGGGCAAACATCTATGCCGCCGGGGTGTTGATCACCGCAGGAGGGTACGCCGCCGACAGCGCCTTGCTGCAAGGTTATGCGCGCGAACACGGGATGCTGGTCCTGATGGCCAACCATGGTGGCGCGACCGGCGGCTGGGAGTCGGCGGGGCGCAGTGCTATCTGGGCAGCGGACGGCAGGCTGCTCGCCGCCGCTCCCGGGAAGGGCGATGCGCTGGTGATCGCCCGTCGCCAGGCGGCGTTATGGCGCGGTGAAGTGGTGCCGGTGCAGCATGCCTGAGCCCGGATTGGCGCTGCGTCTGGCCACCACCGAGGATTTGCCGTTCGCCCGGGCACTGGCCCGGCGCGGCATGCTCAGTTATTACGTGCGCCATGACCTGTTGTGGCTCGACGAGGCGTTCGACGTGGCCTGGGCCGGGCGGCAGAACTGGTTGATTTGCCAGGACGCGGCGGTGCTCGGCTTTACCAGCCTGAGTCGCGACGCTAATGCCCTGTACATTCGTGAGTTGCACGTGGTCGAGGCCGCGCGGGGGCGGGGCATCGGCAGTTGGGCGATCGATCAGGTTTTTGCCCTGGCCTGCCAGGAGCGGCGTCCGGCCCTGCGTCTGACGGTGTTCACCGACAACCCGGCGCAAGCCCTTTACCTGCGCATGGGATTGCAGATTGTCGGGCAGGATGATTGCTTCTTGCGAATGCAACGCCAGTGTCCGCGTTGAAAGGTCTGTAAGGCGCGTAGTACAAGCGCTGCAAGATCTATTGAAACCATTTTAAATCTTGGGTTCTGCTAGGTCTGCCGGATGCTTTTTGCTAAGGTGGCGGGCAACCAACAAGACCATATCGCGGGGTGTCTGCTTGATTAGGGTGCTAGTAGTCGATGACCATGATCTCGTTCGTACAGGTATTACACGAATGCTGGCTGACATCGATGGCCTGCAAGTAGTCGGCCAGGCCGAGTCGGGAGAGGAATCCCTGCTCAAGGCGCGCGAACTGAAACCCGATGTGGTGCTGATGGACGTCAAGATGCCCGGCATCGGCGGCCTGGAAGCCACGCGCAAGTTGTTGCGCAGCCATCCGGACATCAAGGTCGTGGCGGTCACCGTGTGCGAGGAAGACCCGTTCCCGACGCGGCTACTGCAAGCGGGCGCGGCAGGCTACCTGACCAAGGGCGCCGGCCTCAACGAAATGGTCCAGGCGATTCGCCTGGTGTTTGCCGGCCAGCGCTACATCAGCCCGCAAATTGCCCAGCAATTGGCAATCAAGTCATTCCAGCCGAGCAACGATTCGCCGTTCGATGCCCTTTCGGAGCGCGAGATCCAGATCGCCCTGATGATTGTCGGCTGCCAGAAGGTGCAGATCATCTCCGACAAACTCTGCCTGTCACCCAAGACCGTGAACACCTATCGCTATCGGATTTTCGAGAAGCTTTCGATCAGCAGTGACGTCGAGTTGACCCTGTTGGCGGTGCGTCACGGCATGGTCGATGCCAGCCTCTGAAATGACTCAAGCCTTTGATCCAAGCGCCTTTCTCGCCACCTGCAGTGGGCGTCCCGGGGTGTATCGCATGTTTGACAGCGATGCGCGCCTGCTCTACGTGGGCAAAGCCAAGAACCTGAAAAAACGCCTGGCCAGCTACTTTCGCAAGACCGGCCTGGCGCCCAAGACGGCGGCGCTGGTGGGCCGTATCGCGCAGGTCGAAACCACCATTACCGCCAACGAGACCGAAGCGCTGCTGCTGGAGCAGACGCTGATCAAGGAGTGGCGGCCGCCCTACAACATCCTGCTGCGCGACGATAAGTCCTACCCCTATGTGTTTCTTTCCGACGGCCAGTTTCCACGCCTGAGCATTCATCGCGGGGCAAAAAAGACCAAGGGCAAGTATTTCGGTCCTTATCCCAGTGCCGGGGCGATTCGCGAAAGCCTCAGCCTGCTGCAAAAAACCTTTTTCGTCCGCCAGTGTGAAGACAGCTACTACAAGAACCGCACCCGGCCGTGCCTGCAATATCAGATCAAGCGCTGCAAGGCGCCCTGTGTCGGCCTGGTGGAGCCAGAGGTGTACGCCGAGGATGTGCGGCACTCGGTGATGTTTCTCGAGGGCCGCAGCAATGCCCTGACCGACGAACTGTCGGCAGGCATGGAGCAGGCAGCCAGCACCCTGGATTTCGAGCGCGCGGCCGAGTTGCGCGATCAGATTTCCCTGCTGCGCCGGGTCCAGGACCAACAGAGCATGGAAGGCGGCACGGGCGACGTCGATGTGGTCGCGGCATTCATCAACCCAGGTGGCGCCTGTGTGCACTTGATCAGTGTGCGTGGCGGGCGAGTGCTGGGCAGCAAGAACTTTTTCCCGCAGGTGGGTATTGAAGAGGACGTTGCCGAGGTCATGGCGGCGTTTCTCGGACAGTATTTCATCAGCAGTCCTGAGCGCGACCTGCCGAGTGAGCTGATCGTCAATGTGGTCCATGAGGACTTTCCTGCGCTCATCGAAGCCATTCACGAGCTGCGCGGTCGCGAGTTGACCATCAGTCACAGGGTCCGTGGCACCCGGGCGCGCTGGCAACAATTGGCGGTGACCAACGCCGAGCAGGCGCTGGGCGCGCGCCTGGCCAATCGTCAGCACGTTGCCGCGCGTTTTGACGCCCTGGCTGAAGTGCTGAATCTGGATGAACCGCCACAGCGCCTGGAGTGTTACGACATCAGCCATTCCAGCGGCGAAGCGACCGTGGCGTCCTGCGTGGTGTTCGGCCCGGAAGGGCCGTTGAAATCCGACTACCGCCGCTACAACATCGAAGGGGTGACCCCGGGCGATGACTACGCGGCGATGCACCAGGCGCTCACCCGGCGCTTCAGCAAACTCAAGGACGGCGAGGGCAAGCTGCCGGACATCCTGCTGGTGGACGGCGGCAAGGGCCAGTTGTCGATGGCGCGTGACGTGCTCAATGAACTGGCGGTGCCCGACCTGATTCTGCTGGGCGTGGCCAAGGGCGCGACCCGCAAGGCCGGCTTCGAAACCCTTTACCTGAATGATGCGGCCCATGAGTTCACCCTGCGCGGCGACTCCCCGGCGTTGCACCTGATCCAGCAGATCCGTGACGAGGCCCACCGTTTTGCGATTACCGGGCACCGCGCGCGACGTGGCAAAACCCGCCGCACCTCAACCCTGGAAGGGGTTGCCGGGGTAGGGCCGACCCGGCGTCGGGACCTGTTGAAACATTTTGGTGGATTGCAGGAGCTGTCTCGTGCAAGCATCGACGAGATCGCCAAAGCACCGGGGATCAGTAAAAAGCTCGCAGAGTTGATTTATGCAAACCTGCACAGCGAGTAGAATGCCCCCTCACCTCGTAGCCAGTTGTGCCGATGAATATCCCTAATCTGATCACCGTACTACGCGTTCTGCTTATCCCGATCTTTATTCTGCTGTTCTACATGCCGTATCACTGGAGCTACATGGCCGCCAGTTCGGTCTTTGCGTTCGCTGCGGCGACGGACTGGCTGGACGGTTACCTGGCCCGCCGGCTGGAGCAGAGCACCCCGTTCGGGGCGTTTCTCGATCCGGTGGCAGACAAGCTGATGGTCGCCGTGGCCCTGGTGCTGTTGGTCCAGGAGCACGCCAACCTGTGGCTGACCTTGCCGGCAGCCGTGATCATTGGTCGCGAGATCGTCATTTCCGCCCTTAGGGAGTGGATGGCCGAACTGGGCGCACGGGCCCAGGTGGCCGTGTCGAACCTGGGCAAATGGAAAACCGCCGCGCAAATGCTCGCGCTGGTGATCCTGCTGGCCAACCCGTCGGACTTCAGCTTCTGGGTACTGGTGGGCTATGCCTTGCTGCTGGTCTCGGCCGGCCTGACCTTGTGGTCCATGGTGCAATACCTGCGCGCCGCCTGGCCGCACCTGAAAACCGACGTGCAGAAAAAATAAAACTTTTTTGAATCAAAGGGTTGACGCGTATTCGAATTGCTATAGAATACGCCACACCAAGACGCGGGAATAGCTCAGTTGGTAGAGCACGACCTTGCCAAGGTCGGGGTCGCGAGTTCGAGTCTCGTTTCCCGCTCCAAATATAGACCTGCAAAAGTCACTGGCTTATGCAGGTCAACAAAAAAGACGCTTCGGCGTCTTTTTTCGTTTCAGTACTATCCGCCGACATCGATTATCCAACAAATTTGACATACACCAGTTCAGGGTCGTGTTCGTCAAGATTATCGATTCGCCCGCTCGGTACAAAACCCGCTTTCTTGAACAGTGACTGCGAAGCCGTGTTGGATGCATTGGTTGAAGCAAACAGCTTGGCTGTCTTGCACGCGGCTTCGGCTGCCGCTAGTAAATCGAGCGCTATGCCTTGCCGTTGCTGTGTCGGTGACACGACCACCAGCTCAACGAAGCCATGGCTGAAAAAATCATCGGTAAGTACCAGGTAACCTACGCACTGATCGGCAGCGACGGCTACCAGGCATTGCTGGCGAACGACGGCATCATGGATAAAGTCGCAACGACTGGCGTGTTGCGTCGCATAGGTATCCAATGCGATCAGTGCGGGCACGTCCTCGGTCGTCCCTTGGCGGATGAGTCGGTTCAAGCTGATGGGGAACAGGGGGCTGTCGTGGGGCATTGAGTGCATCCTCCTGCCGGTGCTGGTACCGAGCGTGTGTTCATCGATTGAGGGTATAGACCTTGCCCGTATTGCCATTCAAGGGCTGTGAGCTGCCCCGCACCCTGCTGCGTGAATTCCTGGGGCAGCAGGTGCGGCGGCGTTAGGTCAAAGCTTCGGCAACTGCCCGATACGCCCCATCATTTCCGTGACGATCTGCAGGTCCAGCATGAACTGTTCGACGGTCTTGAACTCGTTGTCGTTGTGCCCGGTGTACTTGACGTCGGGCATGGCCAGGCCGAATTGCACACCGTTGGGCAGTTCATGCACCGAGGTGGCACCGGCGGAGGTGCCGAACTGGTGTTTCATGCCCAGGTTTTCGCTGGCCACGGCCAGCAGGGCCTTGACCCATTCACCTTCGGGGTTGCGGAACATCGGTTCGGCGATCGAGTAGTCGAAGGCTGGCGCGATCCCGGCCTTGTTGCTCCAGGCACTGAGTTTGTCGGCGATTTCGCTCTTCAGCACTTCGGGAGACTTGCCCTTCGGCACCCGCAGGTTGACTGCCAGCTTGAAGGTTTTGTCGTCCATGCCGACGTAGGTCAGGGAAGCGGTCAGCGGTCCCATGAAAGCATCGGCAAAGCCAACCCCCAGTTTGCTACCCAGGTAGTCCAGGCCCCAGTTGTCGGCGGCGTAGCGGGCTGCGTCGGTGATCTGGTTGTGCTTGAGCGCGACCTTGCCGTCGAGGCCGTTGATGAAGTCGAGCATCCGGGCCACCGGGTTGACCCCGGACTCAGGCTCGGAGGAGTGGGCAGAGACGCCAGTGACGGTCAGTTGCACGTCTTTGCCGACGACCTTGGCAGTCACCGTGAAATTGCCACCGTTGCGCTTGGCGTAGTCGGCGCCGGCTTGTTGCAGGCTGGCGGCCAGTTCGGCGGGTTGCTCGGTGAGCAGGGTGGCGACCGAGGTCGACGGAATCTGGTTGGTCGCCAGCCCGCCGGTCATGGTGCTGATTTCGGCGCCTTTGCCCTCGGCGGCGCGCCGGGTAAAACTGGCCATGACCGTGCCGTAGCCTTTCTCGGCGATCACCACCGGGTAGCCGCCATCCAGGGCCAGGTTGTAGTTGGGCGTCGGATTGCGCTCGAAGTAATAGGGGATGGCATCGCCGCTGGTTTCCTCGGTGGTGTCCACCAACAGCTTGAAATTGCGCGCCAGTGGCAGCTTCTCGTCCTGGATGATCTTCATCGCGTAGAGGGTCACCACGATGCCGTTTTTGTCATCCTCGGTGCCGCGGCCGTACATGCGGTCGCCAATCAGGGTGACCTTGAACGGGTCCAGCCGGGTGCCGTCTTCCAGTACCCAGTTCTCTGGCGTCACGGGCACCACATCGGCGTGGGCGTGGATGCCGACGACTTCATCGCCAGCGCCGTCGAGGGAGATTTCATAGACCCGGTTGTCGATGTTGCGAAATTTCAGATTGAAGGCCTCGGCCAGGCCCTTGATCTTGTCGGCGATCTTGAGGAACTGCGGATTCTCGTGCTGCGGTACGCCTTCGATCTCGAAGGTCGGGATGGCCACTAGTTCGCGCAGGGTCTCGGTGGCAGCGCTGCCATATTTGACTCGCGCGTAGAGGCCCAGCAGGCGATGGATTTCATTCTGCTGCTCGGCGTTCAGGCTCTGGTTGGCGAGGAAGGCATTGATGGCCGGGGCGAGGTCGTCGTTTTTCGCCAGCTCACTTTTGGCCAGGCGCGTGAGGAACTGCCTGAAGTCCGTGACTGAGCTGTTGTTGAAGGTCTTGAGCATGGCCGCGCTTTGTTGCGGGGTGATATTGGCGTGGGCCGGCGTGGTGAACGACGCCAGGCTGGCCAGCATCAGGGTGGTTGCGGCCAGGTGCTTGAGGGAAAAATCCATGGTGGTGGGCATTCCTTTGCAGGGGTGTAGGGGAGATGAAACAAATCATTTCCAAATTAACACCACAAGGCTGCGAAAGGGCAGCCCCTGAAGTGGGATCTGTCCCACAGAAATGTAAGTGCGCCCCACATGCCCAATCCTGAGCAAGGCGCCTGTACTTGCCAGCGCAGCCTTACGGTCTAGCGGGTTGTGGACGTTGATCGACAGGTGGCCAGATTTTTTCCATCTCGAGTACTTCAACCGATCCGCCGGGGGACTGGACCGTTGCCGACAGCGCTGGGAGCATTTTCTTGTCCTGCGTGCGGGGCTGGCGATCAAAGTTGACGGTTATCCGGGTGCCGTCGGCGAATTGTGAGCGCTGTACCAGGCGGTCGCGGGACAGGGTTTCAAAGTGAGTCATGGCCTGGGTGAACAAGCGCTGATGCAGGGGCGAAAAGACCCGGTCATAGGCTTGAATCAACGGCAGGTCGCGACGCAGCACCGGGTCGCTCAGGTGATACAGCGGTGGCACCATGTACAACAGTTGCAGCAATGCCGTCTGGTCGCGTTCGGTGGTGAACTTCAGCGAGCCATATTCCCAATGATGGGTGCTGACGATGCTGTCGTGCAGGGCAATTTCATACAGTGGCAGGCGAAACTGTGGACGCGTCACATAACGCGCTACCGAATCCGCCAGCGGTACGGGTTGAAAGTACAGTGAGGGTGCTTCCGGCGGCCAGTATCGGCCTCGGTAGTAAGGTGAGCGGGGATCCTGGATGGCGGGGTCCATCCAGGCAAAAGGCGGTGTCAGCACACCGTGGGCAAACGCCACCTGTGCGGCAAACATGGAAAGCACGCCCTCACTTCCGGTGACCAGGCCATGGGTCAGGGCAGGGTACTCCAGGCGCCGACGGTGGGCCTGGGCGTCGTCAGCCTGATTCATTTCCCGCCCAGGCGTGTAGTCCTCCAACATGGGGCCGGCGCCGTCGACGTCGAGAAAATAGCTGTTCAACTGCCCGGCCCCAGCGACGGCACTGATGCGCCGCTGGGCATAGGGCTCGACGACCTGAGGGTTGGCATACACCCCACGACCTGCAAAACCGACCGCAAGTTTACCGTCCTGGTCACGATAACCCGCGCCAGCCAGCGCATTGCCCATTTGCGCGGTTGGCCAGGTATTGGCCAGGTCCTCCCGATGGGCGCTGCCATAGCTGTCATATACCCCCACCAGATACCCTGCGGCTTTGGCAGCGGCCACGGCCTCGGGGCGCCAGAAACTCGATAGCCAGTTATCGGCGCCCAACCAGGCGCGCTGTAGTCCGGCTGTGCGCAAGGCATCGATGGTGCTGGTGGACAGTCCATCGCCCCATTGTGCCGGCG
Source organism: Pseudomonas sp. NPDC087626 (assembly GCF_044743405.1). NCBI lineage: Bacteria > Pseudomonadati > Pseudomonadota > Gammaproteobacteria > Pseudomonadales > Pseudomonadaceae > Pseudomonas > Pseudomonas sp. NPDC087626. Next base: position 38,504 of record NZ_JBIUWJ010000034.1, read on the forward strand.
GCTGCAGGGTTTCACCGAAGGTCTCCAGCAGTTGTTCGCGAACCGTGCGCCCCCAGGCTACTTCGGCCATGGGGTCGTGCTTGCCCGGCTGCGGCGCCACTGGCATGCGGGGCACTGTCAGGCGAAGGCCGCTGTTGAGGGCGTGGATCAATGGCTGTCGCCGCCAGGTGCTGAGACTGCCGTTGACCGACTCGTTGAACGCCGCTTCGAATAGGTCCCGGGTCTGCGTGTCAAACAGCTGCCACACGCGAGCGGCCAGGCTCCCCGATACCTGCCGGCCCGCCTGCAGGCGCTGGAGAAAGCCAGGCCAGTCGGCGATGTCGGCGGCTTTCAACAACCCGCTGTCCCAGAGATAGATGTGGGCGGCACCACCGAGTCTGGCGGTGGCAGGCACGGTCTTGATCTTTTCGTCCAGCGAGACGAACTGGCCGGTTTGTTGCAACCAGTCTCGGTAACGCCGCGTTCCGGCCAGGAGGTCCGGACCGGCAATGTGCAGGCGTACGATGTAGGGTGCGTCCGGGGCCAGCCGGGTGAATGCATGGCGCAGTCGCATTTGCGGGCGCCCTCCGGTATCGACAATCGAAAATTCCGTGTTCAGCGGCGTCTCGACCATCCAGGTGAGCGAGTGCTTCTTGCGCAGTTCGGTCCAGAATGGCATCGACAATGCACCGGCGACACTTTCGTTTTGATAGCGACGCACCAGCCAGTCCAGCCAGCCCGGATCGGTACTGGGCACAAAGTTGCCTTCGCCAAAGGGAAAGGCATAAGCGTCGATCGCAGAAGGTTGGGCCGAGATCGGCCAATCCAGCGTGGCGGGTTGTGCGGCGCGGATGCTGACCTGGAGGTCATTCTGGTCGCGCGTGACGGCGATATCGAAACGCTGTCGCCCCTGCTGGATCTGCCATCCTTCAGCAGTCAGGGGGGTGGTGTTTGCACCGCTGAAAGCGGGAGCCGCGAGGGGCAATGTGGGACCTGTAGGTGGCATGAGTTCGATGGCCAGGGTAGCCCGATCGATTCGCCAGGTACCGGCTGCCGTTGGCACTTCGTGCCAGTCCGTGACTGCGGCGAGGGCATTTACACTCAGGCCGCAGAGCAGCAACAGCAATATCCCGCGAAGTACCTGCAAGGCCATGCCTCGACTCCTTGTCGTCGTCAATCACGCTAGCGCATGGGTTCGAGCAGTAAACAGCGGTCTTGCGCCGGTGACTGACTACCGTACTCATCGCCGTCGCCACTGCCAACGGGTTGTTGCGTGAAATGCATTCAACATGTAAGCGCCGGGATGGAACTAACCTTCACGTCAGCCTCTATATTTCAACGGCCCCCAAAAAAACAAGGAACGCTCCATGTCCAGATCTCGTGCGTTGATTGCAGCTGTTACGTCTCTTGCATTGGTTTGCGGCTCGGCGCTGGCATGGGCCGATCCAGGGAATGGCAAGGGCCAGGGGAACGGCAAGGGAAACCCGCCCAATAGCCAGGCGCATGGCAATCAAGGTGGGCATGGCAACCAGGGCAAAAACCCCGCAGGCGGTGATTGGGGTAACGGTCCGAGCATCAACCGCAGCAGTGTGCTGGGAATTGTCGGCGGCTACCGGGACTACTGGAGCCCCGGACCGGCCTTGCCGCCTGGGATTCAGAAGAACCTCGCACGGGGCAAGCCCCTGCCGCCCGGCATCGCCAAGAAGCTCGATGGCCGGCTGGTTGGCCACTTGCCCCATTACGATGGCTACGAGTGGCAGCAGGCGGGTACGGACTTGATTTTGGTGGCCTTGGCTACCGGGCTGATTTATGAAGTGCTCACGGGAGCCTTTGATTAACGCACCCGGCTGTGGGCCTCCATCCGTCGTGTGGCTTGAACTGGATGGGGTTTTTCGCGTCTGACCCTATGCGGTATCCACCCTTATCGGAAGCACATCATGCTTTTAAAGAACAAAAGTCTGTTTGCTGTTATGTCCTGCGCCCTGATGCTTGCAGCAGCGCCTTTACTCCCTGCTGACCTGTCCATCATGAACTCCGCCTATGCGAAGGAAGGTGGTGGTGGTGGTGGTGGTGGTGGTGGTGGTGGCGGCGGTCACGGCGGTGGCGGTGGCGGTGGCGGTGGCGCAGGTGCTGGCCATGGTGGCGGCACCGGTGGCGGTCACGCCGGCTCGGGTCACTCGGGCAGCAATGGCCAGGGCAAGGGGTTGAGCAGCGATCACGCCGGCAAGGCCGTTCGCGATCATGGTGTCAGCGGCAATCAATACGGCAGTGAGCGTAACGATGACCGTGGGCATGGCACCACGACTTCGGGCATTGCCCAGTCCAAAGATACCCGTGGCGTGACTAAGGCCACTGCAATTTCGACTTCGACACCTAGCGATCACAACACCAAAGGCTTGAGCAAGGCCGGGCCATCGGCAACCAAAAAATCCTATTGATCGACCTTCGCTGCACCCACACGACACCTGTGCGCGTTGCGCGCAAGGGTGTCGTGGCACTTCAGCCGGGTCAGTGCGTCTTTGGCCGGTGAATCAGCAAGTGCTCAGTCGCCGTTGTACTTGGGTGCTGATCGGGTGCCAGGAACCGGACGAGCGCTGTGTCGGCCGAATGGCTCGGAGGCGCTGAGAATCGACAGTTCGATGCGTCCGCAGTGTGGGCACAGGGCCTTGATCTTGGCCTTGGCCGCGCTGTCGGTGTCGGCCATCACTTCGCCGTAGACCGCGTGCTGGGCGTGATCTTTCGGGTAAGCGGTGTAATCGTAGAGCCGCATGGTTCAAACCTGAGGTGGAGAGTCTGCCGCCGAACTCAAAGGTATAGGTCGCCAAGGCCGGTTCGTCCAGTGTCAGGTTTGAAAGGTGACTGGCGGTTCACCTTGCTACATCGGCTTTACGCTCAGTCACCCCGGCAGGGCAGGCTGCGAGTCCTTGAACTGGGCGAGCTCCAGGGTGATTTCCTTGGCCACCTGATTGATTTCGCCGCGCAGCCATTTGTGCGCGGGCGATGCGTGCAGGCGTTCGTGCCAGACCTGGGAGACGGTGAATCCCGCCACTGCTACTGGCGGTTCGAACAGTTGCAGGGGGACTTCCCTGGCGATGCGCAGGGCCGTCAGCTCGGCGATCATACCGATCATGTCGGTTTGCGAAATCAGGATGTGCGCCAGCAGGAAGTGCGGCACCGTCAGGGAGGTCTTGCAGCGGATGTCATGTTGTTCGTAGAGGCTGTCGATGGCCTCCTTGACCGCCCCATGGTTGCTGCTGATACGCAGGTGCTTGCCGTTGCGAAATTGCTCCAGGGAGAGGCTGCCGTTGATCTCTGGGTGGCCGACGCGCACCACTGACTTGAGCCGGTCGGAGAACAGTTTGCGCACGTGGAAGTTGGCCGGGGCAGTCTTCTCGTTCCAGATGATCAGGTCGAGCTTGCCGTCCTTGAGCAGCGGCAGATCCTCTTTGGGGCGCAGCGGCTGGATGTTCAGCTCGACCCCGGGCGCGACCTCGGCGAGGCGCACCATCAGGCGCGGCAAGAGGATAAAACCGATGTAGTCGGTGGTGGCGATTTCGAAGCTGCCCTGGAATTGCCCGGGGTCGAAAGCCTTGACCGGCTCGATCAGCTTGTTCAGCGCCGCCAGGCTCTGCTGCAACGGCTCCACCAGCTCCAGGGCGCGGCTGGTCGGCAGCATGCCACGGCCCATGGAGACGAACAGTGGATCGTTGAACAGCACGCGCAGGCGAGCCAGGGTATGGCTCACCGCCGACTGGGTCATGTTCAGTTGCTCGGCGGTGCGGGTGACGTTGCACTCGTTGAGCAGGCAAAAGAACACGTGCAAGGATTTCATATCGACGTTTTGCATATGCCGGGCGCTGGCCTCGCGGTGAAGGATGGACAATACCGGCCGCCACTTTACCGAGGTTTGCGCCCGAAAGCTGGTCAACGCTTCAGACCATCGGCACCAGCGTATGGGCGAAGTCCTTGCGCCGCTCCATCAGTTGCAGGGTCTGGGCCTGCGCCGCCTGGAGCAAGGCCGTCTCGTCGACCAGGGTACTGCGGCCGTTTTCCAGGATCACCTTGCCGTCCACCAGCACGGTTTTCACGTTCGAGCCACGGGCCGAGTACACCAGGTTCCACAGCACGTTGGTCTGTGTCCCTTCCCAGACGATCGGGCACATGTTCGGCTGAGCCAGGTCGAGCAGCAGCAGGTCGGCACGCTTGCCGACTTCGATCGAGCCGATCTCCCGGTCCATGCCCAGTACCCGGGCACCCTCGATGGTTGCCATGCGCAAGGCGACATTCGCCGGCAGGGCGGCGGCATCCAGGCGGTGGGCCTTTTGCAGCAGTGAGGCGAATTTCATTTCTTCGAACAGGTCGAGGCTGTTGTTGCAGACGTTGCCGTCGGTGCCCAGGCCGACGCGGATGCCGGCGGCGAGCATTTCCGGAACCCGGGCGATCCCGCTGGCCAGCTTGGCGTTGCTGCTGGGGCAGTGGGCGACCGCGGTGCCGGTGTCGGCCAGGCGCTTGATCTCTTCATCGTTGAGCCAGACGCAGTGGGCGATCAGGGTCTTTTCGCCGAGGATGCCCATCTGGTCCAGCATTGGGATCGAGCGTTTGCCGAAGTGCTGGAGCACCGCCTGTTCTTCCTCCTTCTGTTCGCAGGCGTGGGTGTGGATGCCGATCCCGTAGTCGCGCGCGCAGTCGCGGGCATGGGCGTAGGCCTTGGGTGAACAGTAGAACAGGTGCTCCAGCCCCATCCACACTCGCACGCGGCCGTCGTGGGCCATGTGATGGGTTTCGATCAGCTTGCGGTTGGCCTCCGGGCTTTCGAAGAAGTCTTTGCCGGGCAGGTCGGCGGCATAGGGCGCCAGGTGTACTCGAATGCCGATTTCGCCGGCGGCGTCGGCGCAGCGGTGCATGAAGCGGTACATATCCATGACGCAGGTGGTGCCGCTCTTCAGGGCTTCCAGGTAGCACAGGCGCGCGGCGTGGTAGGCGTCCTCGGCGTTCATGGCGCGGTGTTCGAGCTGGTAGTAGGGCAGCCATTGCATCAGCGGCATGTTTTCGGTGATGCCGCGCATCAGGCTGGAGTGCGAGTGGGCATCGACCAGGCCTGGCAACAGGGCCATCTGGCCTTGGCAATCGATGACTTTGGCGTCGGCGGGCAGGGGCATGTGTTCGCCCTGGCCGATGGCTTCGATGACGCCGTCGCGGATGACCACGTGGCCGTTGGCGAGGACCTGGTCCTGGGGGTTGACGGTGAAGATGATGGCGTTGCGGATCACGGTGTAGGTCATGGGTGGGTCCTTGTTTTTTTATGGTTGGAGGGGGGGCGCACGAGGCGGCCTGCTGGGTTCTTACTGTAGGAGCGAGCGCCCGCTTGCGGCGCCCGCTTGCGGCTTGCTCGCGATGGCGACTTGCGCCACACCATAGATCTCGGCAATGCCCCCAATCCCCCCACCTAATACTGCACCCGCATCACCAAGAACACCGACAACGCCGCCACCCACCACATGATGGGCTTGACCGTGTGTGCCTTGCCGATCAGCAGCTTGAGCAGGACAAAGACAATGAAGCCCAGGGCGATGCCCAGGGTGATGGAGTAGGTCAGGGGAATCAGCAGGATCACCAGGAATGCCGGGATCGCTTCTTCATAGGACTTCCAGTCGATTTTGCTGATGGTGTCCATCATGAACACGCCGATCATGATCAGCACCGGCGCCGTGGCGATTGCCGGGACCAGGGACAGCAGGGGGGAGAGGAACAGGAATGGCAGGAACAGCACGGCGGCGACCAGGGCGACCATGCCGGTGCGGCCGCCCTGGGAAATGCCGGCGGCCGATTCGATGTAGGCCGTTGCCGGGCTGGTGCCCAGAGGCGCGGAGGCCAGGGCCGCGAGGGCGTCGACGTGCATTGACTGCTTGATGTTGCGCGGGTTGCCGTCGGCGTCCTTGAGGTCGCCCGCTTCGGAGATGCCGAGAAAGGTCGACAGCGACTCGAAGAAGTTGGTGAACACCAGCACGAAGATGTACGGCAGGTACTCGATGTGCAGCGAGCCCAGCAAGTCGACCTGGCCGAGGAAGCTGAAGTCCGGCGCGGCGAACAGGCCGCTCCAGTTGACCAGCGTGACCGTGCTGGCGCCCTCGGGCCAATAGGCTGTGGCATCGCCCCACAGGCGGCCGATCGGGATCGCCAGCAAGGTGGTGCAGATGATCCCCAGGATCAGCGCCCCCGGCACCTTGCGCGCCACCAGGGCAATGGTGATCACCAGGCCTGCGAGGAAGGTCAGGATGATTGGATTGAACGGTGCCGCGTGCACCACGGTGAACGGGTCGGCGCTGATGAACTTGGCGTTCACCAGGCCGATCAGTGCAATGAACAGCCCCATGCCACAGGAAATAGCATTGCGCAGGCTCGCCGGGATACCGTCGATCACTGCCTGGCGCACGTTGAAGAACGCCAGCACAGTGAAGATCACACTGGCCCAGAGCACGCAGCCCAGGGCGATTTGCAGCGGGATCTTGGCCCCGACCACCATGGTGTAGGCGAACAGGATATTGATCCCCATGCCGGGGGCGATGAGGATTGGGTTGCGCGCGTACAGGGCCATCGCCAGGGTGCCGAGAAAACTCACCAGCACAGTGGCAGTGACCCCGGCGGAGAAGGGGATGCCGGCCGCCGCGTTGATGTCCGGGTTGACCACGATCACGTAGGCCGCCGCGAGGAAGGTGGTGGCCCCGGCGATGATCTCGCGCCGCAGGGTCGAACCTTCGCGATGGATGCCGAAGTAGTTTTCCAGCCATAACCTGAGTCTTGCGATTAACCCGATGGGCGCATCGCGCAAACTGACCGGTTGGTTCATGTTGATCTCCTCAAAGCGGCAAGGCTCGGTTGTTTGTTGTTGTTATATTTTTTTGGTTTGATTCGAGTCGAACATGGGTCAGGCGGTTGCAGTGGCGAAAATCCCCGACATCACAGTGAAACCGGGCAAGCGTTTGATCCGGTCGGTCCAGCGCCGGATCGCGGGGTAGTCGATCAGGCTGATGCCAGCCTCGTCGGACAACATCACATAGGGAAAGCAGGCGATGTCGGCCACGGTCGGCAAAGGTCCGCTGCAGACCCATCCCTGGTGTTGCCGCTCGCTGAACCACAGTTGTTCGTCGAGGATGCGGAACAGGGCGTGGGCGCCGTCGCGGGCTTTTTCGGCGTCAAGATCATAGTTGAAAACATCCGCCAGGCGCGCGGCCGAGGCAGTGGCTGTGATGCTGTCGGCAAACGCCAGCCACATGTTGACCTCGCCCAGGCGGCGCGCGTCCTGCACCGGGTACCAGGTGCCGCTGGCATCGTAGCGGGCGGCCAGGTAGGTGAGGATCGCCTGGGCGTCGCGCAGGACATATCCGTCGTCGTCGAGCACCGGCAACTGGCCGAGGGGGTTGATGGCCAGGAAGGCCTCGCCCTTGTGCTCCTTGCCCGGGTAGAACTCCAGGTCCACCGTGCTGAAACTCACGCCCAGCAGGTTCATGAACAGGCGCAGCTTGTAGCAGTTTCCGGACAGCTCGTAGTTGTAGAGTGTGATCACCTGCCTGCTCCCTTAAAGATCGAGCACCAACAGCTCGGATTTGCTGCGCGATACACAAGGCATCAGGCAGCGGTTGGCTTGCCGCTCTTCGCGGGTCAGGTAGACGTCGCGGTGCTCCGGTTCGCCATCCACCACCGCAGTGCGGCAGGTCCCGCACACACCTTGTTCGCACGAGGTGTCGAGCGTTATCCCGCGGGCCTTGAGGCTGTCCGCCAGGCTGACGCCGGCCGCTACGGTAAATTCCTCGCCGCTGCGTTGCAGGCGTACACGGAAGGGGTGGTCGTGGTCGTGGCTGACCTCGTTGGCGAACAGTTCGAAGTGCACCTGGCTCTCGCTCCAGCCGGCTTCGCTGGCCAGGGTGCTGACCAGGTCGATCAGGGCCTTGGGGCCGCAGACATACAGGTGGGTGCCGGCACTCGCCTGTTGCAGTACGATGCGCAGGCGTTCGCGGGTCTGCTGCGGGTCCAGGCCGGTGTGGATGCAGTTGTGCCGCAGCTGATGCAGGCGCTCGGGGAACGCCACGTGGGACTCGCTGCGCACGAAATAATGCAACTCGTAGGGCCGTTCGGCGGCCTGCAGGGCCGCGCCCATGGCCAGCAGCGGGGTGATGCCGATCCCGCCGGCAATCAGAATCCCGGCGGTGCCTGGGACCAGGCGAAAATTATTCTTCGGCGCCGAGATGCGCAGGCGCTCACCGGCTTTGAGGTCGTGGTGCATCGAACGAGAACCACCACGCGACTGCGCCTCCAGCTTGACCCCGATCACCAGGTGCTCACGCTCGTCGGGGGCGTTGACCAGCGAGTACTGGCGCACCAGCCCGCCGGGTGTATGCACATCGATGTGGGCACCTGCTTCGAAGCTGAAGCCGCCATCGGCGGGCAGGGCCAGCTTGAGGGCGACGATCTCGCTGGCGGTGGTCCAGCGCTGCAGCACTTCGACTTCCAGGGTTTGCGCCGGACGGCGTACCGCTGTTGCTGGCGCGATGCGCAGGCTGTCAGGGGACCGGCTAGTGGTGATCAGTCCGGCCTGGTTTTCCAGGCGCTGGCGCAGCACGTTGAGGATCCGGTTATGCCAGCGCAGTGGGTCGATGCCGGGGCGCCCGACGAGGGTGCTGCTGTGCACGATGGTGCGCTCGGCACTCGCCGGCTGTAGCCAGAATTGCACCTGGCAGGGCTGCTCGGCGCTGCGCCAGGACAGTTGCAATGTGTTGTCGGTCTGTTGCAGTTGCACCGAGTCGAGCTGGCAGTCCGGATCCAGTTGGGCATAACCGGCCAAGGCCTGGCGCACGTCGTCGAGGGCGGCCTGGAAGGGCAGGCTGCGCAGGTGCAAAGCCAGGGGTGGCAAAGCCGCTGCTGGCAGTTCTTGAGCCTGTTGCGCCTGCAGGTTGACCCAAATCATCCCGTGCGCTTCGCTCACCGCAAAGGTCCGCGCGCACACGCTGGCCGGCGGGGTGCTTTGCGAGGCCGCCGGAATCAGCGTGCAGCGGCCATCACCGCCCTGGTACTGCCAGCCGTGGTATTGGCAGCGCAGCCGGGAGCCGAGGTTGACGCCCAGGGTGAAACGCACGCTGCGGTGCGGGCAGCGGTTTTCCCAGGCGTTGACGCGCTGCTCGTCATCGCGCCAGAGCGCCAGTTCCACCCCGAGCAATTGACCGTGAAACACATGGTGCGGGGCCAGGTCGCTGCTCTGCGCCACCGGGTGCCAACGATTATCGGTCTGCTTCATGGCTGGCCTCCCGCAGCCTGTGCCGGCTGGTAAGTGCCGTAGCGAATGCCCTTGTCGCGCAACCAGCGGCGATAGGCACTGGACATCGCGTCGGCCCGGGTCGGGATCTCGAATTTCGGGTCCAGGGGCAGAGTCCGGGGCAGGTGGTTGGAGAGGATCATCAGGTCCTGGCTGAAAATGGTCTGCTGGAACAGGCGCAGATCGCGGTCGCTGCTGGTGGCGTCGACATAGGCCAGGACCACGTGGGCGATGCACCACTCTTCATCCAGCGGCTGGACAAACAGGCAGATGGCGTCGCGTCGCTCTGGCTGCTCGGGGCTGGTCTTGTACAGAATGGCGACGAAGGGGCGAGTCACGCGGTACACGTAGTGCGCCTCGATCGCTTGTTTCGACCCGGCGGCTGCCATGGGCTGGAATATGCGGCAGTCGGTGGCCAGGATCTCGTCCCGCTCCTGGTCGACCTCTACCTTATAAGTGCTGATATCGGTGTAGGGTTCGGCCCCGAGAAAGCCGGTATGGACGTAGGGGAAGTGCGCCATGTCGAGAAAGTTTTCCACCACGCGCAGGCCCGAGGCATGCACCTTCATTGAACCGGCCCCCAGCACCCGGCGGTCTGGTTCATCGAACTCCGCTATCTGGAAAAATCCCGCGTCGGGTTCGCCCAGGCAGACCCAATGGGTGTGATACAGGGTGGTGGTGCGACAAGGCCCGCCGCAGTCGTCGGCACGTATGGCGCTGAAGTGGCCCGCGCCGTCGCGACCAAAGCGGATCTCGTGGCCCAACAGCTGCGTACGGTAAATCCTGCCATCGACCAGGTCTTCCACGACGGCCAGTGGATACCACTGGTTCCAGATGCTCGATTCGATGCTCATAGGTTCCTCACAGGCGGATTTTTGTTTTTCCCCGACAGTAGAGAAATCCACGGCATGAAACTAACGAGTAATGCTAATGGCTGGTATGAAAAAAAATACTACCTGGAAAAATGACCGGGTAGGCACCGCCAACATCGCCGATGGCGGTGTGTCAGGCACTATCAATGTTGAAAATTCCGGCCCCATCGCGAGCAAGCTCGCTCCTACAGCGATGGGGCCGGTCCAGTCTTCCCCTCAGTGAGAGTGTCGTGGCTCGCCGCTGCGGGCGATGATGCGCAGGTGCAGGGTGGCCGGTTCCAGGCAGCCGCCGGTGGACAGTTGCCCGACCAGTTGCCGGTAGAGTTCCTGCCACGGGGTTTGCGAGGCCGGGATGTTTGGCTCCCAGGCTGCTCGGCGACGGGCCATTTCGGCTTCGTCGACCAGCAGGTTGACCGTCCGCGCATTGAGGTCGACGCTCAGCCGGTCATTGGTTTTCAGCAGGGCCAGGCCACCGCCCACGGCGGCTTCCGGGGACATGTTGAGGATCGACGGGCTGGCCGAAGTACCGCTCTGGCGGCCGTCGCCCAGGCACGGCAGGGAGTCGATGCCTTGCTTGATCAGCGCCGCGGGTGGGGCCATGTTCACCACCTCGGCACTGCCGGGGTAACCCACGGTGCCGACGCCACGGATCACCAGGATGCAGCGCTCGTCGATTTCCAACGCTGGGTCGTTGATCCGCGCGTGATAGTCCTCCGGCCCCTCGAACACGATGGCCCGGGCTTCGAAGCTGTTCTCCGCGCCGGGTTCCGACAGGTAGGTCTTGCGGAACGCTTCGCCCACCACCGACATCTTCATGATCGCGCTGTCGAAGAAGTTGCCGCTGAGCACGATGAAGCCGGCGCGGTGCTTGAGCGGGGTGTCGAAGGGGTGGATCACGTCGGTGTTGCTGGTCAGGGTGCTGCGCACGATCTCGCCGATGGTCTGGCCGCTGACGGAGGCGCAGTCCTCGTGCAGGCGACCGGCCTTTTGCAGTTCGTGCATCACCGCCGGTACGCCGCCGGCGCGGTGGAAACCTTCGCCCAGATACTTGCCGGCCGGCATGCAGTTGACCAGCAGCGGCACGTCTTCGCCAATCCGTTGCCAGTCATCCAGGCTCAGCTCGACGCCCATGTGCCGGGCGATGGCGATCAGGTGCGGTGGGCAATTGCTCGAGGCGCCCAGGGCCGAGGCCACGGCAATGGCGTTCTCGAAGGCTTCGCGGGTCATGATCTGCGACGGTCGCACATCCTGGCGCACCAGCTCGCAGATGCGCTTGCCGGTGGCATAGGCCATCTGGCCGCGCTCGCGATAGGGCGCCGGAATGCTCGCGCAGCCGGGCAGGGACATACCCAGTGCCTCGGCCAGGGCGTTCATCGACAAGGCCGTGCCCATGGTGTTGCAGTGACCCACCGAAGGCGACGCCGCGGTGGTCATTTCCATGAAGCCTTCGTAGTCGATATCGCCGGCGGCGAGCAGGTTGCGCGCATGCCAGAGCACGGTGCCGGAGCCGATCAGTTCACCCTTGTGGTGACCGTCGAGCATCGGCCCGCCCGACAGCACAATCGCCGGCAGGTCGGTGGTCGCGGCCGCCATCAGGCAGGCCGGCGTGGTCTTGTCGCACCCGGTGGTCAGTACTACGCCATCGAGTGGATAGCCGTGGAGGATTTCCACCAGCCCCAGGTAGGCCAGGTTGCGGTCCAGCGCGGCGGTGGGACGGCGAGTCTGCTCGGCAATCGGGTGCACCGGGAATTCCATGGGAATGCCGCCGGCATCACGGATCCCGGCCTTGACCCGTTGCGCCAGCTCCAGGTGGTGCCGGTTGCAGGGCGTCAGGTCGCTGCCGGTCTGGGCGATGCCGATGATCGGGCGACCCGATTGCAGCTCTTCACGGGTCATGCCGTAGTTCATGTAGCGCTCGACATACAGCGCCGTCATGTCGGCGTGGGCCGGGTCGTTGAACCATTGCTCGCTACGCAGCGGGCGTTTCGGGGTGTCACTCATGATTCATAGCTCTCTTATAATTGGATGAATCGACAACCGGCGTCGGGCTTTAGCGGGCGAGCAGGCCTCGGGACGCCAGGTTGCGCAACAAGGCGCCGACGCCAAAGGTCCAGGGCGTGGCGGCAGAACTGTGGGTCACGCGGTTGTGCAGGCTGCCGAGCAACGGGCTGCTGATGCGTACCTGGTCGCCCAGTTTGTGGGTAAAGCCGCTGCCGACGTGATCACGGTCCTCGGTCGGGGCGAACAGGGTACCGAGAAACAGCAGGAAACCGTCGGGATATTGGTGATTGGCGTTGAGGGTCTGCCCGGCCAGGTCCTCGGGATCACGGCTGATCTGGCTCATGGAACTGGAACCGTGCATCCGGTAGCCGTCCGTGCCCTCGACCTGCAGGTCGACCACACAGGCGCGCACATCGTCCAGGCTGAACTGCTCGTCGAACAGGCGAATGAACGGGCCGATGGCGCAGGACGCATTGTTGTCCTTGGCCTTGCTCAGCAACAGCGCGCTGCGACCCTCGAAATCCCGCAGGTTGACGTCGTTGCCCAGGGTTGCGCCGTGGATCTGCCCGCGGCTGTTGACCGCCAGCACCACTTCCGGCTCCGGGTTGTTCCAGATCGAGCCGGGATGAATGCCGATCTGGCTGCCGCTGCCGACGGCGGCGAGCACCGGCGCCTTGGTGAAGATTTCCGCGTCCGGGCCGATGCCCACTTCCAGGTACTGCGACCACATGCCTTGCTCGATCAACAGTGCCTTCAACTGCGCCGCTTGTGCGGAGCCGGGCACGATCGAGCGCAGGTTGTCGCCAATTACCCCATGGACGATAGCCCGCACCTGCTCGGCCTTGCCAGCATCGCCACCGGCCTGCTCTTCGATGACGCGCTCGATCATGCTCGCGGCGAAGGTCACGCCAGCGGCCTTGATCACTTGCAGGTCCAGCGGTGGCAGCAGGTAGGGTTGGCTCGGGTCGGCATCAGGGCCGGTATTGGCCAACAGGTTTTCGACGCTGGTCAGGAAAGTGCCAGGGGTTTGGCGTACTTCGGCCAGGGGCGCGTCCGACTCCAGCAAGTCACTCAGGGTCGCGAAGCGCTGCGACAGATCGAACACGCCATCGGCCCGCAGGACAATCAGCGAAGGGCCAGCAATCGGCCCTGGAACCCAGGCGCGACCAATCAAGGTACCGGCCACGCCATCGACCGGCAGGGTGTTCTCGGGAGTAAGCAGTAACGACATGGCAAATCTTCCTGGTCCGTAAAGGCTTCACGCTATGACTGGCACTCGATAAACTCCAATGAGATATTTTCAGTAATCGATAACTCCTGGTTATTGTTTGACGAGGCACACCCATGTCCGAACTGTCATTCTCCAGCTTCTGCGGCTGGCTCAAATTCCGCCATCTGCTGCTGATCGACACCCTGGGCCGCACCCGCAACATGCACCTGGCGGCGCAGCAGATGAACCTCAGCCAGCCGGCTATCAGCAAGATGCTCAAGGAAATCGAAAGCCTGCTGGGGTTTGCCTTGTTCGAGCGCCAGCCGCGCAGCATGCCGCCCACGGCGCTGGGCGAGCATGTCTTGCGGTATGCGCAGATCGCTCTGAATGACGCACGTTCGTTCGTCGAGCAGATCGGCAGCCTGCGTGAGGGCGGCCATGGTCATCTCAAGGTCGGCGGGATTTTTGCCGCCACCGCCATCGCCCTGCCCGAGGCGATTCTGCAGATCAAGCAGCGCTGGCCGCTGTTGTCGATCGAGGTGGTGGAGCAGACCAGCAACCACCTGATGGAGATGCTCGAAGAGAAAAAACTCGACCTGGCGGTGGCCCGGTTCACCGAGCACAGCCAGGAGCAACGCTACGACTTCCAGCCGCTAGCCCCGGAACCGTTCTGCATCGTGGTCAACAGCCGCCACCCGCTGGCAGACGCCGGGCCAATCTCCTTGCAGCAGTTGGTGGACCTGCCGTGGATTCTGTACCCGGTGGGCACGCCGATTCGTGCGCGCATGGAACTGGCCTTCGCCGAGGCTGGGGTGGCGCTGCCGCGCAATACCGTCGACACCATCTCGATGCAGACCTTCCTCCAGGTCCTGCAGCGCGGGCCGATGATCGGCATGCTGCCGGATGCCATGGTCTATCCACTCCTGGAAAACGGCCAGTTGAAAGCCCTCGACACGCCGCTGCACCTGGCGCCACAGGACTACGGCATCCTCACCCGCAAGGGCGAGCAACTGGTGGGGGCGGCCCTGGAGTTCGCGCAGATCCTCACGGACAACGCCCGCCTGGCCAGGGACCAGGTGGCTGAAAATGCGGCAGTCGCAGGTGAAACTCGATAACGCTTGGTTATCGGTTAATCCAAAAATGCCATTGGGAAAGAATCGATTCGCGGCAGTAGAGTACCGACCAGATTTCACTCTGGGTCAGGAGACTGTCATGCCCGAACTGTCTGGTCACAACTTCATCGCCGGTGGCCGTAGCGCCGCCGGCTCCGTGGTCCTGCACAGCGTTGATGCGACTACCGGGCAGCCGCTGCCCATCGCCTTTATCCAGGCCACGGCCGAGGAAGTGCACGCTGCTGCCACGGCGGCCCATCAGGCCAGCGCGATCTACAGCAATTTGCCGGCCGAGCGCCGGGCCGAATTCCTCGACACCATCGCCAGCGAGCTGGATGCCCTGGACGAGCAATTCGTCGCCCTGGTCTGCAGCGAAACCGCCTTGCCAGCGGCGCGCATCCAAGGCGAACGGGCCCGCACCAGCGGGCAGATGCGCCTGTTCGCCCAGACCTTGCGCCGTGGTGACTTCCTCGGTGCGCGGATCGATTTGCCGCTGCCCCAGCGCCAGCCTCTGCCACGGGTCGATCTGCGTCAGTGCCGCCTGGGCGTCGGCCCGGTCGCGGTGTTTGGTGCCAGCAACTTTCCCCTGGCCTTTTCCACCGCCGGTGGCGACACCGCTGCGGCCCTGGCCGCTGGCTGCCCGGTGGTGTTCAAGGCCCACAGCGGGCACATGGCGACGGCCGAGCAGGTAGCCATGGCAATCATTCGTGCCGCCGAGAAGACCGGCATGCCGGCCGGGGTGTTCAACATGATCTTCGGTGCCGGCGTCGGTGAGGCACTGGTCAAGCATCCGCTGATCCAGGCGGTCGGCTTCACCGGCTCGCTCAAGGGCGGCCGGGCGCTGTGCGACATGGCTGCTGCCCGGGCGCAACCGATCCCGGTGTTCGCCGAGATGAGCAGCATCAATCCGGTGCTGGTGCTGCCGCAGGCGCTGCAGGTGCGCGGCGAGCAGATCGCCCGCGAACTGGCCGCCTCGGTGGTGATGGGCGCCGGACAGTTCTGTACCAATCCGGGCCTGGTGATCGGCATTCGTTCGCCAGCGTTCAGCGCTTTCCTGCAATCGCTCAGCGTGCTGATCGCCGAACAGCCTGGGCAAACCATGCTCAACGCGGGCGGCCTGCGCAGTTACGTCGAAGGCTGCGCCACCTTGCGCGCCCATCCCCAGGTCACGCACCTGGCCGGGCAGGCGCAGGAGGGCAATCAAGCCCGGGCGCAACTGTTCCTGGCCGACGTCCAATTGCTGCTCAGTGGTGATGAACTGCTGCAGGAAGAAATCTTCGGGCCGGCCACCGTGGTGGTGGAAGTGGCTGATCGCGCTGAATTGCTGGCGGCCTTGCAGGGCCTGCGCGGGCAACTGACCGCCACCCTGCTGGGTGAGCCGGACGAGCTGGCACACGCTGCCGACCTGGTGGCGTTGCTGGCGCAGAAAGTCGGCCGGGTGCTGGTCAACGGTTACCCGACCGGCGTCGAGGTGTGTGACGCCATGGTCCACGGCGGCCCTTGGCCGGCGACTTCCGACGCCCGTGGCACCTCGGTGGGCACCCTGGCCATCGACCGTTTCCTGCGTCCGGTGTGCTACCAGAACTTCCCGGATGCCTTGCTTCCCGAAGCGCTGCGCAACAGCAATCCATTGGGGCTGACGCGCCTGGTCAACGGAGAAAAAACCACCCAGGCACTCTAGTCCACGCTGCATCGCCGGGTGAATTGCTCGCCCGGCGTGACCCATTCGATAAAAACAATCAGGCATGTCCACATGCCCAGGGGTTATCTCCATGCAAACGATATCCGAGCATCTGCCCGCGCAGGCGCAAGCCAGCGAACTCGACTTTGAAGACCGCACCTACCGCAAAGTGATCTGGCGCATCCTGCCGGTGCTGCTGCTGTGCTACATGGCCGCCTACCTGGACCGGGTCAACATCGGCTTCGCCAAGCTCGACATGCTCAACGAGCTGCAATTCAGCAACACCGTCTACGCCCTTGGCGCCAGCATGTTCTTCTGGGGCTACTTCCTCTTTGAAGTACCCAGCAACCTGTTGCTGCATCGCTTCGGCGCGCGCTTCTGGATCGCGCGGATCATGCTCAGCTGGGCGGTGATCTCCATGGCGGTGGCGTATACGGTGCCGCTGGCGGGGTTCTTCGGGCTTGAGTCGAGCACCATGTTCTATGTGCTGCGATTCCTGCTGGGGATCTGTGAAGCGGGCTTCTTTCCCGGGGTGATCCTGTACCTCAACTACTGGTTCCCGACCCATCGCCAGAGCCGGGTGATGTCCGGGTTCCTGATGGCCATGCCGATCAGCCTGACCCTGGGCGGAATCCTCTCCGGCTGGCTGATGAACAGCATGCAAGGGGTGCATGGGCTGTCGGGCTGGCAGTGGATGCTGATCATCGAGGGCATTCCTTCGATCATCATGGCCTTCGTGGTCATCGTTTGCCTGGCCGATAACATCGACAAGGCCAAGTGGCTGTCAGCCGCCGAGAAAGCCATGCTCAAGGCCAACCTGCAGACCGACAACCAGGGCAAGGTGTCGCGCCTGGGCGAGGTGTTCTTCAACCCGCGCGTGTGGTTGCTGGTGCTGATCCTGCTGACCTTCAACACCGGCTTCTATGGCCTGGCGTTCTGGATGCCATCGATCATCAAGAGCACCGGCATCACCAACAGCCTGCACATTGGCCTGCTGACCGCGATTCCCTATGCGGTAGCCACGGTGGCGATGCTGCTCAACGCACGCCACTCCAACCGAACCGGCGAGCGCCGGCTGCATGCGGCGATTCCGGCCTTCATCGGCGGCGCCGGGCTGATCCTCAGCGCCTTTTTTGCCGACAACCTGATGCTCTCCGTGCTGTTCCTCAGCGTCGCCGCCTCGGGGATCCTCAGCCTGATGCCGATTTTCTGGACCCTGCCGGGCACCGTGCTGTCGGGTGTGGCGGCCGCAGCCGGGATCGGCATGATCAACGCCATCGGCAACCTGTCCGGCTTCACCGGCTCGATGATCACCGCCGTGGCCGAGAACCTCACGGGCAACATCAACAACGGTACTTACGTGCTGGCGGTGTGTCTGTTCATCAGCGGCGCGTTGATCCTGGCGATCCCTGCGGCGATGCTCGGCCGGACGGCGAAAACCGCGGCCGGCAGCGCTAACCTGGAGCGAGTATGAAGATGCACAACAAGCGGGTGCTGGTGACGGCGGCCGGGCAGGGCATCGGGCTGGCCAGTGCCATCGCCTTTGCCGAGGCGGGTGCGCAGGTGTTCGCCAGTGATATCGAGGTGCGCGGGCTGCGAGGGATTCCGGGTATCGAAGCCCTGACCCTGGACGTCACTTCGGCCGGCGCCATCAGCGAGGCCTGCCAGCGGATCGGTGGCCTGGATGTGCTGTTCAATTGCGCCGGGTATGTGCACAGCGGCAACATCCTGGAGTGCGATGAAGCGGCCTGGGCCCGGTCCATGGACATCAACGTGACCGCCATGTACCGGATGATCCGCGCGGTGCTGCCGGGCATGCTCGAGCGTGGCGGCGGTTCGATCATCAACATGTCGTCGGTGGTCTCCAGCGTCAAGGGTGTGCCCAAGCGTTTTGCCTATGCCGCGAGCAAGGCAGCGGTGGTGGGCCTGACCAAGGCGGTCGCCGCCGACTTTATCGGCCAGGGCATTCGCTGCAACGCAATATGCCCGGGCACCGTGGAGTCGCCGTCGCTGCGCCAGCGGATCGCCGAGCAGGCGGCGCAGCAGGGCGTCACCGAGGCGCAGGTGTACCAACAGTTCCTCGACCGCCAGCCCATGGGCCGCATCGGCAGCGCCACGGAGATCGCCCAGTTGGCCTTGTACCTGGGCAGCGACGCCTCGGCCTACACCACCGGTGGCGTGCATGTCATCGATGGCGGCATGAGTATCTGAGCGCCACCCGGCACCTTTAATTAG
Organism: Pseudomonas sp. NPDC087626; assembly: GCF_044743405.1. Lineage (NCBI taxonomy): Bacteria > Pseudomonadati > Pseudomonadota > Gammaproteobacteria > Pseudomonadales > Pseudomonadaceae > Pseudomonas > Pseudomonas sp. NPDC087626. The sequence goes on from NZ_JBIUWJ010000034.1 coordinate 56,901, forward strand.
AAGCAGGAGCGACACATGAAATTAGTGCGTTATGGCGACAAGGGTTCGGAAAAACCGGGCCTGCTGGATGCCAATCAACAGCTTCGCGACCTCTCTGGCCACGTTGCCGACATCGCCGGGCAGACCCTGACTCCACAGGGTCTGGCGGCCCTGGCGGCGATCGACCCCGCCAGCCTGCCGCGGGTGCCAGGCCAGCCACGGATCGGCGCCTGCGTCGGCCAGGTGGGCAAGTTCATCTGCATCGGCCTGAACTACGCCGACCATGCCGCCGAGTCGAACATGGAAGTGCCCAAGGAGCCGATCATCTTCAGCAAATGGACCAGCGCCATCTGCGGCCCCAACGACAACATCGAGATCCCCCGTGGTTCGCTCAAGACCGACTGGGAAGTCGAACTGGGGGTGGTCATCGGCAAGGGTGGGCGTTACATCGATGAGGCTAATGCGATGGATCACGTCGCCGGTTACTGCGTGATCAACGATGTCTCCGAGCGCGCCTGGCAGTTGGAGCGCGGCGGCACCTGGGACAAGGGCAAGGGCTTCGACACCTTCGGCCCGATCGGCCCATGGCTGGTCACCCGCGATGAAATCGCCGACCCCCATGCGCTGGACTTGTGGTTGGAGGTCGACGGTCACCGTTACCAGAAAGGCAACACCCGCACGCTGATCTTCAGCGTGCCGCAACTGATCGCCTACCTGAGCCGTTGCATGAGCCTGCAACCTGGCGACATCATCTCCACCGGCACCCCACCGGGCGTCGGCCTGGGCATCAAGCCCGACCCCGTCTACCTGCGCCCCGGCCAGACCATGCGCCTGGGCATCGCCGGCTTGGGCGAACAGCTGCAGGTGACGGTACAGGCGGATTGAGCCTCACCCCTCACCGTGGGATTGACAGGTGGGGGGCTGGGCCAACAGTATCGAGCCATGACCAGAACCCACCGCCTGAACATGATGTGCTGCTCCATGACCGCCGCTGGCGGGTCATGAGGTCAGGCGCGTTCAGGATATGACGTTATGACCCAAGGCCCCGCCAGCAATGGACGGGGCTTTTTTTGCGCTGTCCGAAGCTGGCCAATGGAGAACCCCATGTTGCAGATTCGCCGCGCCACCCAGGACGACGCCCAGGCCGCTTTCGAGATTCGCCTGCGCGCGATCCGCCACCAATGCATCGGTGCCTATACCGAGCAGCAGATGCTGACCTGGACCGCAGGTTCGGCGGCGGATGGCTACAGTGCGCTGATGGACTCGCACTTCTACATGGGGTGGGTCGATGGCGTGGCCGTGGCCACCGGCATGCTCGATCTGCCACGGCGGGAAATCGGCGCGATCTTCGTCCTGCCCGAGTTCATGCAGCAGGGGATTGGCGTGTTGATGCTGGAATTCCTCGAGCAGTTGGCACACCAGTTGGGCCTGGAGCAGGTGGTGCTCGACGCGACATTGAACGCTGCCGATTTCTACCAGCGCTGCGGTTACCGGGGTGAGCAAACGTCCATCTACCATTCACCCTCGGGCCTGCAACTGGCTTGTGTGCCGATGGTGAAACAGTTGCGGTGAACCCGGCCGTCAATCCTTGCCGGGATAACGCGTCTCCATCACCACCGACAGCGCGTCGGGGCGCCAGAATTCCTGGTCGAACTCCACCGGCTGGTCGGCCTCGCCGAAGTTCAGGCGCTCCAGGTAGACACTGGTGGAACCCGGCGACAGTTGCAGCAGTTCGGCCTGTTGCTCATTGACCGTGCCGATGTGCATCTGCAATTCGCAGCGCGATTGCACCCGCGCAAAATGCTCGCGCAGGACCCGGGTCAGAGAGGTGTCGAGGTCGACGTCGAGCAGGCCCGGGCACCAACTGGCGAGCAGCGCGTTGAATTCCAGCAGCACCGGACGCCGGTCGATCCAGCGCCGGCGCTGGAGAAAAAACACCGGCTCTTGTGCCGACTCCAGCCCCATGCGTCGGGCCAGCCAACTGCCGGCCGGGCGCAATTCGGCCTGCAGGCATTCGGTGCGCGGTGTGCGCCCCTGGGCACTGACGTAGTCCATGAAGCCACTGATGCGCGTCGGGTCGTAGCGGATGCGCTGCGGGCTGACGAACCAGCCGCGACGATTCTCCCGGTACACCCGGCCTTCGGCTTCCAACTGCTGCAAGGCCTGGCGCAGGGTCACCCGGGTGCAGCCGAAACGTTCGATCATGTCCCGTTCGGAAGGGAACTTCTGGTCGGCCTGGGGGATGCCGTTGGCGAGGTCCTGGGCGATCTGCTCGCGGATCCGCTGGTAGTGCGGTGAGACTGGGTCAAAAGGCATGACGTGGGACGCCCGATGGCGGATCGAAGAGGACGATGGCGCCCGGGGACACCATCGACGGGTTACCTACACTAACCAATCGCCCGGCCAGCCGTCGAGGGCTGCGCGCCGCCGTCGGCAATCCCTGGCGCTGGCCGCTCCTGGCGCGCCAGGTCCTGCTGCCAGGCACGCAGGCCGTAGATTGCCAGCAGCACAAAACCGGCGTACAGCGCGGCGGTCAGGCGCAGGTCCTTGAACAGGAACAGGCCGACATACAGGCAGTCGAGGACGATCCACAACCACCAGCTGACCACGTACTTGCGTGCCGCCCAGACGCTGGCGACCAGGCTGAAGGCAGTGAGCGACGCGTCCATCCAGGGCACGGAAGCATCGGTGTAGGTGTGCATCAGGGCGCCGAGCAGCCCGGCACCGAGGGCCCCGCAGAGCAAGCCGAGCAGGCCTTCGCCCAGGGGCAGGCGCGCCACCCGCACCTTGCCTTGCTCCAGGTGGCCCTGGCTCCAGCGCCACCAACCGTAGCCTTGCAGCAGGGCGAAGATGCCCTGCAACAGGGTGTCGGAGTAGAGCTTGGCGTCGTAGAAAATCCAGGCATACAGCAGCACCGCCAGCACGCTGACCGGCCAGCACCAGCGGATGCGCCGGGCGGTCAGCCAGACGCCGAGGAGGTTGAGAATGACAGCGATGATTTCAAGATCGGACATAACGGTTTCCTCAAGCGTGGCCTTGGCGGGCCGGATCAGAAGTTGACCGATGCACTCAAGCGGGCGGTCAGTGGTGCACCCTGGAACACGTAGTTGTCGCCCATGTACTCCCCGACATCGCGCCAGTAGCGCTTGTCGAACAGGTTATCGACGGTCAGGCGGAACACCGTGTCGTAGCCGTCGATGCGCGTGCTGTAGCGGCTGCCGATGTTGAACACGGCGTAGGCGCTGGCCTCGACCTGGCCTTCCTGGCTGGCGTATTTGCTGGCGCTGTATTGCACCCCACCGAGCAGCGCCAGGCCGTCGACCCAAGGCAGGGCATAGTCGCCATAAAGACTGGCGCGCAGGTTCGGTACGTTGATGGTCTGGTGACCTTCGTAGGCCGGGGTGTCGCTGCCGCTGACTCGCGAGCGGATCGCCGCGACACTGGCGGAGATCTGCAGGCGCTGGCTGGCCCAGCCATTGGCCGAGAGTTCCAGGCCGGTGTTCTTCTGCTCGCCCTGCTCGGTGTAGGTGAAGCTGCCGTCGGCATTGGGCCGGGAATACTGATAGCCCTGGCGGATCTGGAACAGCGCTGCGCCGAGGCTCAGGCGCTGCCAGTCGTACTTGATCCCGGCCTCGATCTGCCGCGACACGGTCGGTGCGAGGATCTCGAAGGCATTGCTGGCAAACCACGGAGCCTCGCCACCCAGGGACAGGCCCTTGCTGTAGCGGCTGTACAACGCCAGGTTCGGCAGCGGCTTGTAGATCAGCGCGGCCTGGGGCAGGAACTCGTAGCGCTGGGTGTGGCGGGTGGTGTCGCCCTCGCTGTCGAAGGTCTCTTCATCGAGGCGCACTTCGCGCCCGCCGAGCACGGTCTGCCATTGTTCGTTGAAGCTGATCCGGTCGTTGAAGAACAGCCCGTACTGGCGGCTGTCCAGGTTTCGATACGAATCATTGAGCGGCCCCGCGTAGCGCGGGAAATCGGCCGGTTCGCTGGCGATGTTGGCGCTGCCGATCCACTCGTTGATCGGCTCGCGCTTGTCGACGATCCGCCGAAATGCGCTGCTGCCGACGGTCAGTTCGTGGCCCAGGCCTGCCGTGTCGAAGGTGCCGCTGAGGGTGGCCTGGGCTTCGTCGTTGCGCCGGGTGTCGTCGGGGCTGCGGAAGTCATAGATGTCGTAGTCACCCTCGGGACTGAAGTAGTTGGGCACCGCCGCGCCGGCACAACTGGCGGCGCCGTAGCAGCCCCAGGCGAACGAGCTGTAGTCATCGATCACCACCCGGCTGCGCGAAGCGCTGAGGTTGCCTTTCCAGGTGTCGCTGAAGCGGTACTCGAAGTTGCCGTTGAGGTTCAGCGCATCGGTGGTCACCGGTTTCGTGCCGCTCTGATGCGCCAGCAACTGCTTGGGCGAGGCGTGGTGCGGCAACTCGGTGCCGCCGAGCAACTGATAGCCCGGTGCCGAACGCTGTTGTTTGGTCTGGTACTCGACATCCAGTTGCAGCAGCGCGGCGTCGCTCAGGGTCCAGTCCAGCGCCAGGGAGGCAAAGTCGCGCTGGCCGTTGGTGTGCTCGACGTAGGAGTGCAGGTCTTCATGGGCCAGGTTGGCGCGCAGGCCGAACTGTTGTTCGCTGCCAAAAAAACCACCGACGTCGGTGGCCAGGTACCCGCTGCCGCGATCGTCGGTGGACACCGTGACCGAGTGCACATCGGTCGGCCGCTTGGTCACATAATTGATCAGCCCGCCGGGCTCGCTGACCCCGCTTTGCAGGCCCGCCAGGCCCTTGAGCAGTTCCACCTGCTGTTTGTTTTCCAGGCCGACGTTCTGCTCGCCGGTGATGGTGCGGCCGTTGATCTTGTAGCTGCTGGCGGCGTTCAGGGAGAAGCCGCGTACCACGAAGTTCTCGTAGTAGCCGACCGGTGCGTAGCTTTCACCCACCGAGGCGTCGTTTTTCAACACTTCACTGAGCAGGCGTGCTTGCTGGTCCTTGATCAGGGCTTCGTTGATCACCGCAATCGAGGCCGGCGTGTCGAGCAAGGGCGCGGGGTCGAACCCACCGACAGCGGCCTCGGACACCTGGTAGCCGGAGTGGTCCTCGGCATTCACGGTCACGGCCGGCAGCAGGGTCTCGGCAGCGTGGACCGAGGGCAGGGCGCTGGCCAGCAACAGTCCGAGGGTCAGTTGATTGAAGGCAAAGCGCGGGGCGCAGCCGTCCTGGGGGGACGTCCGGTAAAGCCTATCCATGTGAAACTCCTTGGTGACTGCGAGCCCGGGGCAGGCGAACACCGGGCATAGGGGCCCAGGTGCGCTCCAGGAAAGCGCTGTGCGGTAAAAAACAGGAAATCAGGTTAAATACGTGCCCCCGAGGGCATCAGTCCGGAGTTGCTCCGGTGGTCATCGGCAAGTTTGAATCCGCGGCCCATTCTTGCAGCGAGCCATCATACAAGAGCACGTCGTCGCGGCCGACCAGGGTTAACGCCAGGGCCAGGGCCGCCGCAGAAATTGCGCCGCCACAATACAGCACCAAGGGCCCTGGCACGTCGAGCAGTAGCGCAGCGAGTTGCTGTTGCAACTGGTCGCGTGGCAGGTACCGGCCATCTGCGTCGAGCAATTGCCGCGCTGGCAGGTTGCGACTGCCGGGGATGTGCCCGCGCCGCGCGTAACGGCTCGCGGCACTGCCTTCGAACAATGCCTGGGACAGGGCGCAGACCAGCAGCCCCGGTCGCTCACCGGACACCATCGCCTGCACACCGTCACGCTCGATCCACAAGCCTGGCCGGGCTGACAGCGGCATGGCGGCCACCGGCAGCACCGGTTCAATACCTTGTGCCTGGGGCAAACCCGCTGCGCACCAGGCCTTGAAACCACCGTCCAGCACCTGCGCCGCCAGCCCGACGCTGCGCAGCATCCACCACAGGCGCGCGGCCCAGAAACCTTCGCTGCGATCGTAGATCACCACCTGGCGAGCGCCATCCAGGCCCAGCCGGGCCAGGGCGCTCGCCAGTTGTTCGACACCGGGCAGGGCAAAGCTGAACGAGGCGTCGGGCAGGGCCAGGTCATGCAGCAGGTCGGCGTGCAGGGCACCGGGGATGTGGGCCTGATACCAACCGTCGCGCCCGCTGGCGACCTGGTAGTCGCGGTCGAAACGCGGTGCCGGCAGTTCGACGCTGGCGTCGAGGATCAGCAGGTTGGCGTCTTCGGCCATCAGGCTGGCCAGTTGCTGGGGGCTGATCAGTGGGTTCATGAACCTTGACTCCGGGTGGCGGCACGACGCCGTAGATGTTCGAGCAGGCAGTGGCCGGCGTCAGTCGAAAACCAGCGGGTGTGACCGATCAGGTAAGCCTTGTATGCGATGTCGGCACTCGCAGCGCAACCGACCACGCCGTTGAAGTAGGCGATCTCCGACAGGGCGAAATCCACATGCACCAGGGGCAGCAGGGCGGCCAGGGTCAGAAGCTCGGCCGCCGACAGCGGCAGGACACTGGCATAACCGGCCAGCAAGGCGTCGATGTCGTCGAGGGCCGCCGGGGCAGACCCGCCGCTGTCCAGTTCCAGCCAGGGAATGGCGTTGCGTTCGATGGCGGTGGCCAGGTCGAACAGGGCGAAGGTGCGGTCCGCCAGGCCAAAGTCCAGCACGCCGCTGACCTGGGCGTCGGCGGTGCTGGAACTCCACAGCAGGTTGGAGCCGTGCCAGTCGTTATGGGTCCATAACCCGGGTTGCCGGGCCAGCAGCGGTTGCAGTGGGCGATGCCAGGGCAGCATCAGGGGCAGCAACTCGTCGCGCCATGGCTGGCGGTCCATATAGGCCGCCAGTGCCGGGTCGCGCTGGATGAACGTATGCAGGCTGGCGGCCAGGTCCGGACCGCTGCACAGCTGGAAGTTGGCCAGTAGCACCTGGGCCTCGCGCGGCGGGGCCTGGAAGTCCGCGGCGCCACGGTGCAAGCGGGCCAGCGATTGACCGGCCGACCAGGCGTGGCGCTGGCTGAGAAACGGCGTCCAGGACAAGGCGTCGCGATACAGGTCCTGACCTTCGGCCAGGGCATGCACCTCGTAGGTCCACTCGCCCTGAGCGATCGCCGTGTCGCCGTCGCGGTTGGCCAGCACTTCGGTCACTGGCACCCCGCGTTGCCGCAGATGGGCCATGAAACGGTGTTCTTCGCGCAGCCAGGCGGGGTTGCGGACCTGTTGTGGGTGGCGTTTGACGAAGACCCGGGTGTTTTGGGTCTGGACCAGGCTGGCGGCCGAGAACGGCCGCGGGCTGTGCCAGTCCAGTTGCAGCGGCACGCCGAGTTGCGGGTAGCCGCGCAGCAGTTGCGCGACATCGTCCGCCTGCAGCGGCGCCCACTGCGCCGCCACCGGTTCCAGGCCCAGACCGTGGGCGCTGAAGGGTTCGTGTGCGGCCATCACAGCGGCTCCGGCAGGAAGGCGTTGCTGGTGGCCTGGCGCCAGGCCTGCGCATCGGACAGCACGTGGTTGGCGTGCAGCCAGTGGGCGTAGGGTTCGAGCAAGGCATCGCGTTGTTGGCCCCAGGTTCCCTGGTGCAGCCAGGTCGGCGCGATGGCGTGCAGCGATTGCGCCAGCAGCTCGCGGGGGAAGTACGGGGTGGCGCTTTCATAGGCCTGCAGCGCGCTGGCCGGGTCGGCGGCCGCAGCCAGGTAACCACGGGCGGTGGCGGCGAGAAAGGCGCGGGTCAGTTCGGGCTGGTCCAGCAGGGTCTGTTCATGGGCTCCCAGCAGGTAGCTGTGATAGGCCGGAGCGCCAAGCTCGTCGACCGGCCAGACCACGCGCCGCTCGGCGGCGATCGGGCTGTCCATCAGCGCTTCCCAGGCCCAGTAGCCGCCAAAACTGGCATCGGCGAGGCCGGCGGCCAGTTGCTCGGGCCGCAACTCGCGGGTGCCGCTGTCCACCAGGATCAGCGCGTCGGGATCACCGCCATCGACCCGCATCAGATGCCGGACCATGGCCACGCCGCGGGGCGTCGGATTGAGCGCCAGGCGCCGACCCGCCAGGTCCCGTGGGCGCTGGATGCCGGAGTCGCTGAGGGTCTGGATCGATTCCAGGCCCGCATGGTTGATCGCCGCTACCCCCAGCAACGGTTGCCCCAGGGCGCGGCGTACCAGCAGGCGGTTGCTGGGGAACAATCCGAAGTGCACGGCCCCGGTCAACAGATGCTCGAGAGTGTCACCGCGCCAAGGGTCGTGCACTACCAGTTCGACATCCAACCCAGCCTCGGCGTACCAACCGCGTTCGCGGGCCAAGTACAGGCCTGCCGAATTAGGCCAGGGGTGAAAGTATTCGAGCATTACCCTTACACCAACCATCGATTTGCTACTCCAGTGCAAATGTTTAATGCGCCGATTTATAAGGTCTGAATCTGGTATATACCAATATCTTTTATCACTATGGATATACCCGATAATCCCGGTGAAGCCTGCACCAGAGCGGTTTGCTGAAAATAATCGAGTCCTTGTTAGAACGATTATTTCTTTGGGTTATTTAGATAGTTGTCAGTCGAATATCCATGACTGCTGAACGGGTGCAGAGGTGGTGGTTATATCTGTGATTGCGTCGTTAAGTGGGTTGTAACAGCGGCATTGGCACTCGGTGCCGCACTAATGGAGTTGGCGCAGCGTTTTTCGCTGCTGAGGGGGCGTCTTGTCGTGGGAGAGCCAGTCCTTAGAATCGGCACCATCGCTTCACCCAACTATTTAATCCTTGCGGGAGCTCCACCATGATGAATGCCATGCAGATGCCAATGTCGATGAACAGCAGCATGCCGATGATGCCGATGATGGGCATGCCGATGATGATGGCGACCATGAGCTGCGAAATGCTCGAAGACGGCATGATGTGCAAGATGATGCCGGCCGCTGGCATGGACATGGCGATGTTCAAGAACAGCGCGCAAATGATGCAGATGATGATGGACTGCGGCATGCCGATGATGATGCATTGCGCCAACATGAGCATGATGTGCATGTCCCAGGCGAGCATGGCCATGCCGATGATGGGCGCCATGATGCCGATGCCGGTGATGGGCATGCCGATGCCGTCGATGAAGTGCGTGATGGAGTGCAGCCTTCAGGCTGACAGCATGATGTGCAAGATCATGCCGATGGCGGGCATGAACATGGACATGATGAAGAACTGCTGTGGGTTGATGATGAAGATGATGAACGATTGCAGCATGCCGATGATGATGAGCTGCAATGGCATGCCGATGATGTGCTGCACTTGCTGATTGGGGGCTTTTGAGGGCGGGGGTGGATCCTCAGCATTGGCCCCTGGGTGTCTGCAAATCCTGCGAACACCTGGAGCCTCATTGTGGGAGCGAGCCTGCTCGCGATGGTCGTCAACGATGACACGTGCTGCCTGGATGCACGCGTCGTACTTGAGGTTTTCGCGAGCAAGCCGCTGTTGGCCAGTCAGTCCAGGCGTTCCGGATACGTCACTACCAGATACGCCACTGCTTCGCTGTCCGCTGGGTTGCGATAGCGGTGGGGCTGGTCGGCGTAGAACAGGATCGAGTCACCGGTGGAGAGCAGGTAGCGTTCTTGGTTGACGCTGATTTCCAGCACGCCCTGGGCCACCACCAGGTTTTCCTGCACGCCCGGGCCATGGCCTGCGGATTGGTCTTCACCCAAGGGGCTCAGGCGCAGTTCGTAGAATTCCGATTGGCGTGCCACGTCGAACGGGAACAGTGCGCGGCTGACGAAGGCGCCATTGGCGCTGACCAGGCGTTTGCTCTGGCTGGCCGACAAGACCGCGACCCCTTCGAACGCGCGGTGTTCGAGAAACGCCGCGACCGAGACTTTCAAGCCCTTGGCAATTTTGCACAGCACCTTGATCGACGGCACGCTGCGGCCGGATTCGATCTGCGCCAGCATCGCCCGACTCACGCCGCACTGGCGGGCCAGTGCGTCCAGGGACAGATGGCGCTTGCCCCGCAGGCGCTGCAGGTTTTGCGCGACCCGCTGACAAATCGGGTCTTCTTCCTGAGGCTGCAAGTGGTTCAGATCGAGCACCGGTTCGTCGGCGCTGGCGAGAAAGCGCACGGGACCCTGGGCGTTCACGCGTGACGGGTCTCGGTGCTGGCCGTCGGCCGGGCCGTGGTGAAGGTCTGCAGGCCGGCCTGCAGCGTGTACATATCCCACATGGCCCGTGCCCGTTGTTGAGCCTGTTTGCGTTTGCGGTAGCTGGCGAAGTCGATGAGGTTGTCAGTCGGATTCATGGGGCACTTCACTGTGGTGATGAATGACGGGATGGGCTGAGCCTACGCGGAAATTGTTATATCGATAAATAATGATTTTCTATTTATTAATTCGTTTTGGTTCTTAAAGGTGCAAGCAAGAGAACGGGAAATAGACGCCTAAGCTAATTCCAAAAAAGTATTTATTTGTACTTTTTAAGATCGATTAGCTTTATGTCCCGGCGTCAGGCCATGCCTGCCGCCTCGTCCCTTTTTCCATCCCGGGTGCGCTGTGTCGCGCTCGGGCCTGCTTGTCGAGAACGCCTGTGACCCTTATCCAATCCTCTCTGGCCAGCGCCCGGATCGAGACCCCAGCCCCGGATGCGCCCGCACTCGAAGCGGACGTGGTGCTTGAGTTGCGCGACGTGACCAAGGCCTACGGGCAGAACGACGCAGCGCCGGCGGTCAGCAACGTCAACCTGAAAGTCCTGCGTGGTGAAGTGTTGTGTCTGATGGGCACTTCCGGCAGTGGCAAGTCGACCTTGCTGCGGCACATCAACCGCTTGATCGAGCCTTCCAGCGGCGAAGTGCTGATTGACGGCCAGGCGATCAGTGGCTTGAGCAACAAGGCCCTGCGTGAGTTGCGTTCGCGGCGCATTGGCATGGTGTTCCAGCATTTTGGCTTGTTGCCGCACCGCACGGTGCTGGACAACGTGGCCTTGCCCCTGGAATTGCGTGGCGAGCCCGAGGCGCAGCGGCATGCGGCGGCAGCCGTGCAGTTGCAGGCGGTCGGGCTGCAAGGCTGGGGCGAGCATTATCCCCATGAACTGTCGGGCGGCATGCGCCAGCGCGTCGGGCTGGCCCGGGCGCTGGTGACGGAGCCGGACATTCTGTTGATGGATGAGCCGTTCAGCGCCCTCGACCCGACCATCCGCCGCGACTTGCAGAGCCATTTCCTGGCTCTGGCCCGCGCACGCGGGATCAGCACTTTACTGGTTACCCACGACCCGGCCGAAGCCTTGCGCCTGGCAGACCGCATTGCGGTGTTGCGCCATGGCCGCCTGGTGCAACTGGGCACGCCTGAACAATTGCTGGAGCAGCCGGCCGACGCCGAAGTCGCGGACTTTTTCCGTGACTGCGCGCCGGCCAGCGCCCCTGCAAAAGCGTCGACCAAGGTCGCGGCCCGACTGCCTAGCCAACCACGCGCGCCTTCCTATAGTCCCGGTCTGTCGGCCTGGCAAGCGTTGTTGCTGGGGCCAGCGGCGTTGGCGGCGCGGGGTAGGGGCGGGCTGTTCTGGCTGGCTTTTGCCAGTGAACTGGGCGCCTTGGCAGCCCTCGGCCAAGGATTGCTTAGCTCGGCCTGGCTGACGGTGCTGCTGGCGACGCTGGTGCTGGTCGCCAGTCGCTACAGCGCGCTGACGCTCAGCGCCCGTCCGGTGCGCGGCGGTGGCTCGGATTGGGCGCTGCCGTTGACGCTGTTGTTGGTCAGCCAGGTCCTGGTGATCTGGCGGGTGATCACTGCCGACACCAGCAGCGCGTTGCTGCAGTTCCCGGCCAATCGCCAGTTGCTGCTGGTGACGGCGCAGAGCATTGACCAGTTCATCAGTTGGTCGCAGGTGACTTTCGAAGGCGCCTTTGTCGGGGTGATAGTCGCGGTGCGCACGGTCATCGAAGGCATCGAGAGCCTGCTGGGCTGGCTGCCCTGGCCGGTCTCGGCCCTGGCCCTGGTGTTGCTCTCTTGGCGATCGGCCGGTCTGGCACTCGCGCTGACCAGCAGCGCCGCACTGCTGTACATCGGCCTTTTCGGCTTCTGGGAGCGCACCATTGCCACCCTGGCGCTGGTGGGGTCCTCGGTGCTGATTGCCCTGGTGATCGGCGTGCCCACCGGCATCCTGCTGGCGCGCCGACCATGGGTGCGCCGCGTGGTCACACCGCTGCTGGATGTGATGCAGACCCTGCCGACCTTCGTGTACCTGATCCCGGCCGTGGCGTTCTTTTCCGTGGGCAAGACCCCGGCGGTGATTGCCACGGTGATTTTCGCCCTGGCGCCGATGATCCGCCTGACCTCCCTGGGTATCCAGGAGGTGCCCAAGGATACCGTCGAAGCGGCTGTGGCTCATGGCGCCAGTAGCTGGCAGACCCTGGTCAAGGTGCAACTGCCACTGGCCCGGCGCTCGCTGTTGCTGGGGATCAACCAGACCCTGGTCATGAGCCTGTCGATGGTGGTCGTGGCCGCCCTGATCGGGGCCGGCGGGCTCGGTTACGACGTGATGACGGCGTTGCGCAACATCAAGGGTGGCGAAGGCATGCTCGCCGGTGCGGCGATTGTCCTGTGCGCGCTGATCCCGGATCGAATCATTCAATCGAGCTTGCGCAAGCAAGACCCGACCTACAACTGAACGTGAGGCTTATCGTGAACAAACCCTTATCGCGCACCCTGGGCGCAGTGGCATTGCTGGCCTCGCTGATTGCTCCACCGGCATTGCTGGCCAAGGAAAAAATCGTCATCGGCGAACAGAACTGGACCGGCGCCATTGCCATTCAGCACATCCTCGGCGAAGTCATCAGCAGCCGTCTCGATGGTGATGTCTCGTACCTGGCGGGGGACGTCGCGGTGCTGTTGAGCGCTGCGTCCAAGGGCGATGGATCGGTGGACGTGCTGACCGACATCTGGCTGCCGAACCAATCGGCCGCCTGGGCCAAATACGTCACCGGCGGCACCCGTTCGCTGGTGCCCAATGCCCACCCCTATGCTGGCGAGCAGGGCTTCTACATCCCCGGGTACTTGCAGGACAAGTACGGCGTCAAATCGGTGTATGACCTGAAAAAACCGGAAGTGGCGAAGTTCTTCGAACCCCTGGGCGGTGGCAAGGCGCAGTTGCTGGTGGGGCCGGCCGGTTGGGAGTCCACTTACATCGGCCAGATCAAGGCCAAGGATTACGGGTTTGCCGACAAGTTCGAGGCGGTCTCCACCGAGGCTTCGGTGACCTACGCCAAACTGGCTAGCGCCTACAAGGCCGAACGCGGCGTGGTGTTCTACGCCTACACCCCGGACTGGATTTTCTCCGCCTTCGATCTGCGCCGCCTGGAAGAACCGGCCTTCGATGGCTATGCCCAGGACAACAAAAAAGGCGATCCGCTGTACAAGGCCGATGGTTGCTGGAAATTCATCAGCCCGACCGTCGACCCGGATTGGCTGAACAAGAGTCAGATCACCTGCGCCTTCCCGGACGCCAAGGTCCACGTGCTGGCCTCGGCCGCGTTGCAGCAGCGGGCACCGAAAATTGCCGAGTTCCTGCGCAATGTCGCGATCGAACCGGCGCAACTCAACGAACTGATCCTGAAGATCGAGAAGGAACAGCAACCGGCTGACGTAGCGGCCAAGGCCTGGGTCCAGGCCCATGCCAGCACCGTGGACCAGTGGTTGCAGGCTTCGGCACCGACCGTGAGTGCGATCCCATGAGCCGGCCTTCCTTGCGATTGCTCGATGGTGGCATGGGGCGCGAGCTGCAGCGCATTGGCGCGCCGTTCCGGCAGCCGGAATGGTCGGCACTGGCGCTGATCGAGGCACCGCAGTATGTGCTGCGGGCCCACCAGGCGTTCATCGACGCCGGTGCGCGGGTCATCACCAGTAACAGCTACGCGGTGGTGCCTTTTCATATTGGCGAGGCGCGTTTTGCCGAGCATGGCCTGGCGCTTGCCGAGCGGGCCGGGCGCCTCGCGCGGCAGGCGGCGACGGCCAGTGGCGAAGCGGTCACGGTAGCCGGCTCGCTGCCGCCAGCCCTGGGCTCCTATCGACCGGACCTGTTCGATCACTCGCGCTCGGTGGCAATTCATCGCCAGTTGATCGCCGGCCTGCAGGCCCATGTCGACGTCTGGCTGGCGGAAACCCAGAGTTCCATTGCCGAAATCCAGGCGGTAGCCCAAGCCCTGGCCAGCGACAGCAAACCGTTGTGGCTATCGTTCACGCTGCTCGATGAAGTGGGCCAGCCGCCACGCCTGCGTTCCGCCGAACCGGTGGCCGAGGCGGTGCGCGTGGCGGCCGGACTGGGGGCACAAGCGGTACTGTTCAATTGCAGTCAGCCAGAAGTCATGGCCGCGGCATTGAGTGAGGCCGCCGACGTCATCCGCGGCCTGGGCCTGGCCATTGAGCTGGGGGTCTACGCCAATGCCTTCCCGGCGGTGGACGCCGAGGCGAAAGCCAATAGCACCCTGCTGGAGATTCGTCCCGACCTGGGACCCCAGGCGTACCTGCACTGGGCCAAGTCCTGGGTGGCCGCTGGCGCCAACATCGTCGGCGGCTGCTGTGGCATCGGCCCGGAACACATCGCCCAGTTGCACCAGCATTTGATCGAGCAGGAACTGGAGGTAGAAGCATGAGTGAGGTGGAGCAGTCCGTGTTGTTGGAACAGGCAACCTTTGGCGCCGGTTGTTTCTGGGGCGCAGAGGCATACTTGCGGGCGCTGCCCGGGGTACTCGATAGCCGGGTCGGCTTCGCACGTTCGGCCGATGGCGAGCCGGCGTTGATTGAAGTGGTGCAGGTCGACTTCGATCCCCGGGTGATTTCCTATATGCACCTGATCGAACATTTCTGGACCCTGCACGACCCGACCTCGGTCGACCGCCAGGGGGCGGATATCGGGGTCAAATACCGCTCGGCGTTGTTTTTCAGCTCGGCGCAACAGGCAACCAGTGCCCAGGCCGCGAAACAGCAACTGGACGCGTCCGGGCGCCTGGGCAAGCCATTGGCAACGGTGATAGTGCCCCTGGGGGAGTTCCAGTTGGCAGATGAAGCGCACCAGCGCTACCTGGAAAAACACGGTGCCAGCAGTTGTTCGATCTGAGGGCGGCCTTGAAAGCATCGTGGGTGTCAGGTGTCATCGATGTTGGTAGTGGCGGCGCCATCGTGGCATAGGTATCTACACAACTGTGGTGCGACGTTGCACCTGTGGGCCGGCCAGGGTGTTGGATTAGACCGAGTACATATCCATTGTTGCGGTAACGGCCTCCTATGGTTCCGCCTGACGGCGGCTCACTTTTGAACAGCGCAAAAGTAAGCAAAACGCTCTTACCCCACCACTCGGTGCC
>NZ_JBIUWJ010000035.1:0-71015 GCF_044743405.1 Pseudomonas sp. NPDC087626
ATCCCCGAGGGGTGTGGTTGGGAAGGAATGACCCATGCGTCAGCGTAAAAGTGGTCGGCACCTGAGCCGCACCAGCTCGCACCGCAAGGCCATGTTTCAAAACATGGCGGTGTCGCTGTTCGAGCACGAGCTGATCAAAACTACACTGCCAAAAGCCAAAGAACTGCGTCGCGTTGCTGAGCCGCTGATCACTTTGGCCAAGACAGACAGCCTGGCTAACCGCCGTTTGGTTTTCGACCGTACTCGTTCGAAAGCTATCGTTGGTAAGCTCTTCAACGACCTGGGCAAGCGTTACGCTACCCGTGAGGGTGGCTACCTGCGCATCCTCAAGTGCGGCTTCCGCACTGGCGACAACGCGCCTATGGCGTACGTCGAGTTGGTTGATCGTGCTACTGCCGGCGAAGCTGTAAGCGCCGAGTAAGACGACAAGCTGTAACGAAGAACCGGGCCTAGTGCCCGGTTTTTTGTGCGCGCTGGAAAAGTACCGCCGACGGACGGCGTTATTCGCGTCTATCTGGAGCAGCTTTCAATTAGTTAATTTCTATTGATGCCGATCAATTAATGAATTTGATGGTGTCATGTTCCTGGTCAATACTCCTTCTCAGCCGATTAGCCGGCAGTTTCCAAGACTGAAGAGGAAGATTGTGCATGAGCCAGAATAAAACGCTGACTACCGCCAGTGGCGCTCCCGTCGCAGATAACCAGAATTCCCGTTCCGCCGGTCCACGCGGCCCGCTGCTGCTCGACGATTTTCACCTGATCGAGAAGCTCGCCCACTTCAACCGCGAAAATATCCCTGAGCGCCGCGTGCATGCCAAGGGCTCGGGTGCTTACGGTACCTTCACCGTCACTCGCGATATCACCCAGTACACCAGCGCCAAGCTGTTTTCCGCCGTCGGCAAGCAAACCCCGACCTTCCTGCGGTTCTCCACTGTCGGTGGTGAGCGCGGCTCGGCGGACACCGAACGCGATCCTCGTGGTTTCGCTTTGAAGTTCTACACCGAAGAAGGCAACTGGGACATCGTCGGCAATAACACGCCGGTGTTCTTCATTCGTGATCCGCTGAAGTTTCCGGATTTCATCCACACCCAAAAACGTCTGCCGCAAAGCAATCTGAAAAGCGCGCAGATGATGTGGGACTTCTGGTCGCACTCCCCTGAGGCGCTGCACCAGGTGACTATCCTGTTCTCCGACCGTGGGATTCCTGATGGCTACCGTCACATGCACGGCTTTGGTAGCCATACCTACAGCCTGATCAGCGCCAGCGGCGAGCGGCATTGGGTGAAATGGCACTACAAGACCCTGCAGGGCATCAAGAACCTGGCGCCGGCCGAAGCTGCGCGTCTGGCCGGGACTGACCCGGACTACGCCCAGCGCGACCTGTTCGGTGCCATCGAGCGCGGTGACTTCCCGAAATGGCGCGTGTGCATCCAGATCATGAGCGAAGCCCAGGCAGCGGCGCATTACGAGAACCCGTTCGACGTGACCAAGACCTGGTCGCAGAAAGAGTTTCCGTTGATTGAAGTCGGCGAGTTGGAACTCAACCGTAACCCGCTGAACTACTTCGCCGAAGTCGAGCAGGCTGCGTTTGGCCCGAGCAACATGGTTCCGGGTGTCGGCCTGTCGCCGGACCGCATGCTGCAAGGCCGGGTGTTCGCCTACGCCGATGCGCACCGCTACCGTGTGGGCACCAATCACCAGCAACTGCCGGTGAACGCACCACGCAGCCCGGTCAACAGCTATCAGCGCGATGGTTCCATGGCATTTGGCAGCAATGGCGGCGCGGCGCCCAACTACGAGCCGAACAGCTACGTGGAGTCGCCAAAGCAGGCCCCGCACTTCGCTGAGCCGCCACTGGCGTTGAGTGGAGCGGCTGATCGTTACGATCATCGCGAAGATACCGACTACTACAGCCATGCCGGTGCGCTGTTTCGCTTGATGAGCGCTGAACAGAAAGCCCTGTTGGTCAGCAACATTGCTGGCGCCATGGCCGGGGTTTCCGGTGATGTGGTCGACCGTCAACTGCAGCACTTCTTCAAGGCCGATCCGGCGTACGGAGAAGCAATTGCAACGGCGTTGGGTGTACAGCTTAACGAAGTCTAAACGAGAAGCAGAACCGCCCTCAATTGGGCGGTTTTTGCGTTATTTAAACCACTTTTCTCAGAATATCTTCGCTTTTATCTCGCGAATCGAGTGACCAAACGGGCGCCTTGGTTCAAACTACAGACTTTCAAGCAGGGAGATGTAGGGCGATGCAAGGTCACCCGGACGTAATCGATTACCTCAACACGTTGCTCACGGGCGAACTGGCAGCGCGTGATCAATATTTCATCCATTCGCGGATGTATGAGGACTGGGGCTTTACCGAGCTCTACGAGCGCATCAATCACGAGATGGAAGAAGAAGCCGGGCACGCCGATGCGCTGATGCGCCGGATCCTGATGCTGGAAGGTACGCCGCGCATGCGCCCGGACGACCTCGACGTCGGGACTACCGTGCCGGACATGCTCGCCGCCGACCTGCGCCTGGAGTACAAGGTGCGTGCCGCGCTGTGCAAAGGCATTGAGCTGTGTGAGCAACACAAGGACTACATCAGTCGCGACATGCTGCGTATCCAGTTGGCCGATACCGAAGAAGATCACACCTACTGGCTGGAGAAACAGCTGGGCCTGATCAAGTTGATCGGTCTGGAAAACTACCTGCAATCGCAGTTCTGATTCTGCTTTGTAGGCGCACGGCTTACCGGCGATGGCGTCCTCGAAATCGCCATCGAGAGCACGCTTCGCTCCTACAGATGCAAGACACAAAAAAGCCCCTGTCACCGATAACGTGACAGGGGCTTTTTCATGGGTCGGTGTCAGGCCCGGTCGCGTTCCAGCAGTGGCTTGAGGTAGAAGCCAGTGTGCGACTGCTTCATCTCGGCGACTTCCTCAGGCGTACCCACGGCGATGATCTGACCGCCCTTGGAGCCGCCTTCCGGCCCCAGGTCCACCAGCCAATCGGCGGTCTTGATCACGTCCAGATTGTGCTCGATCACCACTACGGTGTTGCCGTGGTCGCGCAGGCGGTGCAACACGTCGAGCAATTGCTGGATGTCCGCGAAGTGCAGGCCGGTGGTCGGCTCATCGAGGATATACAGGGTCTTGCCGGTATCACGCTTGGACAACTCGCGGGACAACTTGACCCGCTGTGCTTCACCGCCCGACAGGGTGGTCGCCGATTGCCCGAGCTTGATGTACGACAGGCCGACATCCATCAGCGTCTGCAGCTTGCGCGCCAGGGCCGGTACCGCGTCGAAGAACACCCGGGCTTCCTCGATGGTCATTTCCAAGGTTTCGTGGATGCTCTTGCCCTTGTACTTGATCTCCAGGGTCTCGCGGTTGTAGCGCTTGCTCTTGCACACGTCGCACGGGACATAGATGTCCGGCAGGAAGTGCATCTCGACCTTGATCAGGCCGTCCCCCTGGCAGGCCTCACAGCGTCCACCCTTGACGTTGAACGAGAAACGACCCGGGCCATAGCCCCGTGAGCGCGACTCCGGGACGCCTGCGAACAGCTCACGAATCGGCGTGAACAGCCCGGTGTAGGTCGCCGGGTTGGAGCGCGGCGTACGACCGATCGGGCTCTGGTCGATGTCGACCACTTTGTCCAACAGCTCAAGGCCCTTGATGCTGTCGTGGGCTGCGGCTTCCAGGGTCGTCGCACCATTGAGCGCGGTGGCGCTCAGGGGGAACAGGGTGTTGTTGATCAGTGTCGACTTGCCTGAGCCGGACACGCCGGTCACACAGGTCAGCAGGCCCAGGGGGATTTCCAGGTCGACATTGCGCAAGTTGTTGCCGCGGGCACCTTTGAGGTGCAGTGCCAGCTTCTTGTTGCGCGGCGTGCGTTTGGCGGGCACGGCGATCTTCACCCGGCCCGACAGGTATTTGCCGGTCAGCGAGTCCGGGTGGGCCATGACTTCGGCCGGTGTGCCTTCGGCGACGATATGCCCGCCATGCACGCCAGCGCCGGGGCCGATGTCTACCACGTAGTCGGCGAGGCGAATGGCGTCCTCGTCGTGCTCGACCACGATCACCGTGTTGCCGATGTCACGCAAATGCTTGAGGGTGCCCAGCAGTCGGTCGTTGTCCCGCTGGTGCAGGCCAATGGAGGGCTCGTCGAGGATGTACAGCACGCCCACCAGGCCGGCGCCGATCTGGCTGGCCAGGCGAATGCGCTGCGCCTCACCGCCGGACAGGGTGTCGGCACTGCGGTCCAGGGACAGGTAGTCAAGGCCGACGTTGACCAGGAACTGCAGGCGTTCGCGGATTTCCTTGAGGATCTTGTCGGCGATTTCGCCGCGCCGCCCCGTCAGTTTCAGGGTGCCGAAGTAGTCGCACGCATCGCCGATCGGCAGGTTGGTCACCGCCGGCAGGGTTTTCTCGCCGACCCACACGTGCCGCGCTTCACGGCGCAGGCGGGTGCCGCGGCAATCCGGGCAGGGCTGGGTGCTGAGGAACTTGGCCAGCTCTTCGCGCACCGAAGCAGACTCGGTTTCGCGGTAGCGGCGATCGAGGTTCGGCACGATGCCTTCGAACGGGTGCGAACGCTTGACGATGTCGCCCCGGTCGTTGAGGTATTTGAAATCGACGTTCTGGCTGCCGCTGCCATGCAGGATGACTTTCTGCTGGTCGGCTGGCAGCTGGTTGAACGGCACTTCCAGGCTAAACCCATAATGGGCGGCCAGCGAGCCGAGCATCTGGAAGTAATAGACGTTGCGCCGGTCCCAGCCGCGAATCGCGCCCTCGGCCAGGGTCAGTTCGCCGTTGACCAGGCGCTTGATGTCGAAGAACTGTTTGACTCCCAGGCCGTCGCAGGTCGGGCAAGCGCCCGCCGGGTTGTTGAAGGAGAACAGCTTGGGTTCCAGTTCACTGATGGCGTGGCCGCAGATCGGGCAGGCAAAACGTGCGGAGAAAATCATCTCCTCACCCGGCTCATCGTCCATCGGTGCGACCAGTGCGATGCCGTCGGCCAGCTTCAGGGCGGTCTCGAACGACTCGGCCAGGCGCTGCTGCAGGTCCTCGCGAACCTTGAAGCGGTCGACCACCACATCGATCGAGTGCTTTTTCTGTTTATCCAGCTTCGGCAGCTCATCCAGCTCGCACAGCTTGCCGTTGACCCGGGCACGGACGAAACCCTGGGCCCGCAGTTCTTCGAAGACCGACAGGTGTTCGCCCTTGCGCTCACGGATCACCGGGGCCAGCAGCATCAGCTTGCTGCCCTCAGGCTGGGCCAGCACCAGGTCGACCATCTGGCTGACGGTCTGGGCTTCCAGGGGGATGTCGTGATCCGGGCAGCGCGGAATACCTACGCGAGCGTAAAGCAGGCGCAGGTAGTCGTAGATTTCGGTAATGGTGCCAACCGTCGAGCGCGGGTTGTGGGAGGTCGACTTCTGCTCGATGGAGATGGCCGGTGACAGGCCTTCAATCGTGTCGACGTCGGGCTTTTCCATCATCGACAGGAACTGCCGGGCATAGGCCGACAGCGACTCGACATAACGCCGCTGACCCTCGGCATACAAGGTGTCAAAGGCCAGGGACGACTTGCCGGACCCGGACAAGCCGGTGATGACGATCAGTTTGTCCCGTGGCAGGGTCAGGTCGATATTCTTCAGGTTGTGGGTTCGAGCCCCACGAATCAGGATCTTGTCCAAGGTGGCCTCGCTCGGCGGGCGTAAACGTAGGAGTATAAGGCCAAATACTGGATGGATGCACACTATCAAATGTGCACGATGGTGCCTTACATGAAGACTCTGTCATCCGTGCGCGGCAAAGCGTCGCCCTATACCCCGTCAACCGATGGGACTGATAGAATCGCCGCCGGTTCACATGAGGTAATTCCATGCACGATCCCCACAGCGAACGCATGAGTGGTAGCGAGACCCGCGCAGCGAGCGGTCTGGCCCTGGTGTTCGCGTTCCGTATGCTTGGCATGTTCATGGTGTTGCCGGTACTGGCGACCTACGGCATGGACCTGGCAGGCGCGACCCCGGCCCTGATCGGCCTGGCGATTGGCGCCTACGGCCTGACCCAGGCGGTGTTCCAGATTCCCTTCGGGATCATTTCCGACCGTATCGGGCGGCGCCCGGTGATTTACCTGGGCTTGATCGTCTTTGCCCTGGGCAGCGTGCTGGCGGCCAACGCCGATTCGATCTGGGGCGTGATCGCCGGACGCATCCTGCAGGGCGCCGGGGCGATTTCCGCAGCGGTCATGGCCTTGTTGTCCGACCTGACCCGCGAACAGCACCGCACCAAGGCCATGGCCATGATCGGCATGACCATCGGCCTGTCGTTCGCCGTGGCCATGGTGGTCGGGCCGCTGCTGACCCGCGCCTTCGGCCTGTCCGGGCTGTTCCTGGCGACCGGCGGCATGGCATTGCTGGGGATCGTCATCGTGATGTTCATGGTGCCGCGCTCCACGGGCCCCTTGCAGCACCGTGAGTCCGGGGTCGCCCGCCAGGCCTTGTTGCCGACCCTCAAGCACCCGGACCTGCTGCGCCTGGACCTGGGGATTTTTGTGTTGCACGCGATGTTGATGTCGAGTTTCGTCGCCTTGCCGCTGGCGCTGGTGGAAAAAGCCGGGCTGCCCAAGGAACAGCATTGGTGGGTGTACCTGACCGCGCTACTGATTTCGTTCTTCGCCATGATTCCGTTCATCATCTACGGCGAGAAGAAACGCAAAATGAAACGAGTTTTACTCGGTGCCGTCGCGACGCTGATGCTCACTGAGCTATTCTTCTGGCAGTTCGGCGACAGCTTGCGGGCCCTGGTGATTGGTACGGTGGTGTTCTTCACCGCGTTCAATCTGCTGGAAGCCTCCTTGCCGTCGTTGATCAGCAAGGTTTCACCGGCAGGCGGCAAGGGCACGGCCATGGGGGTCTACTCCACCAGCCAGTTCCTCGGTTCGGCACTGGGCGGCATCATGGGCGGCTGGATGTACCAGCATGGCGGTCTGTCGGTTGTGTTCCTCGGATGCGCAGGTCTGGCTGCCCTCTGGTTGGCCTTTGCTGTTACCATGCGCGAACCTCCCTATGTGACGAGCCTGCGCTTGCCGTTATCGCCCGAAGCGATCCGCGAAGCCGGTCTGGTTGAGCGCCTGCTGGCCGTCGTTGGGGTAACCGATGCCATCGTGGTGGCTGATGAAGCCGCCATTTACATCAAATTGGACACCGAACTATTGGATCGCACCACCCTCGAGCGCCTGGTCAACAACCCGGCGCCGACAGCGTGCGAAGCCTAGGAGAACGTTATGGCCCGTGGGGTTAACAAAGTCATATTGGTCGGCACTTGCGGCCAGGATCCCGAAGTTCGCTACTTGCCTAACGGTAACGCCGTGACCAACCTGAGTCTGGCGACCAGCGAACAATGGACCGACAAGCAAACTGGCCAGAAAGTCGAAAAGACCGAATGGCACCGTGTATCGATGTTCGGCAAGGTTGCAGAGATCGCCGGCGAATACCTGCGTAAAGGTTCGCAGGTCTACATCGAAGGCAAGCTGCAGACCCGCGAGTGGGAAAAAGACGGCATCAAGCGTTACACCACCGAAATCGTGGTCGACATGCAAGGCACCATGCAACTGCTGGGCGGCCGTCCACAGGGCGACCAGCAAGGCCAGGGCGGCGGCGGTAACAACTACCAGCAAGCCGCTCCACGCCAGCAGGCACCGCGTCCGGCTCCGTCGCAACAGCCACAGCGTGAGTCGCGTCCAGCGCCACAGCAACAGGCCGCACCGCAGCCGGCTGCAGACTTCGACAGCTTTGATGACGATATTCCGTTTTAACGCAGCAACAAGCTTCAAGCCACAAGCTGCAAGCTGAAAGAACCCGCGTTTCGGTCCACGAAACGCGGGTTTTTTGCTTTCGCTTGCCGCTTAACGCTGGGCAAATCGCAACATATCCGCATTCACCTGCGCTTTATGCGTATCCGTCAGCCCGTGTGGAGCCCCTGGGTAGACGATCAGTTCGGCGTGTTCGATCAAGCGTTTGCTCTCAAGCCCCGCGGCCTGGATCGGCACGATCTGGTCGTCGTCGCCATGGATGATCAGGGTAGGGATGTCGAATTTCTTCAGGTCCTGGCGAAAGTCGGTTTCCGAGAAGGCCTTGATGCTGTCGAGGGTGTTTTTATGGCCGCCCATCATGCCTTGCATCCAGAATGCGTCGATCAGCCCCTGGGACGGTGTGGCGCCGGGGCGGTTGAAGCCGAAGAATGGGCCGCCGGCAACGTCCTTGTAGAGTTGCGAGCGGTCGGCGATGGAGCCGGCACGGATGCCGTCGAAGACTTCGATTGGCAGGCCCTTGGGGTTGGTCTCGGTTTTCAGCATCAGCGGCGGCACCGCTGAAATCAGCCCGGCCTTGGCCAGTCGTTGAGTGCCGTGCCGGCCGATATAGCGGGCGACTTCACCGCCGCCGGTGGAGAAGCCGAAGAGAATCACGTTGTTCAGGTCCAGCTGTTCGATCAGTTCGGCGAGGTCGTCGGCGTAGTGATCCATGTCATTGCCGTCCCACGGCTGGCTGGAGCGTCCGTGCCCACGTCGATCGTGGGCGATGGCGCGAAAGCCATTGTCGGCAAAGTGCAGCATCTGTGATTCCCAGCTGTCACTGGAGAGCGGCCAGCCATGGCTGAAAACTACCGGTTGCCCACTGCCCCAGTCCTTGTAGTACAGGGTGTTGCCTTCGCGAGTCGTGAGAGTAGCCATGTCGATCGTCTCCAATGAATGCTCAGGGAATGAGGCTTAGGGCTGTGCCGCCAGGAACTCTGCGGTGGACACCACGCTGGCATAGGCAAAACCCAGGGCCGACATGAAGGCGGCGTGCACTTGGGCGGCGGGTACCACCTGGCCGTTGAATTCCAGGTCGCGGGACGCGCAGGCGTCGTGGATCACCGTGACGTTGTAGCCAAGGTCCGCCGCAGCGCGCGTGATGCCGTCGATGCACATGTGGCTCATGCTGCCGACCACCACCAGGCTCTCGATGCCTTGCTGGTCGAGGATTGACTGTAGTTCGGTTTCGCGGAACGAGTTGACGAAGTGCTTGAGCACCACCGGCTCGTCGCTGCGATTCAGCACCTTGGGGTGCAACTTGGCGCCATCGGAGCCGGGGGTGAAGAATGGGGCTTCGCTGGAGGTGAACTCGTGGCGGATGTGCACCACCGGGTGGCCGGCTTCGCGGAACGCCTGGAGCAGTTTTACCGCGTTGTCGGCAGCGGCATCGGCGCCGACCAACGGCCATTTACCCTGGGGGAAGTAGTCATTCTGGATATCGACTACGATGAGTGCTTGCTTGGCCATGGGTGTTTCCTCTGGAGTGGGTGTGGGCGCCAGTATTGCCGCGCACGGACGCTACGAGGATTGGCCGCACCGACAATAGAAGGGGGAAAACTGACAATGGGTGTAGAACGCGCAGTCGCCGAGTTGGGCGTGCTGATCTATCCCGGTGCGCAGATGGCGGCAGTACACGGCTTGACCGATCTGTTTGGCGTCGCCAATCGCATTGCCGCCGAGCACCAGAGCGCGCAGTTGCCGTGGTTGCGGGTCAGCCACTGGCAGGCAGAGCCCGGACACGCTCCGCAGCGTGTCTACGACAGTCATCCTGGCCCCGATGCGGGCTTGGTGGCGCTGCTGATTCCGCCGTCGATCGGCGGTTTTTGCGAAGGGCAGGCGTCAGCGCCGCTGATCGGTTGGTTGCGCCAGCAGCACGCGAGCGGGGCAACCTTGGGTGGGGTCTGCGTGGGGTCGATTCTGCTGGCTGAAAGCGGTCTGCTCGATGGCCGTAGCGCTACCACTCACTGGACCTCGGCCAAGCAGTTCGCCGAGCGTTATCCCCAGGTCAAGCTCAACGCCGACACCCCCATCGTCGATGATGGCGATTTGATCACCACCGCCGGCCTGATGGCCTGGTCCGAACTGGGCCTGCGCCTGGTAGACCGTTTGCTCGGGCCGAGCATTGCCACCGGCACGGCGCGGTTCCTGGTGGTCGAACACAGTGACAGCGCGAGCCAGTGCGGCAGCAACTTCGCGCCGATCCTCAGCCATGGCGACGCGGCGATCCTCAAGGTCCAGCACTGGCTGCAAGCCAACGGCGCGGTGGAAGTCTCGTTGAGCGTGATGGCCCAGCAGGCGGGCCTGGAGGAACGCACTTTCCTGCGCCGCTTCCGCACGTCTACCGGCTTGAAACCCACTGAGTACTGCCAGCACCTGCGGGTGGGCAAGGCTCGGGAAATGCTCGAGTTCACCAACGGCACCATCGACCATATCGCCTGGACCGTCGGCTACACGGACCCCAGCGCGTTTCGCGCGACCTTCAGGAAAATCACCGGGCTGGCGCCCAGCGATTACCGCAGCAAATTCGGGGTGTCGCCAACGGCGGTACTGGCGCGGTAACAGCGTGGATCGATCGTGCAAAATGCCGGAGCGTTGGCGCTGGTCGTGCAGAATAAGACAAGCCAGTTGCCAGCCGTGCCCCCCACAGCACGCGAATCGACCGCACATCCGCCAATAGCCAGGGTTGGCCTGATCCCTGCACCGCCCTGAGCTACATTCATCAAGCGCAGATGGCAGGGGGACGCATGACCCCGACTAATCGCAACAAACTGGTGGTGGCCCATTCCGTGCGGCCCCAGGCGCCGCAGCACGAGGTCGAGACCAACCGGGCGCTGGCGCAGTGGCTGGCGCAGATTCTCGGCTGGCCATATGGCGGCAGTTACGACGCGGACACCCATGCCGGGCGCGACCTGTACCTGCTGCCCACCCAGACCCTGGTCGGTGGTGGGGCGGCCCGTCAGTTGGGAGTCAAAGGGCCGGACGATCTGTGGGGCGGCTACGTCGACCACTCGTTCATCTGCACCAAAGCCATCACCCATGGTCTATTGAACAGGCAGGCCAAGGCGCCCGAAGGCTGGGCCCCCTTGTTTGCGGAGCGAGTGCGCCAGGTGGTGCTGGAGGGCATCAGTGTGTTTTCCCTCGAGGACGCCCTGCCAGCGGCCGAGCAACTGCTCGAGCGTGGCCCGCTGCGGCTGAAACCGATACACGCGTGTGCCGGACGCGGCCAGGAAGTGATCAGCGGCCTCGCAGCGTTCCGGCAGGTCCTCGGCCGGCCCGACGCTGCCGACTTGTTCGCCAGTGGCGTGGTGCTGGAGCAGGACCTCAAGGAGGTCATCACCCACAGCGTCGGCCAGAGTTTCATTGCTGACACCGTACTCAGTTACTGCGGCGAGCAATATCTGACCGAAGACGGTCTAGGCGAAAAAGTCTATGGCGGTTCGGACTTGCTGGTGGTCCAGGGCTATTACGCCGACCTGCTCAAGTTGCCATTGGCCGACGACGTGCGCCTGGCCATTGAACAGGCTCAGGTGTTCGACGTCGCGGCGGACGAGGCTTACCCGGGCTTTTATGCCTCGCGGCGCAACTACGACATCGCCCAGGGCCTCGATGCCCGGGGGCAGCGCTGCAGCGGCGTGCTTGAGCAGTCGTGGCGCATGGGCGGGGCCAGCAGTGCGGAGGTGGCGGCGGTGCAGAGTTTCCTCAACCAGCCGGGTTTGCCGGCGATTCGCGTGTCGTCGGTGGAGACTTACCAGGACCAGCCCTTGCCGGCCGGGGCCATCGAGGTGTACCGCGGCCCGGCAGAAAACAGTGATTTTCTCCTCAAGTATGTGACGGTCAAACCCTATGACGGCTAGAAGCGAAACCATTGAAATCGAGATCGACGACGAACACATGAGCGCGACCTTCCTGAGTCCCAAATCCAAGGTCCCCGGTGTGTTGTTCGTACACGGCTGGGGCGGCAGCCAGGAGCGCGACCTGGAGCGGGCCAAGGGCATTGCCGGCCTGGGCTGCGTGTGCCTGACCTTCGACTTGCGTGGACACACCGGCGGTACGGGCATCCCACTGACCCGGGTGACCCGCGAAGATAACCTCAAGGACCTCTTGGCCGCTTATGACCGCCTGCTCGCCCACCCGGCCATCGATACTTCAGCGGTGGCGGTAGTGGGCACCAGTTACGGTGGCTACCTGGCGGCGATCCTCACCACCTTGCGCCCCGTGCGCTGGCTGGCATTGCGGGTGCCGGCGCTGTACCGCGACGAGCTATGGCACACCCCCAAGCGCGACCTCGACAAGCAAGACCTGCTTGATTACCGCAGCACCCTGGTGCATGCCGACAGCAATCGGGCCCTGTATGCCTGCGCGCAATTTACCGGCGATGTGTTGCTGGTGGAGTCGCAAACCGATGATTACGTACCCCATGCCACCATCATGAGTTACCGCGCGGCGTGCCAGCAGACCCACTCCCTGACCCACCGCATCATCGATGGCGCCGATCACGCCCTCAGCGAGCCCGTGGCGCAACAGGCCTACACCTCGATCCTGGTGGGCTGGATTACCGAGATGGTGGTGGGTGAGCGGTTGAGCATCATCCAGTCCACCTGACAGGCGTTTTTGAGGTGGGAGCGAGCCTGCTCGCGATGCCCGCAAGGACACCGCGGGGAATCAGGCTTGGCACTTCATTGTTGGCGACCATCGCGAGCAGGCCGCAAGCGGGCGCTCGCTCCTACAGTGAAAGTGGGCGTTCAGGAGGGTTTTTTCTCGATCCGCAGCGCCTTGGCCTTGGCTTCCACCACCAGGTACATGGCCACGGTGATCAACAGCGGCAACAGGAAGTAGATCGCCCGATAGGCCAGCAATCCGGCGACCAGGCTGCCGCGAGAGGCCTGGTGTTGCAGCAGGGCGACAAACACCGCCTCCAGTACCCCAAGCCCGGCCGGAATGTGAGTGATTACCCCAGCGATGGCACTGATCAACAGCACCCCAAGCACCAGCGGATAGTCGAGTTTGCTCGGCAGCAAAGTAAAAATCACCGCCGCCATCAGCGACCAGTTCAATGCTCCCAGGGCCAGTTGCAGCATCGCCATGCGCAGTGACGGCAGGTTGATCTCAACCCCACGAATCGACCATTCACGACGGCTGGAAAAGCGGCACGCCGCCAGGTAGCCGGCACTCACCAGCAGCAACAGCAGGCCCACGCCCTGCAAGGCCGCGCTGCTGAGCTTCCAGCCCGGTGGCATGTGCACCAGGCCACTGCTGAAGATCGCCCCGGCCACCAGCATGTAGCCAAACCAATTGGTGGCCAGGCTCAGGCCGAGGATCTTGGCGATGTTGCCCTTGCTGACCCCCAGTCGCGAATACAGGCGATAACGCATGGCGATACCGCCGACCCAGGCACTCAGGTTGAGGTTGAACGCGTAGCTGATCACCCCCACCGGCAGGATTTGCCGCCAGGTCAGGTTTTGCCCGATGTAGGTGCGGCCGATCAGGTCGAAGCAGGCATAGGTGAGAAAACTCAGCACGGTAATCGTCGAGGCGATGATCAGGGTCCGCACTTTGAAGTCCTGCAGGGTGTCGAACACTTCGCTCCAATCGATGCGGTGGGCGAGCAGGGTGAACAACACAATCAGCAGCAGGAAAAACAGCGCCGTCAGCGGCTTTTTCAGGCGCCGCCAACGGGACGGCGGATGCTCGGCAACGGCGGGGGCGTCTTGGCTTTCAGCGCGATTCATGGGCGTCATCCTGCACCTGAGTTGCTGGCGTGAAAGGCTGCAGGCGCGGTTTGTGCGCCGGCAGCCAACCGGCCCAGGCGGGGAAGTGCCGCAGGCAGTGGAACACCAGGAAGCCAATGGTCATGCGCCACAGCAATCCCCGGGGGCGCTGGTTGGCCGGCATGACCTTACAGTGATGGTCGCTCAGTTCGTCGAGGCGCTCGCACAGCTCGCGGTTGAATGCCCGGTCGCGAATCAGCACGTTGGCTTCCAGGTTCAACGACAGGCTCAAGGGGTCGAGGTTGCTCGAGCCGACCGTGCTCCAGTCCTCATCCACCAAGGCGACTTTGCCGTGCAGTGGGCGGTCGCAGTACTCATAGATCTTCACCCCCGATTGCTGCAGGTAGTCATAGGTCAGGCGGGCCGCCAGCTTGGCCACCAGCATGTCCGGTTGCCCCTGCAGGATCAGCCGCACCTCGACCCCTCGGCGGGCGGCGTTGCGAATTTCGCGCAGCAGGCGGTAGCCAGGGAAAAAGTAGGCGTTGGCGATGATCACCCGGCGTTGGGCGCTGCGCAGCACCTGCAGGTACACGTCTTCGATGTCCCGGGGGTGGTCGCGGTTGTCGCGGTAGACCAGGCGCACCTGGCCATCGTGATCGCTGAACGCCAGCTCGCTGCGCCGGTGCTTGCGCCGCAGCCAGCCAGAGCGCGCCCGGGCATGGCGGCCGCTTTGCAGCAGGGCGAAGTGATGGATGTCGACCACCGCCGGCCCCTCTACCTGCACCGCATAATCCTGCTTGGCCTGGGGGCCGAAGTCGGCCAGGTGATCGGCGCTGAAGTTGATGCCGCCGACAAAGGCGATGCTGCCGTCCACCACCACGATCTTGCGGTGCAGGCGGCGGAACCAGTTGGTACGGATGCCCAGGCGCCGTGGGGCCGGGTCGAACATCTGCAAGTGCACGCCGGCATCACACATCGCCAGGAGGAATTCGCTGGCCAGTTCGCCGCAACCAAAACCATCGAGGCTGACGGTGACACGCACGCCACGCTGCGCCGCCTCGATCAGAATCTGCTGCAGCTCGCTGCCGACCTTGTCCTCGAACAGAATGAAGGTCTCCAGCAGAATTTCGCCCTTGGCCTGGCGCAGAGCCTCGAACACCTTGGGAAAGTAGGCCTCGCCATTTTCCAGCAATACCACGCAGTTGTTGCCGTGCCAGCCATAGTCGAGGTCGACGAGGGCGCGTCTGGCTGTGACCGATTCGGCGGCGGATGCCTGGGGTTCGAGCAGGTTTTTTTCCAGCGGGGCGCTGCTCATAGCTCAATCTCCACCGACAGCGGAACGTGATCGGAAAGGTGCGACCAGGGCCGCGCCGCCAGCACCTGCGGGCGATGGGCCTTGAGGTTGCGCACGTAGATGCGGTCCAGGCGCAGGAGGGGCAGGCGGGCCGGGAAACTGCGCGCCGGCTGGCCATGGTGCTCGCGGAACACCTCGCGCAGGCCCAACGGATTGAGCAGATCGTCGGCGCGCTGGCGCCAGTCATTGAAGTCGCCGGCGACTATCACCCTGGCGTCGGCTGGCAACTCTTGCAGGCGCTTGATCAGCAGTTGCAGTTGTTCATCGCGATGGGCCTGATGCAAGCCCAGATGCACGCACATGGCATGCACCTGCTGGCCGTCACCGGGCAGGCGTAACACGCAATGCAGCACGCCACGGCTTTCATGGCCGCTGATGGAGACGTCGAGGTTGTCGTGACGGATGATCTGGAATTTCGACAGCAGCGCGTTACCGTGGTCGCCTGCCGGATACACCGCGTTGCGCCCATAGGCGAACTGCGGCCAGAGGCTGTCGGCGAGGAATTCGTACTGGGGCATGCTGGGCCAGTTGCTGTAGCGCCGGGGATGGTGCTCATGGGCGCCGTGCACTTCCTGCAGGAACACCACGTCGGCGCCGACACTGCGCACCGCTTCACGCAGTTCGGGCAGGATGAAGCGCCGATTGAGGGCGGCGAAGCCCTTGTGGGTATTGACCGTGAGCACGGTAAAACGGCGTACCGCGGTGGGGCTTGCACTCGCTGCATCGGGTTGCTCGGCCTGCTCGCCGCTGGTGTCAAACGCCGCCATGTGTGATCCCGCCTGATGATCGTCGGGCTGCCCCCTGTTTGTTGATGACTGTGGGCCAGGGCGGAAAGTTTCGACGACGTTACGGGCGGTCAAACGCCTGGGCAGTGAAACCTTCATGGGGTTTTGCCGATCTACGCTTGTAGCGATCGCTCAAGGCTGCGATCTTCTGCACACATCACCTGGTCAAAAAGGAGCACCGCGTTTTGTCTCCAATCAAAACCGCGATCTGGCTCGCGCTACTGTTGTGTTGCGCCAGTCCTGCCTTGCAGGCGAATGCGCTACCGGCCATTGCGGCGGTTACCGGTAAAGAGCCGGCCGCAGCGTCCAAACCCGAACCGCTGGTGCAGGGCGGCCTGCTGGGCGCCATCAGTTCGAGCATCGATGACGTCCAGGAAAAGCTCGATCTTAACGAGCACCTGGTACAAGCCTGGCGCCTGCGTGCGGACCGCGCGGTGGACGAGGTGGACCAACTGGTCAATCAACCTTCGCCGCGCTCGAGCTGGAGCGTGGTCGGCGATTTCCTCCTGCTGAGCGTGGTGTGGGGCGGGGTGTTTGCGCTGCTCTGGTTACTCGGTGGCCTGCTGGCCCGACGCCTGGCACGGCATCGCCTGTTGCTCACCCGTGAGCGTGGCCAGGCGTTGCTCGGTTACCTGCTGCCCTACACGCTGCCCGCCTTGATCAGCTTGCCCCTGACCCTCTACCTCAGTCATTTCCTGCCCGCATCGGCAGGCCGCGCACTGGCCTTGAGCCTGGCCTACGCCACCAGCGCCGGGATCTTTGTCGCCTCGCTGTTGCTGTCGCTGGTGGTGCTGTTCAACGTCGGGCACAAGCGCCAGGCAGTGCGCATCCTGCTGCGAAACAGCCCGCGGCCGTTGTTCGCCATGGGTTTTCTGGTGGCCCTGAGCGACGCCTTGACCAGCTCGCAGATCGCCAATCGCCTGGGGGACAACCTGACCAGCAGTATCGCGGTGTTCACTGGTATGTCGGCGTCGATCATCTTCGGCCTGCTGGTGATTCGCCTGCGCAGACCGGTGGGTCAGTTGATCCGCATCCTGCCGCTGGCCCAGCGCCAGAAACAACCGGCATTACGCGAGACCCTGCGGATCTTTTCCGGGGTCTGGTACTGGCCGATCCTGTTGATGGTGCTGGTGTCGCTGATCAACCTGATCGGCATCGGCGATGACAATCAGAAGGTCCTGCGCTGTGCCTTGTTCACCACCTTGCTGCTGATTGCCACGGTGTTTATCAGCACCATGCTGCAACACCTGTTCAAGTCCCGCAGCGCGCTGGCGGTGCAGCGCAGCGGTGCCTACAAGGAGCGTTTCCTGAGCCTGTCCCACGCCTTGCTGCGGATTGTCATGGCCATCGCCTTCATCGACATCCTGGGGCGGATCTGGGGCGTATCGTTGTTCGAGTTCGCGGTCAGCAACGCGATTGGCCGGGCGATCAGCGATTCGTTGAGCCGCATCGGCCTGATCTTCCTGGTGACCTGGCTGGTGTGGGTGGTACTCGACACGGCCATTCAGGAAGCCTTGAAGCCGCCGGTCAACAAACGCAATGCGCGCCAGCCCAGTACCCGGATCAAAACCATCCTGCCGTTGCTGCGCAACGCGATGAAAATCATCCTGGTGGTGATCTGCGCAATCACCACCATGGCCAACCTTGGGATCAACGTCGCACCGTTCCTGGCCGGTGCCGGGGTGGTGGGGCTGGCGATCGGTTTTGGTTCGCAGCAACTGGTGCAGGATGTGATCACCGGGCTGTTCATCATCATCGAAGACACCCTGTCGATCGGCGACTGGGTGGTGCTCGACTCGGGGCATGCCGGCACGGTGGAGGGCCTGACCATCCGGACCCTGCGCCTGCGCGACGGCAAGGGCTTCGTGCATTCGGTGCCATTCGGCCAGATCAAGGCGGTCACCAACCAGTCGCGGCAATTCGCCTTTGCGTTTTTCTCGGTGCAGTTCACCTACGACACCGACGTCGACCAGGCCATCGCGCTGATTCGCGACGCGGGCCGTTCGATCAGCGAAGACGCGTTCCTCAAGTACAACCTGCAAGGCCCGCTGGAAGTGTTCGGGGTCGACAAGATGGACCTCAACGGGGTGATCCTGACGGCGCAGTTCCGCACGGTCTCCGGCGGCCAATATGCGGTGAACCGGGCGTTCAACCTGCGCTTGAAAAAGCTTGTGGATAACAGCCCATGGGTGCATTTCGCGCAGACTTATCCACAGCAGGTGCTGCTGCATGAGCGACACCTGGACCGACCCGAAGACAAGCATGAGGAGGCGGTCGCCGCCAAGGACAACTCAGCGCTGCTGATGCCCAATCCGAGCCACAGTTCTTAAGCGCTCGGCAGACCAGGGTCGGCGACTGGCGCGAGCCGGTACTGGGTCAGCTTCTGCTGCAGCGTGCTGCGTTGTTGCGGGTCCAGTTGCAGCCAGAAATGCTGCACGCCGGCGATCTCGGCCGCCGCCGGCAAGCCGTCGCGGTACACCAGTCGATTGCTGGCCAGGGCCGGGACTTTCTGCCCCGGCAGCAAGGTGCCGACCAGGTTCAGCGGATCAACCCCACAGACGCTGACCAGGCTGCCGTCATGGGGGCGGCGGCGCACTTCGCGCAACAGCGGGATGGCTTCGGGCAGGGCGAACTGCTCGCCGGCCAGGCCACTGACAAAACGTCCGCCGCGGATCTCCCCGCGTGCCTCCAGGCGATGAAAGGTGCGCAGCAATTCCCGCCAACTGGGCAGCCAGTCCGCTTCGCGCTCCAGCAAGCGCCAGAACACCACGCCGTAGCGGCGCAGCAAGGTCATGGCGATGTGTTCAAGGGTGCCTGCGGGTGTGCCGCGCGGGGCATCGCTGACGGGGGCGGCTGTGCGACGCAGCAGGGCCCAGCGTCCGGCATCGTCCATCCCACCGACCAGGGGCCCGCGCCCGCGTCGGCTGCTGCGGGCCTGGCGTTTGCTCGCCGGGGTGATCAGTGCGCGCAGGCCGGCGAAGCTGTCGGCATTCACCAGGCCGGCGCCGACCAACTCCTGCAAGGCGATCTCCAGTTCACTGCGCAGCAGGTGCGCCTCGTGCAGCAACTCATCAAAAAACAGCGCGCCGTGTTGGCTCAGGGCCTGATGGACTTTCTGGGTCTTGGGCGACAAATCCTCGACCTGTGCCTGTTCGGTCAAGCTGCTCCAGAGTGCCGCTTGCACCCTGGGCAACAACACGATCGGTGTGCTGCGCAGGGCCACGCTGGCGGTCTTGTGGCGCGCGCTCAAGCGCGTCCAGACCAGCTTGCCGCTGCGGCACAGTTCATCCAGCCAGGTGGCCGAGTAGCCTTTGAGTCGCGCCGGCAACAGATCACTGTCCCAGGCCGAAGCCGCCGCCGGGTAGCCTTCGAACTGCGCGACGATCACCGGCAACATGGCGTTGCCCTGGCCTTGGGTTGTCGCGGACAGGTGCTGCCAGTCAAACAGAAATCGCATGAAGTCCTGCAGGGCCACCGGTTCGATTTCCCGGCGCAGGCGCTTGACCGTGTAGCGATGGATCCGCGCCAGTAAATGCCGCTCGCACCACTGTTCCTGCGTCGCGCCTGGGCTGAAGCGCCCACGCAATACGTAACCGTCGCGCTCCAGTTGGGCCAGGCCTTGCTCGACCAACAGCGGCATCAGCCCCAGGGCGGCGGCAATCTCACTCAGGGGCAGTGGGCCGAAGGCGCTGAGCCGGGCGCGGAGCAGCTCCACCAGCGCCTCATCAGGTGCCCACAGCTGGTCAAAGCCTGGTAGCGGATGGAGCGGCGGTTGCAGCAGCGCCTGTGGATAAACTCCTTGCAGGCAGCTCAGGCGCTCCAGCGCCAGCCACAGGCCATGTTCGGAATCGATGGCCAGGCGGCTGGCGCGGCCTTGCTCGGCCAGCTCCCGTAGCCACGGCAGCCATCGATCGTTCTGCTGCACCTCGTTGTCGGTGATGGCTCCCAGGCTCATCAGCGCTTCATGCATTTCATCGACGCTGGCGGGTTGCGGCCAGGCCTCTTCGCGCACCGACTCGATCGCCTGCGGGTCCAGGGCGCCGAGGTCATCGGTCGCCTGCGGATCGCTCCAGCGACGGCTGAGCACCGCTTGCGTGCGACGTTCCTCCAGAGGCGCATCGTCAAGAAAAGTGTAGGGCCGGGCGTTGAGTATTTCCGCCGCCAGGGGCGAAGGGGCGGGCAGGTCGCGACTGATCAACCGCAGTTCGCCCTGCTCCATGCGCCGCAACAAGGCCAGCCAGCCGTTGCAGTCCATGGCTTCGTGCAGGCAGTCGTCGAGGGTTTGCTCAACCAGTGGGTGATCGGGAATTTCCCGTTCACCGGCGAGGTTTTCCAGGCAGGCGATCTGGTCGGGAAACACGCTGGCGATCAAGTCTTCACTTTTCATCCGCTGGATCTGCGGCGCCACCTTGCGGCCTGCGCTGTAGCGCGGCAGCGCCAGGGCCACGCCGGCATTCCAGCGCCAGCGCACGCCGAACAGCGGGGCGTCGAGCACTGCCTGGACGAGGATCTGCTCGGCGCTGTTGCTATGCAGGTAACGCCAGACGTCCTGCAGTTCAAAGCTGTGGCTGGTGGACAGCGACAGGACGATGGCGTCCTCGCTGGCGGCGGCCTGCAATTCGAAGTTGAAGGTGCGGCAGAAGCGCTTGCGCAAGGCCAGGCCCCAGGCGCGGTTGATGCGGCTGCCGAAGGGCGTGTGGATGATCAGTTGGGTGCCGCCGGACTCATCGAAAAAGCGCTCCATCAGCAGCGTGTCCTGGGACGGCAGGGCGCCGAGGGCCAGGCGCGCGGGGGCCAGGTAGTCCACCAGTTGTTCGGCGCAGGCCAGGTTCAGGCCAAGGGTCGCGGTCAGCCAGGCCAGGCTCGGTTGCAAGTCGCCGGGCGTGGCGCCCAGCAGTTGGTCGAGCTGGGCGTGCAGGCGCGCCACGGCGTAGGACAACTCGGCGCTGCGCCCCGGTGCTTCGCCCAGCCAGAACGGGATGGTGGGCGGCTGGCCCTGGGCGTCCTCGACCCGCACCTTGCCGGTTTCGACCCGCAGGATCCGGTAGGAGCTGTTGCCCAATTGGAAGACATCGCCGGCGATACTCTCCACCGCGAAGTCTTCGTTGACGCTGCCGATGTTCAGCCCCTGGGGCTCCAGCAACACGCTGTAGTCGGCGTTGTCGGGAATCGTCCCGCCGCTGGTCACTGCGGTCAGCCGGGCCCCGCGGCGGCCGCGCAAGGAACCGCTGACGGCGTCGCGGTGCAAGTACGCACTGCGGATGCCTTGGCGACCGTTGTAGCCTTCGGCAAGCATCTTCAGCACGGCCTGGTAATGCGCCTGGTCCAGCGCGGCGTAGGGTGAGGCGCGGCGCAGGGTGTCGAACAGCGCCTGCTCCGGCCATTCCTGGCAACTGACTTCGGCGATGATCTGCTGGGCGAGTACGTCCAGCGGCGCGACGGGGATCAGCAGGCTATCGAGCTCGCCCCGGCGCACGCAGTCGAGCAGGGCGGCGCATTCGATCAGGTCGTCGCGGGTGGTGGCGAACAGGCGCCCCTTGGGCGTGCCGCCAACCTGGTGCCCGGAGCGGCCGACCCGTTGCAGGAACCCGGCAATCGAGCGCGGCGAGGCGATCTGGCAGACCAGTTCGACGTCGCCGATGTCGATCCCCAGTTCCAGCGACGCAGTGGCGATCAGCACCTGCAGCTCGCCGCGCTTGAGTCGTTGCTCGGCATCCAGGCGAAACTCCTTGGCCAGGCTGCCGTGGTGCGCGGCCACCGCGTGCTTGCCCAGGCGTTCGCTGAGGTGGCGGCTCAAGCGTTCGGCCAGGCGCCGGGTGTTGACGAAGACCAGGGTGGTGCGGTGCTCGCGGGCGAGGGTGGCGATGCGCTCATAGACCAGCTCCCAGACATCGTTGGCCATCACTGCCGACAACGGCACGGGCGGCACTTCGATGTCCAGGTCCCGGGGGCGGGCGTGGCCGATGTCGACGATGTCACAGGGGCGTCCAGTGCCCACCAGGAACCGCGACACCGCGTCGATGGGCTTTTGCGTGGCAGACAGGCCGATGCGCAGCAGCGGCTCGCGGCACAACGCCTGCAAGCGCTCCAGGCTCAGGGCCAGGTGGCTGCCGCGCTTGCTGGCGGCCATGGCGTGGATTTCATCGACGATCACCGTGCGGGTGCTGGCGAGCATTCGTCGGCCCGAGTCGGAGCCGAGCAGCACGTAGAGCGATTCCGGGGTGGTCACCAGAATGTGCGGTGCGCTTTTACGCATCGCCGTGCGCTCCTTTTGCGGGGTATCGCCGGTGCGCACCGCGGTACTGATCTGCAATTCAGGCAGTCCCTGCTGTTGCAGTTGCGCAGTGATGCCGGCCAGCGGGGTCTGCAGGTTGAGCTGGATGTCGTTGGACAGCGCCTTGAGGGGCGAGACGTAGACCACCCGGGTTTCGTCAGGCAACTCGCCGCCCAGGGCCAGGCCTTGCCGGACCAGGTCGTCGATGACCGCCAGAAACGCGGTGAGGGTCTTGCCGGAGCCGGTGGGCGCGGCAATCAGGGTCGAGCGGCGCTGGCGGATCAAGGGCCACGCGCGCGCCTGGGCGGCAGTGACCGTCGCGAAGGTGCTGCTGAACCAGGCGCTGACGGCGGGGTGAAAGCCGTCGAGGACGCTGTCGGCGGACTCGGGGAGATTCATGGGCTCAGTTATGCGACGGCCCGGCCCAAGTTGCAAGTGCGCGCGCAGTGCGGCCCAGCGCTGCCCCTGGCTGCGACTGCAAAGGCTGCGGTTGGCAGTTTATAAGTGACGGTTGCGTATTAAACCCGCAAAATGTAACGATTCCGGCAACTCTCAACGACAACGCCTGCGGGCGCTGTCGCTACACTCATCGTTTCAAACAGACTGGGCCTGCTGACTCTATGCGAATGCGCCTTATGTTACTGGGTGGCGGAAATGCCCTTGGGCAGGCGCTGATTCGCCTCGGTGCGGAGGAAGACATCGGTTTCCTCGCCCCCCGTCCACCGCAAGACGGCTGGGATGCCGCGAGCCTGACCCAACTGCTCGACGACACTCGCCCGGACGCGCTGATCAACCTCGCCTACTACTTCGACTGGTTCCAGGCCGAGCAGGTGCCCGAGGCGCGCCTGGCCGGGCAGGAACGAGCAGTCGAGCGCCTGGCGGAATTGTGCCAGCACCACAACATCGTCCTGCTCCAGCCTTCCAGCTATCGAGTGTTCGATGGCTCGCGGGCCACTGCCTACAGTGAAAAGGACGAACCGGTGCCACTGGGCCTGCGTGGCCAGGCGTTGTGGCGCATCGAGCAGAGCGTGCGCGCAACCTGCCCGCAACACGTGATGCTGCGGTTTGGCTGGTTACTCGATGACAGTGCCGATGGCGCACTGGGACGCTTCCTGGCACGTGCCGAACAGCCTGAAGAGCTGCTGATGGCCGATGACCGACGGGGCAACCCAACCCCGGTGGACGACGCCGCACGGGTGATCATTTCGGTGCTCAAGCAACTCGATTGCGCGGCGCCGCTGTGGGGCACCTATCACTACGCCGGACACGAGGCGACCACGCCGCTGGCGCTGGGCCAGGCCATTTTGACCGAGGCCCGCAGCCTGCATCCGCTGGCCATCGAAGCACCGACTGCGCAGGCCCATGCCGCGCGCCCGGATGCCGCCGAAGAGCCGCAACACGCGGTCCTGGCCTGCAAGAAAATTCTGCACACCTTCGGGATCAAGCCGCGCGCCTGGCGTGCCGCGCTCCCGGGCTTACTGGATAGGTTTTATCGTCATGGCTGAAGGCCCTGTATTAATCACCGGCGGTGCCGGTTTCATTGGCTCGCACCTCGCCGACGCCCTGCTTGCCAAGGGCTACTCGGTGCGTGTGCTCGATGACCTGTCCACCGGCAAGCGCAGCAACCTGCAACTGGACGATCCACGTATCGAGTTGATCGAAGGCGACGTCGCCGATGCTGCCCTGGTGGCCAAGGTGATGGTCGGTTGTTGTGCCGTGGCGCACCTGGCTGCCGTGGCTTCCGTGCAGGCCTCGGTGGACGATCCGGTGCGTACGCACCAGAGCAATTTCATTGGCACCCTGAACGTC
Organism: Pseudomonas sp. NPDC087626; assembly: GCF_044743405.1. Taxonomy (NCBI): domain Bacteria; kingdom Pseudomonadati; phylum Pseudomonadota; class Gammaproteobacteria; order Pseudomonadales; family Pseudomonadaceae; genus Pseudomonas; species Pseudomonas sp. NPDC087626. Next base: position 23,788 of record NZ_JBIUWJ010000035.1, read on the forward strand.
TGTGAAGCCATGCGCCAGGCTGGGATCAAGCGTGTGCTGTTTGCCTCGAGTGCGGCGATCTATGGCAACAATGGCGAAGGCCAGTCGATCGACGAAGACACCGCCAAGGCGCCGCTCACGCCCTACGCTTCGGACAAGCTGGCGGGTGAGTACTACCTCGATTTCTACCGCCGCCAGCATGGCCTGGAGCCCGCGGTGTTTCGCTTCTTCAACATCTTCGGCCCGCGCCAGGATCCGTCGTCGCCGTACTCCGGGGTGATCAGCATTTTCAGCGAGCGCGCGGTCAAGGGGCTGCCGATCACCGTGTTCGGCGATGGCGAGCAGACTCGTGATTTTGTCTATGTCGAAGACTTGGTAGACCTGCTGGTGCAGGCTATCGAAGCGCCTACGCTGGAAGTCGGTGCGGTCAACGTCGGCTGGAACCAGGCCACCACCCTCAAGCAAATGCTCCAGGCGTTGCGCGAAGTGGTCGGCGACTTGCCGCCGATCACCTACGGCCCGGCCCGTTCGGGCGATATCCGCCATTCGCGGGCGAACAACCAGCGCCTGCTGCAGCGCTTCACCTTCCCCGAGCAAACGCCAATGAGCGTCGGTCTGGCCCGCCTGCTGGGTCGCTAGGGGTTTTACGAGAACAAAAAAGGCGCCTGATGAGAGGCGCCTTTTTTCTGCGGGTGTGGCTTAGAACTTGTAGCCCAGGCCAACCATGTAGACCCATGGGTCCACATCGATGTCGACCTTGGCGCGAGTGCCTGGCGCGACAGCGTTGTTATCCACATAACCGGTGGTGTCGATGTCGATGTAGCGCACCTGGCCGTTGATCATGATGTTGTCGGTCAGCATGTAGTCGGCACCGACCTGCCATGCCACGCCCCAGGTGTTTTTCGCCCGGAAGTTGTCGAAGCCGTTGGCGCTGGCCTGGCTGCCGACGTGTTCGTCATAGATCCAGGTGTAGTTGATGCCCGCGCCCACGTAGGGTTGGAACACCGATTTGTGATCCAGCGGGTAGTACACCAGGCTCAGGGTCGGCGGCAGGTGCTTCAAGGAGCCGAGCTTGCCGTTGGCCGCAGGGAGTGCGGTGCCTTTGAGTTTGACGTCATGCTCGAACGGCGTTGCCGCCAGCAGCTCGATCCCCAGGTTGTTGGTGATCATGTACGCGAAGTTCAGGCCCAATTGCGTGTCGCTGCTCATTGTCGCCTTGCCGCCCAGGTCGGTACCCGCCAGCGGGCCGCGATCGACCTTGACGCTGGAGCTGTCGGCCTTCGGATTAACGGTGATGGCACCGGCCCGGACGATGATGTCGCCGGCTTCGTGGGCTTGGGCGGACGGGGCTGCAAGCGCGAATGCAATGAGGGAAGCGCTAAGCAATGACTTGTGCATGGGGGCTCCAAGGGACAATTTGAATTCTATATCCCATTTTATGGAGGGATCCGACCTGGGACGTTGACGCAGCTCAATGAAAGCGTGATGGCGCATTAAGATCGTTGCTCGGATGAGCGGTCGTCGTCAGCGCCGGCTTGAGCGTAGACGCAAGTTCAGGTCAGTCCATGAAAACTTCGCAGTTTCACTCCTGCAATTCGTACACGTAGATCTTCTGGGCATCCATCTGGTACCCGGCATCCGCCAGTTCGCTGGTGGAGGCTTTGACCTGCATTGCGCCTTCAATCCAGTACGGCTGGTACAACTCTTCGAGCTTGACCCCGATCTCGCTCCGGACATGCACGATCTGGTTCGACGGCGGTGGGGGCACGTGGATGCAGGCGCCGAAATACGGCACCAGCAAAAACTCGGTGGTGCGCCCTGCCTCATTGACCTCCAGCGGCACGATGTAGCCGGGCAACCGAATGGCCTGGCCGTCGAGGGTCTGCACCACCGGTGCGTTGGGCAGGTCCTGCCGGGCGGCCGGCGCTGACTCGGCCGACAAGGCGTCGCTCATCTGCGACAGGTCGTGCAGCGGTTTCATGTTCGGCACTTCGGCGGGCGCGTCCGGCGGAATCATCTCCGACCAGGTCAGGTCCCTGGGTTCGGCCGCCCACAGGGGCAGGGCGACCAGCATCAACAGCGCAAGCAGAGCGCGGGGCATTTTACGTCCTCATAAACGGATCGACAGACCGTCGGCCAGCGATTGCCGGTAGGCCCGCCAGGCAGGCACGCTGCCCATCAGCAGCGCGGCAAGCAGGATGCCACCGAGCAGCGTCCATTCATACTCGCTTGGCCAGGACAACGGCAGAAACAGGCCGTAGTTGGACTGCACGTAACCTTGCGCCAGGGCGATGCACAGGTACAGCAGGCCGAGGCCGGCGATCACCCCCGACAGCGCCAGCGCAAAGGCCTCCAGCACCAGCAGCGTGGCGATATGCCAGGGCCTGGCGCCGACCGAACGCAGGATCGCCATTTCCCGTCGGCGTTCGTTGAGGCTGGTGAGGATCGCCGTGAGCATGCCGATCAAGCCGGTCAGCACTACGAACAGGGACACCACGAACAGCGCTTTTTCAGCGGTGCCCATCAGGCTCCAGAGTTCCTGCAAGGCCACGCCCGGCAGGATCGCCAGCATCGGCTCGCCACGAAATTCATTGATCTCGCGTTGCAGGGAGAAGGTCGCGATCTTGCTGTTGAGGCCGAGCATGAACGCAGTGATGGCCTGGGGCGTGAGGTCCATGTTGCGCGCCTGGTCGGCGCTGATCCGGCCATCGCCACGCGCCGGCACGCCGTTGTGCCAATCGACATGGATCGCCTCCATGCCCCCGAGGCTGATGTGCAGCGTGCGGTCCACCGGGGTGCCAGTGCGCTTGAGGATGCCGACCACGGTGAAGGGCTTGTCGTCATGCTTGACCAGGCTGATCACCGCCACGCCGTGGGCCAGTACCAGTTGGTCGCCGAGTTTGTAGTGCAGCGCGTCGGCCACTTCCGCGCCCAGTACCACCTCGAACGGATCCGTGGCAAAGGCCCGGCCGCTGGCCAGTTGCAGGTGTTGCTGGCGCCCGTATTGGTAATGCTGGAAGTAGGCGTCAGTGGTGCCCATCACCCGATAGCCGCGATGGGAGTCGCCAAGGGAAATCGGGATTGCCCATTTCACCTTGGGGTTATTGGCGAAGTGCTCGAAGCTGTCCCAGCGGATGTTGTTGGTGGCATTGCCGATACGAAACACCGAGTACAGCAGCAGGTTTACCGAACCGGAGCGAGCGCCGACGATCAGGTCGGTGCCGCTGATGGTGCTGGCGAAACTGGCGCGGGCTTCGGTGCGCACGCGTTCCACGGCCAGCAGCAGGCAGACCGACAGGGCGATGGCGAGGGCCGTGAGGATGGCGGTGAAGCGGCGGTTAGCCAGGCTGGCCATGGCTAGACGGAACAGATACATCTCAGACCTCTGCGGGCGTGGCGGCGCGATTGAGTTCGGCCAGCGACAGGTGACGATCGAACAGCGGCGCCAGGCTCTGGTCGTGGCTGACGAACAACAGGCTGGAACCGGCTTCCCGGCATTCGGCAAACAGCAGGCGGATGAAGGCCTCGCGGGCGTCGTAGTCGAGGGCCGAGGTCGGCTCGTCGGCGATCACCAGTTCCGGCTGGCCGATCAGTGCGCGGGCGGCGGCGACGCGTTGCTGTTGGCCAATCGACAGGGAGTCGGCCCGTCGACCAAGCAGGCCTGGATCCTTGAGCCCCAGGTGCGCGAGCAGCGTGGCGGCGGCGCTGTCGACGCTGCCATGACGCTGGATCGCGCGGTTGGCGCGCACGCTGGAGAAGTGGCAGGGCAACTCGACGTTTTCGCGCACCGAGAGAAACGGCAGCAGGTTGAACTGCTGGAAGATGTAGCCCGTGTGGTCGACCCGAAAACGATCCCGGGCACCGGCCGAGAGGTCCGTCAGTTCTTGCCCGAGCAAACGGATGCTGCCGCGATTGGGCTTCTGCACGCCGCCGAGCAGGCCCAGCAGGGTGGTCTTGCCGCTGCCGCTGGGGCCTTTGAGAAACAGGGTTTCACCGGCCTCCAGGCGAAACGCCGGGATGTCCAGCAAGGGCGGGTGACCGGGCCAATGGAAGCCCAGGTCGGTCAGTTCGATGAGTGCTTGGGTCATGTGAAACCGGTCTGGTTGGTGGTGAACCCCTGTAGGAGCGAGCCTGCTCGCGATGGTGTATCAGTCGATACCAAAGTATCTGACACTCCATCGCGAGCAGGCTCGCTCCTACAGGGGATCTTCGGTGGATTCAGAATTTAAGCGCAACCGCCTTGGCCGTCACCTCGACCCCTTGCTGGCCGTTGGGGCTGATGAGTTGTACCTGAATTTTCTGGGTGGCGGGGAAGGTCTTGAACACCTGGGCCAGGTCCAGGCTCTTCAGCGCATCCGGTTGGCTGCAGGTGAACTGGTAATGCGCGTGGATTTCGCTGTGGTCATGCTGGTGTTCATGACCCTCGGCGTCCTTGGCGTCTGCGTGGTCGTGGTCGTGGTCATCGTCGGCGTCCGGTTTGTCACCGAACAGCGGGCTGTTCAGCTCCTGCTGGCTGAGCACGCAGTTGGCGGCCTGCGGCAGGCTGAACAGCACCAGCGGCTGCTCCAGTTGTGCCCGTACCGCGGCAACCTTGGCCTTGTCTGCCGGCGTGCTGGCGGCGTGTTCGAAGCCCACCAGGTTCATCGCCGGGCTGTCCAGTTCCAGCTCCAGGGTCTGGCCATCCAGCGCCGCGTTCAAGCGCCCGACGCCATGTTCGTGAGCTCCGAGGCTGGCGTGTTGATGATCATGATCATGTTCGTCGGCCGCTTGGGCGATGGCCAGCGGCAACAGGGCAAACGGCAAAGCGAGGAGCAGACGGCGCATGGAAAGTCTCCGGGGCGAAAGTTAACTATTTTGTTATGTGATCTTATAACAATATCGGCGGGAGTTTGACTGCATGCTTGGCGTTGCGCAAGACGCGTGGGAGCATGTTCGTCATAAACCTGAGGAAAGCCCAATGTTGCGCATACGTGGAAGCATCGGCGACTGGCCGGTGGACTTGACCCTGGAGCTCGATGATGGCGATTGGGCGAAACTTGGCGCGCAGTTGCAGGTGAGTAAGGTCGACGGTGTAGAGCCCGCCGCCAGCGTTGCGGCGAAACCGGCCAATCCGGACGACGCCCAGTGGCAGTTGGCCAAGGCGTTACTGCGCAAGTCCGGGCAACTGAGTGGGCCGGATCTGCTCGAGCAACTGGAAGGACTGACCGGCAGCGCGGTAGCTGGCAAGCGCCTATTGGTGCGCCTGCGCCACTGCGCCGAGGTCAAGGTGCTGAGCGGCGGCGATACACCGCTCTATAGCTGGATAGAGCCGTCGTAGGCGCATGTTTTCCACGCGGCCATGCTCGCTCCTACAGGGTTGCGCTTGATGCGGATCAGTACAACGCAGCAAACAACTTGCGGCGGTAGGTGGTGACCAGCGGGTGATCGTTGCCCAGCAGCTCAAACACCTGCAGCAGGGTCTTGTGCGGCAAACCTTCGCTGTAGCTGCGGTTGCGAATGAACAGCTTGAGCAGCGAGTCCAGCGCGGGGTCGTATTGCTGGCGGGCCAGTTGCTGGATTGCCAATTGATAGACCGCTTCGTCGTCCTGTGGATTCTGTGCCAGGCGCGCTTTCAGGTCGGCCACATCCGGCAGGTCCGCCGCCTGGCCGAGGAACTGGATCTGCGCCTTGGCGCCCGCCAGTGCGGCCTTGTGCTCATCGCTCTTGACCGCATCCAGCACGGCTTGGGCTTCGCCAAGCTCGCCGCGTTCGGTCAGGCAGCGGGCATACAGGATCAGTGCACCGGCGTGGCTGTTGTCTTCCCCCAGCAGCACTTTGAGCGCGGCCTCGGCCTCGGCAAAGCGGCCCTCGTCGAACAACCCCTGGGCCTGTTCGAACGGATCGGCCGCAGGCGGCGGTGGCATCTGCACATGAGGTTCAAGCAGTGCGCGCACCGCGGATTCGGGTTGCGCGCCGGCAAAACCGTCCACTGGCTGACCGTCCTTGAACAGCACTACGGTCGGCAGGCTGCGAATGCCGAAGCGTGCCACGACGTCTGGCTCGGCATCACAATTGACCTTGGCCAGCAGCAACTCGCCCTGGTAACTCTCGGCGATGGTTTGCAGCATCGGCATCAGCGCCTTGCACGGTGCACACCATTCAGCCCAGAAATCCACCAGCACGGGCTTGTGGAACGAGTTCTCGATCACCGACTGCTCGAAATCAGCGGTGGTGGCGTCGAAGATGTACGGCGTGTCTTGACTCATGGGGTATCTCGAAAAAACGTGGATGGGGCAACTATAAAGCTTGGTGGGGTTGGCCGAAAGCGCAGGCAGCCGGGTCAATCCGTAACGCAGCGGGCAGCATGGTACAGGCTCACATGACGAAACTCTTCAGGCTCGGCCAGGTCGGGCAAGGTCATGGCCTCGAGCATCTCCAGCCGCCGGTAGAGCGGATGCGAGAAGTCGCGCACCCGTGAGTCGGCGACCAGGGCTTCGCGGCCTCGGCTGAGGAATGCGTCGAGCAGCGGCAGGTTGGCGCGGTCATACAGCACGTCAGCCACCAGGATCAGGTCGAAACGATCGGCCTCGGCGAAAAAGTCCGTTGAATAGCTGAGTTCAACCCCATTGAGCTGGGCATTGGCCCGGCAGGCGGCGAGTGCCAGGGGATCGAGGTCGCAGGCCACCACTTCGAGGGCACCGGCCTTGACCGCCGCAATCCCCGCCACCCCGGAACCGGCACCGAAATCCAGTACCCGCTTGCCAGCGACCCACTGTGGGTGGGCGGCCAGGTAGCGCGCCACTGCCAGGCCGCTGGCCCAGCAGAAACTCCAGTAAGGCGGTTCATGCAGGATCCGTCGGGTTTCTTCCGGGCTGAAGGCACGGTCCATATTGTCGCCGTCGATCAGCCACAGTTGCAGCTCGGTATCCGGCAGCGGGCAGGGCACCAGTTGCGCATCGCCCAGCAGTTCACTCAGGGCGTGTTGCAGGTCGAGCGGTGCCGTCATGGTGCTTTGACGAATTGCAATTGCCCCAGAGCCTGGGAAGTCGGCTGGAAAATTCGTTGCGAGGGCAGGTGCAGGATCAGTTGTCCGGATTGGCTGGCGCGCCCGCGCAGCTCGACCCGCGCGCCGGCGGGAAAGGCTTCGGGGTTGAAGCGCAGGTGAAACGGCAGGGCCTGGTTGTTGCCGACCAGGTTGGCGCTGGCCAGCAACTGCTGCGGCCGCGAACGCTCGTCGACCACCAGCAGCGCCAGTTCGACTTCGGCCCCCGCTGGCACACCCTGCAACGAACCGCTCAGTTCGCGCTGGTAAGCCGGCAGCGGACCCTGGTCGGCGGACGCCTGGGCCTTCTTCTGGGCCATCTGCGGCGCGGGGCCGGATGCCGGTTCTGCGGGCTTGGGCGCATCACTGCTACAGGCCACCAGCAGGCTGACGAAACTGAGTAAAACAAGCGGTCGTAGCGGCATTTGCGGCTCCAGCGAGGTGAAATCCATGGATCAAGCACTATAGCCCGTCTGTATACCGTAAACCCTATGGCTTGTCTTGCCACCGGGATGCGCTACCATGGCCCTCCCTTTTTTTGTTGCCTGCCACCATGCACTGTCCCTTCTGCGGTGCCAACGACACCAAGGTCATCGACTCCCGTCTGGTCGCCGAGGGCGAACAGGTGCGCCGCCGGCGTGAATGCCTGGCCTGCGGCGAACGTTTCACGACGTTCGAGACCGCCGAACTGGTGTTGCCGCGCCTGATCAAAACCGACGGCAGCCGCCAGCCGTTCGACGAAGAAAAACTTCGCGCGGGCATGCAGCGCGCCCTGGAAAAACGTCCAGTGAGCGTCGAGCGCCTGGAATCCTCCCTGGTGCACATCAAGCACAAACTGCGGGCAACCGGCGAGCGCGAAGTCAAATCGCTGGTGGTCGGTGAGCTGGTGATGGCCGAGCTGCAGAAGCTTGATGAAGTCGCCTACATTCGTTTCGCTTCGGTGTATCGCCGCTTCCAGGACCTCAACGAGTTCCGCGAAGAGATCGATCGCCTGGCCCGAGAACCGGTCAAACCATGACGATGTCCACTGAGCAAGCGATCCTCGACGCCCACTACATGGCGCGCGCGCTGGAACTGGCACGCAAGGGCCACTACAGCACCCATCCCAATCCGCGGGTCGGTTGCGTGATCGTGCGTGACGGGCAGGTCGTCGGCGAAGGCTGGCATGTGCGCACCGGCGAGCCGCATGCCGAAGTCCACGCCTTGCGCGCCGCCGGCGAGCAGGCGCGGGGCGCGACCGCCTACGTCACGCTCGAACCCTGCAGCCATCACGGCCGCACGCCACCGTGCGCCGATGGGTTGGTCACGGCGGGGGTAGCGCGCGTCGTTGCCGCCATGCAGGACCCCAACCCGGAAGTGGCCGGGCGTGGCCTGCAGCGCCTGGAACAGGCCGGCATCGCCACCACCTGCGGCGTGCTCGAAGGCGAGGCGCGCCAGCTCAACCTGGGTTTCCTCAAGCGCATGGAGCACGGCTTGCCGTTCGTGCGGGTCAAGTTGGCCATGAGCCTGGATGGGCGCACCGCCATGGCCAGCGGCGAAAGCCAATGGATTACCGGCCCGGCGGCGCGCTCCGCGGTCCAACGCCTGCGGGCGCAGGCCAGCGTGGTTTTGACGGGGGCCGACACGGTGCTGGCGGACGACGCGCGCCTGACTGTGCGCGCCGACGAGTTGGGGCTGGACGCCGAACAAAGCGCCCTGGCCATGAGCCGTCCACCGTTGCGGGTATTGATCGATGGTCGCCTGCGGGTGCCGCTCGATGCCCCGTTCTTCAAGGCCGGCCCGGCCCTGGTCGCCACCTGCGTGGCCGTGGAAGAGCAGTACGCCAACGGCCCCGAGTGCCTGATCGTGCCGGGTGAAGAGGGTCAGGTCGACCTGCGCAAGCTATTGCTCGAACTGGCCGCCCGCGGCGTCAACGAGGTGCTGGTGGAAGCCGGCCCAAGGCTGGCGGGCGCCTTTGCCCAGCAAGGCCTGGTGGACGAGTACCAGATCTTTGTCGCCGGAAAATTCCTCGGCTCCACGGCGCGGCCATTGCTCGACTGGCCACTGACGCAAATGAAGGATGCGCCGGCACTGAAAATCACTGACATTCGTGCGGTTGGCGATGACTGGCGAGTCACCGCCATTCCCGTGCCGGCCGCGAGCGTATAATTCCCGGCTGCGGCCAAGAAGGTTTTGTTCTCGAGGAGGACTTCATGTTTACCGGCATCATCGAATCCATCGGCAGTATTCGTGCATTGACCCCAAAAGGCGGAGATGTACGGGTTCACGTAGCCACCGGCAAGCTCGACCTGAGCGATGTCAAACTGGGCGACAGCATTGCGGTCAACGGCGTCTGCCTGACGGCCGTCGAGCTGCCAGGCGACGGTTTTGCAGCGGACGTCAGTCGCGAAACCCTCGACTGCACCGCCATGAATGACCTCAAGAGCGGCAGCCCGGTCAACCTGGAAAAAGCCCTGACTCCGACCACCCGCCTGGGTGGCCACCTGGTCAGCGGTCACGTCGACGGCGTCGGCGAAGTGGTCGCCCGCACCGAAAACGCCCGGGCCGTGGAGTTCCGCATCCGTGCCCCGAAGGAACTGGCCAAGTACATCGCCCATAAAGGCTCGATCACCGTCGACGGCACCAGCCTGACGGTGAACGCGGTCGATGGCGCCGAATTCCTGCTGACGATCATTCCGCACACCTTGAGCGAAACCATCATGGCCGCGTATCAGCCGGGTCGCCGGGTGAACCTGGAAGTGGACCTGCTGGCCCGTTACCTGGAGCGACTGCTGCTGGGCGACAAGGCCGCGGAGTCGACTGCCGGCGGCACCATCACCGAAAGCTTTCTGGCCGCCAACGGCTACCTCAAATCCTGAAGCTCAAATTTCGAAAGAAGGGGGGTGCCGCGTGGCGCTCAATAGCATCGAAGAACTGGTTGAAGACATCCGCCAAGGCAAGATGGTCATCCTTATGGATGACGAAGACCGCGAGAACGAAGGCGACCTGATCATGGCCGCCGAGTGCTGCCAGGCTGAGCACATCAACTTCATGGCCAAGCACGCCCGTGGCCTGATCTGCATGCCGATGAGTCGCGAGCGCTGCGAACTGCTGAAGCTGCCCCTGATGGCGCCGCGCAACGGTTCCGGCTTTGGCACCAAGTTCACTGTGTCGATCGAAGCCGCCGAAGGCGTGACCACCGGCATCTCCGCCGCCGACCGTGCGCGTACCGTGCAGGCCGCTGCCGCCAAGGACGCCAAGGCTGAAGATATCGTCAGCCCGGGGCACATCTTCCCGCTGATGGCCCAGGCCGGTGGCACCCTGGCCCGTGCCGGCCACACTGAAGCCGCCTGCGACCTGGCGCGCATGGCCGGGTTCGAGCCGAGCGGGGTGATCTGCGAGGTGATGAACGACGACGGCACCATGTCCCGTCGTACCGAACTGGAAGCCTTTGCCGCTGAACACAACATCAAGATCGGCACCATCGCCGACCTGATCCACTACCGGATGATCCACGAACGTACCGTTCAGCGGATTGCCGAGCAGCCACTGGACAGCGAACTGGGCCAATTCAACCTGGTGACCTATCGTGATTCGGTGGAAGGCGACGTGCACATGGCCCTGACCCTGGGCACCGTGTGCGCCGAAGAACCGACCCTGGTGCGGGTGCACAACATGGACCCGCTGCGCGACCTGTTGATGGTCAAGCAGCCGGGCCGCTGGAGCCTGCGCGCCGCCATGGCCGCGGTTGCCGAGGCGGGTAGCGGGGTGGTTCTGTTGCTCGGTCACCCGCTCGATGGCGACGTGTTGCTGGCGCATATCCGCGAAACCGCTGACCAGGCGGCGGTGAAAAAACCGACCACCTACAGCATCGTCGGTGCCGGTTCGCAGATCCTGCGCGACCTTGGCGTACGCAAAATGCGCCTGATGTCGGCGCCAATGAAATTTAATGCGATATCCGGTTTCGATCTGGAAGTTGTAGAATACGTGCCCTCCGAATAAAGGCCGGTGTTTTTCCACCCCTTGTTCGCGGTTCAAATATCACTGAGGGACGCGTACTGAACGCGTCCCGGCTCTTTAAGAGATTTGTCGAATGACCCTGAAGACCATCGAAGGTACCTTCATCGCCCCCAAAGGCCGCTACGCCCTGGTTGTTGGCCGTTTCAACAGCTTTGTTGTCGAAAGCCTGGTAAGCGGTGCGGTTGATGCCCTGGTTCGCCATGGCGTGAGCGAAAGCGACATCACCATCATCCGTGCCCCTGGCGCCTTCGAAATCCCGCTGGTTGCGCAGAAAGTCGCCCAGAAAGGCGAGTTCGCGGCAATCATCGCCCTGGGCGCGGTCATTCGTGGCGGTACTCCGCACTTCGAATACGTGGCAGGTGAATGCACCAAGGGCCTGGCCCAGGTGTCCATGGAGTTCGGCGTTCCAGTCGCTTTCGGCGTGCTGACCGTTGATTCCATCGAGCAAGCCATCGAACGTTCCGGCACCAAGGCCGGTAACAAAGGTGCCGAAGCTGCCCTGTCCGCTCTGGAAATGGTCAGCCTGCTGGCGCAGTTGGAGGCCAAGTGATTAGCGACGAAAGCGATCGTTTCAACCCGCGCGATCCAAAGCCTGCGGATGCTGGTAAACCATCGAAGAGCGTCAAGCGCCGCGAAGCCCGTCAGCTCGCGACCCAGGCTCTGTATCAATGGCACATGGCCAAGCAGTCTTTGAACGAGATCGAAGCGCAGTTCCGGGTCGATAATGATTTCAGTGATGTCGATGGCGCCTACTTCCGCGAAATCCTCCACGGGGTTCCGCAGTTCAAGACCGAAATCGACACCGCTCTCACGCCTTGCCTGGACCTGACCATCGACGAGCTCGACCCGGTTGAACTGGCGGTATTGCGCCTGTCCACCTGGGAACTGCTCAAGCGCGTCGACGTGCCGTACCGCGTGGTGATCAACGAAGGCATCGAGCTGGCTAAAGTCTTCGGTTCCACCGATGGCCACAAGTTCGTCAACGGTGTCCTCGACAAGCTGGCCCCGCGCCTGCGTGAAGCTGAAGTGAAGGCGTTCAAGCGCTGATACGCGCTTGAGACAGGATACCTGATGGGCGAGTTTGAGCTGATCCGCAACTACTTCGCCGCTGCGCCCTGTGCGCAGGCGGGCGATGGCGTTGCGCTGGGGATCGGCGACGACTGCGCCTTGCTCGCTGTTCCCGCAGGGGAACAGCTGGCGATCTCCACCGACACGCTGGTGACCGGTGTGCATTTCGCAGATCCCTGCGACCCGTTTTTGCTCGGTCAGCGTTCGCTGGCGGTGGCCGTCAGTGACCTGGCTGCCATGGGCGCCACCCCCGTTGCCTTTACCCTTGCCCTGACCTTGCCGACGGTAACCGCCGATTGGCTGGATGCCTATGCCCGTGGTTTGAACCAGATGGCGCAGAGCTGCGGCGTGCGGCTGGTGGGTGGCGATACCACGCGCGGCCCGCTGAGCCTGACCATGACCGTGTTCGGCCGCGTCCCGGCTGGCCAGGCCCTGACCCGCAGCGGTGCGCAGGTCGGCGACTTGCTGTGTGTCGGCGGCGAGCTGGGCAACGCTGCCGGGGCCTTGCCCCTGGTGCTCGGCCAGCGTACGGCACCGGCCGCTATCGCCGAACCGTTGCTGGCGCACTACTGGTCGCCACAGCCGCAGCTGGCGTTGGGCCAGGCGTTGCGCGGCAAGGCCAGCGCGGCGCTGGATATCTCCGATGGCTTGCTCGCCGACTGCGGGCATATTGCCAAGGCGTCGGCTGTCGGCTTGCTGGTGGAGAACCAGAAACTGCCGCTGTCGGCGGCACTGCTTGGGTTTCTCGGCGAGAATGCGGCCCGGGTGGCTGCGGTCAGCGGCGGTGACGACTACGTACTGGCGTTCACCTTGCCGCCGGCTCATCTGCCGACCCTGTTGGCCGAGGGCTGGCCGATCTACGTGGTCGGCCGGGTCGTGGCCGGGCAGGGCGTAACGCTGCTGGACGCCAATGGGCAGGACATCACCCCGAACATCCGGGGTTATCAACATTTCCAGGAGACACCGTGACAGATCATCCCAAACAGGTTCCGGCAGAGTTCGTGCCGCCATCGGTCTGGCGCAATCCCTGGCATTTCCTGGCCTTCGGCTTTGGCTCGGGCACCTTGCCCAAGGCACCCGGCACCTGGGGCTCGTTAGTTGCGCTACCCTTCATCCCGCTGTGGCAGATGCTGCCCGACTGGGGCTACTGGCTGATGCTGGGCATCACCATGCTGTTCGGCTTCTGGCTCTGCGGCAAGGTTGCCGACGACTTGCGCGTGCACGACCACGAAGGCATTGTCTGGGACGAAATGGTCGGGATGTGGATCACCCTGTGGCTGGTGCCGGAGGGATGGTACTGGTTGTTGGCGGGGTTCCTGATGTTCCGCTTTTTCGACATCCTCAAGCCATGGCCGATTCGCTGGATCGACCGGCATGTGCACGGCGGCATCGGGATCATGCTCGATGACGTGCTGGCGGGGGTCTTTGCCTGGCTGGGGATGCAGGGGCTGGTCTGGTATTTCACCTGAGGGACTGTTCGAGGGGCTAGGGAATGGTGCAGCGCGGTTGCTGGATCCTGCTGTTGGCTATGGTCTGCTCGGTCGCCCGTGCGGTGGAAGTGCCCGCTGTACCTGCGGAAATCCATCTGGCGAGCGAAGACTGGGAAGACTACACCGCTGCCGACGGGCACGGCCTGGCCTGGGACATCTTGCGTGAGGTGTTCGAGCCGGCCGGGGTCAAGCTGGATATCCGCACGGTGCCCTACACCCGTTCGATCGGCCTGGTGCAACTCAAGGAAGTCGATGCCCTGGTCGGGTCCTACCGGGACGAGGCCAAGGGCGTGCTGTACCCGCACTGGAATTTTGACTCCGACCACATCTATGTCCTCGGCCTGGCGAGCAGTCCGGCACCTACCCAGGCCACGCTGGGCAAGTACCGCCTGGCCTGGGTGCGCGGCTACCGTTACGAAAACTACCTGCCCAATGTGCGCCGCTATAACCAGATCGAGCGCCGCACCGGCATTCTGCCGATGCTCCAGCAGGGTCGTGCGGACTATTACATCGACGCCCAGACCGAGGTCGAGGCGGTACTCAAAGGCGCCGTCGATTCGCAGCAGTTTCGCTATACCCACCTGGCCGAACTGCCGCTGTTCCTCGGTTTTGCCGATACCTCCCAGGCCAGGTCGCTGATGAAGCTGTATGATCAGCGCATGACCCTGCTGGTCGGCAATGGCGGGCTGAAACCGATTTTCGAACGCTGGAAACAACCGTATCCGTTTGAGGGTAACCTGATGCCCGCCGGCCAGTGATCAAACTATTTGATCGTTATGGCCGATAATTCAGCCTAAGCGTGGTTCGGAACCTGCTGTTACAATGCCGCCTCTGCGAATCTCCAGTACATAGATCAGGAGCACACCGGTGCCTGTCGTTTTTGTTGCCGCTTCCAAGCTGCCAACGCCTTTTGCGCAATTCACCATGCATGGCTTTCTCGATGAGTCCACTGGCCGCGAGCACGTCGTGTTGAGCTTGGGTGATGTGGCCGATGGTGCCCCGGTACTCGGCCGGCTGCACTCCGAGTGCCTGACCGGCGATGCCTTGTTCAGCCAGCGTTGCGACTGCGGCTCACAATTGGAAGCCGCCTTGCAGGCCATCGCCCGCGAAGGCCGTGGCGTGTTGCTGTACTTGCGCCAGGAAGGCCGGGGTATTGGCCTGCTGAACAAAATCCGCGCCTATGAGTTGCAAGATGGCGGTGCCGATACCGTTGAAGCCAACGAGCGCCTGGGTTTTGCCGCTGACCAGCGTGACTACGCCATGTGCCTGCCGATGCTCGAGCACCTGGGCGTCAAATCCCTGCGCCTGATGACCAACAACCCGCGCAAGGTCAAGGCATTGACCGACATGGGCATCGTGGTTGCCGAGCGCGTGCCGTTGCACACCGGCCACAATCCGCACAACAAACTCTACCTGGCGACCAAGGCCAGCAAGCTCGACCACATGATGGGCAACGAGCACCAGGGCGAGGCAGACCGGGCGTGACCCGCGGCCAGGTTCGGCGGCGCCTGTCCGTCAATTGGTGGCAATACTTCGCGCTGGCCCTGCTGCCGTTGCTGGTGATCAATGGCCTGTTTGGCGAGGGTGAAGCCCTGGCTCCGATCCTGGCGATGCCGTTCTTCATCGCCGGCATGGCCTCGATGTTCGTCAGCCTGAAGTTTTTCGGTGCCTACAAGCACGGCTTGATCGCCACCCAAAAAGCCCTGGACACCGCCGATGAACCGGCGGCCTGGATCGCCCTGGCCGCTCAGCGCCGCAGCGCCATGCTGGTGGCCTCCCTGCCGGCCTGGATCGGCGCGCTGGCGGTGTTCGTCGGCCTGGAGGCGGTGCCTCTGGTGCTGCTGGGGTTGGCCACTGGCGTGCTGTTCTACCTCTACCGTATTCCGCGTCAACTCGGCTGATGGGGCGCTGGCTGGCGCTGCTGTTGGTCCTCAGTGGCCCAGCGGCCGCCGTGGAGCGAGTAGTCAGCCTGGCACCGTCCCTGTCGGAAATCGTTGTCGAGCTGGACTCGGCCGACCTGCTGGTCGGCGTGCTCGATGCCGGCGAGCGTCCGCCAGCCCTTGAGTCCGTGCCATCGGTGGGCCGTTATGGCCAGTTGGACATGGAACGCCTGCTCAGCCTCAAGCCCGATCTGTTGCTGCTCTGGCCCGGTAGTGTCGGCCCGGCACAGCGCGAACAACTGAGCCGGCTGGGCATTCCCACCTACGTCGCCGAACCCCACAGCCTCAACCAATTGACTACCCAGATCGAAGACATTGCCCGGCAACTGGGACGAGCCGAACGTGGGCAAGCACTGGCGACCGACCTGCGTCGGCAATTGGATGGCTTGCGCCAGCGCTACCGGCGCGAGGTGCCGCTGCGGGTGTTCTATCAGGTCTGGGACCAGCCGCTATACACCGTGGGCGGCGGGCAGATCATCAGCGACGCGCTAGAGGTGTGTGGCGCGCGGAATGTGTTCGCCGACCTGCGCCTGCCGGCGCCGCAGGTCAGCATCGAGTCGGTACTGGCGCGTAATCCGCAGGTGATCCTCGCCAGCAGCCAGGCTCAGCTCGATGCCTGGAAAGCCTGGCGACAGGTCACGGCGGTGAGTAGTGGGCAATTACTGCGGGTGACCGACAAAGGCCTGGAGCGGCCGAGCGGGCAGATGATCGAAGCGACGGCGGCGTTGTGCCGGTTGATAGCGCCTGGTCGGTAAGACCGAAGTGCGGCTATCGCGAGCAGGCCGCACCGCCGCTGATCTCAGTTCAGAGCTGCGGCATCCACGTCACCCCGAACATCAACGCCCGGCCTTCCTCGCGATAACCGTACTGCTCGCCTTGGTACTGGTAAAGCGCGCGGCTGTAGTCCTTGTCCAGCAGGTTGTCGATTTTCATCTGCAGGGTGACTTCGTGGTTCACCGCCCAACTGCTGCGCAGGCTCAGCAGGCCATAGCCGCCCAGGGGCTGGAGGTTCTTCTCGTCGTCGTAGCTGCTGCTCACCGCTTGCCAGGTCGCCCCCAGTCCGAGCTGGTCGAACTGCCGGTCCAGGTCCAGGTTCAAGGTGCGGCGTGCACGGCGGGCGAGGGTGTGGCCGCTGTCGCGGTCCCGTGGGTCGATGATCGAGACGCCCAGGTTGCTCTGCCAGCCGAACAGCTCCTGCTTGAGGGCTGCCTCGAAGCCGTTGATCCGCGCCGAGGCGACGTTTTCCGGGCGGCTGCCATAGATGATCGCGTCTTCGAGGTCGGTGCGGTAGAGCGAGGCTTCCAGTCGGCTGCTGTCAGTCAGTTGGCTGCGCCATTGCAGTTCGTAGCTCTTTGAGGTTTCAGGCTTCAGGCCCGGGTTGTTGTAGTCCGGGTAGTAAAGGTCGTTGAAGGTCGGCGCCCGGAAACCTTCGCTGTAAGTCAGCAGTAAGTCATTGTCGGTGTTCAGCGGCAGGGTGAAGGTGCCGCTCCAGCTGTTCTGGCTGCCGAACTGTTGATTGTCGTCGCGGCGCAGGCCCAGCTCGGTGGAGAAATGCTCGGCAGTGAAATGATGCTGAATGAACGCGGCGCGGTTCCAGCGGCTGTCTTCACCTAAAGCGGCGCGCGCGCCGTAGTAGTCAAAGTCGCTGTTGACCCGATCTTCGTACCAGTCACCCCCCAGGATCAGGCTGTTCTGCTCGTTGAGGGTCAGGTCGTTCTGCCAATTCACGGAGTCGCGGTAGGTGTTGAATACCGAGTCTTCAGTGCTGAGCTTGTCGCGGGTTTGTTCGCGGTTCTCGCTGTGGCCCAGTTCGACGCGCGTCTTCCAGGCCTGGTTGACGCGGGCATCGAAATAGCCGCTGACGCTACTGACGTTGAAATCGCTGTAGGGCTTTTGTTGGTAGCTTTGCCCCGTGCTTGAGTCGTAGCGACCGAACGGGCTATCGAACTCGCTCTTGCCGCGGTTATCCAGCACGTTGAAACCGACTTCCAGGTCGTCACTCAAACCATGGCTCAGGCTCAGGCTCAGCGCCTGGTTGCGGTAGGCGTCGTGATCGCCATCGCTGGGGTAGGACTGGTGGGTGCGGTCGATCCCGGCAGTTTCATCCAGGCTGGCGCCGAGGTTGAAGCGAGTGTTGGCATCGCCACCGGACAGGCCGAGGCTACGCTCCCAGGTCTGGTTGCTGCCCAACCCCATGTGCAGGCGTGGCTGCAGGCCGGGCTCGGCGCTGCGCCGGGTGAAGATCTGAATCACCCCGCCAATCGCATCGCTGCCATAAATCACCGAGCGTGAGCCGCGCAACACTTCCACGCGCTCGACCTGTTCGATGTTGATGTGCTGCAGGTTGCTGTCGCCCGAGGTCGAATTGCCAATGCGCTGGCCGTCTACCAGCACCAGGCTTTGCGCGGACTTGGTGCCACGAATGGAAATCCCCGGCAGGCTGCCGCGCCCGCCCGCCTGGGTGACTTGCACCCCCGGCACCCGGCTCAGCAGGTCGGTGACGCTGGAGGGTTGCAGGCGGTCGATATCATCACGGGTGAACACCGTGTTGGCTGCACTGCTGTCATTGCGGGCTTCGACCTGGCGATTGGCGCTGATCAGGACTTCGGGCAGCTTCAGTGCTTGATCGCGCTCGAAGGTGTCGGCCAGCAGTGGGCCGCAGGGCACAAGGGTCAGCGTCAGGGCGAGGGGGGAGAGTTTCATCGGCGGTCCGTTGAGGCTTGGCGGCGAATTGAGATTTGATAGGCGCTGAAACCATTGTGGGAGCGAGCTTGCTCGCGATAGCGGAGTATCAGTCAAGGTTTCAATCGACTGAAAGGCCGCCATCGCGAGCAAGCTCGCTCCCACAGGGTTTTGCGTTTAGATGTTAAGCAGGTGCAAGCGCTCGCGAATCGACGCTTCGATTCCCGCCTCATCCAGCCCGCACTCGGCCAGCATTTGCGCCGGTTTGGCGTGTTCGACGTAGCTGTCCGGCAAGCCCAGGTGCAGCATCGACTTGAGGATGTTCTCGCGGGCGAGGAATTCGCTGACCGCACCACCGGCGCCGCCCATGATTGCGTTTTCTTCGATGGTCACCAGCAGCTCGTGGCTGGCGGCAATCTCACGCACCAGCGCTTCATCCAGCGGCTTGACGAAGCGCATGTCGACCACGGTCGCATCCAGGGTCTCGGCGACTTTCAGCGCTTCGGCCAGTTGCACGCCGAACACCAGCAGGGCGACGGTGCTGCCTTGGCGGCGCACCACGCCCTTGCCGATCTCGATCGGCTCCAGGTCTTTGTCGATCGTTGCGTTCGGGCCGTTGCCGCGTGGATACCGGACTGCCGCCGGGCCGTTGTACAGGTGGCCGGTGGTGAGCATCTTGCGCAGTTCGTTCTCGTCGCTTGGGGTCATCACCAGCATCCCGGGGATGCAGCGCAGGAACGACAAGTCGAAGCTGCCGGCGTGGGTCGGACCGTCTTCGCCCACCAGGCCGGCGCGGTCGATGGCGAACAGCACATCAAGGTTCTGCACCGCCACATCGTGCACCAGTTGGTCGTAGCCACGCTGCAGGAAGGTCGAATAGATCGCCACCACCGGTTTTGCGCCTTCGCAGGCCATGCCGGCGGCAAGGGTTACCGCGTGTTGCTCGGCGATCGCCACGTCGAAATAGCGCAGCGGGAAACGTTCGCTGAACGCCACCAGGTCGGAGCCTTCCTTCATCGCCGGGGTAATCCCCACCAGGCGCGGGTCGGCAGCGGCCATGTCGCACAGCCATTCGCCAAACACACCGGAATACTTCGGCCCGCTGGCTTTCTTCGGCGCGGCGGCCGGGGCATCCAGGGGTTCGAGCTTGGTGATGGCGTGGTAGCCGATCGGATCGACTTCCGCCGGGGCGAAACCTTTGCCTTTTTTGGTCACCACATGCAGGAACTGCGGCCCCTTGAGGTCACGCATGTTGCGCAGCGTGGCGATCAGGGTCGGCAGGTCGTGGCCGTCGATCGGCCCGATGTAGTTCCAGCCCAGCTCTTCGAACAGGGTGCCGGGGACCAGCATGCCCTTGGCGTACTCTTCGGTGCGGCGTGCGATTTCCCAGGCGCCAGGCAGGCGCGACAGGACCTTTTTGCTGCCCTCGCGCATGCTCGCGTAAGTGCGGCTGGAAAGGATCTTGGCCAGGTAATTGGACAGCCCGCCAACATTGCGCGAGATCGACATGTCGTTGTCGTTGAGGATCACCAGCATGTTGGCGTCGACTTCGGGCGCATGGTTCAGCGCCTCGAAGGCCATGCCAGCGGTCAGGGCGCCGTCGCCGATCACCGCGATGGCCTTGCGATCACTGTTCTGCAGGCGGGCGGCAATGGCCATGCCCAGCGCTGCGCTGATCGAGGTGCTGGAGTGGCCGACGCCAAAGGTGTCGTATTCGCTTTCGGAGCGGCGCGGGAAGGCGGCGATCCCGTCTTTCTGGCGCAGGGTGCCCATGCGCTCACGACGACCGGTGAGAATCTTGTGCGGATAAGCCTGATGACCCACGTCCCACACCAGCCGGTCGTCCGGGGTGTCGAACACGTAATGCAGCGCGATGGTCAGCTCGATCACGCCCAGGCCAGCACCAAAATGCCCACCGGTCTGACCGACCGTGTAGAGCAATTCCAGGCGCAACTCATCGGCCAGGGTTTCCAGCTCGGCTTCGCCTAACCGGCGCAAGCCGTCCGGCGTGTTGGCACGGTCGAGCAGGGGCGTGGTCGGGCGCTTGCGGGGAATCTCATGAAACGTCGTGGGCATCAGGCGAATCGTTATAGGTATAAAAGATGCGGCAGTTTACCTGATGCAGCGCACGCTGCCCACGCAGAGCGCGGAACTTGCTGGGCAGCGTGCGCCGGATCAGTTGCGGCGGTCGACGATATAGCGGGCCAGATCGCGCAGCGGCTCGGCCGACGCGTCAAACGGTCGCAGCGCGTGCAGGGCCTGATCGCGCAGTTCCAGGGCATAGGCCTTGGCTGCTTCGAGGCCGAGCAGGGCCGGGTAGGTCGGTTTGTCCCGGGCAATATCGGCGCCCTGGCGTTTGCCCAGGGTCTGGGTATCGCTTTCGACGTCGAGAATGTCGTCCTGCACCTGGAACGCCAGGCCGATGGCCTGGGCATAGGTCTGCAGCGCCTTGAGCTCGCTCTTCTCGGCCCGACCACTGGCTAGGGCGCCGAGCTTGACGCTGGCCTCGATCAGCGCGCCGGTCTTGTGCCGATGCATGTATTCCAGGGCTTGCTGGTCGAGCTTGATGCCCACCGAACCGAGGTCGATGGCCTGGCCGCCGACCATACCGGCTGGGCCTGCCGCCAACGCCAGGGCGCTGACCATTTGCAGGCGGATCTCGGCATCGGCGTTATTCAAGCGCGGGTCGAGCAGGGCGCTGAAAGCCAGGCTCTGCAGGCCGTCACCGGCGAGAATCGCGCAGGCTTCATCGAACTTCTTGTGCGTGGTGGGCTGGCCGCGACGCAGGTCGTCGTCGTCCATGGCCGGCAAATCGTCATGCACCAGCGAGTAAGCGTGGATCAATTCGACCGCACAGGCCGCGCCATTGGCTTGCTCAGCCTCGCCGCCCAAGGCCTGGCAGGCGGCGTAAGCCAGTAGCGGGCGCACGCGCTTGCCACCGTTCATCACGCTGTAGCGCATGGCTTCGTACAAGCGCGCGAGCTCCGGGCTCGGCGCGACGAACAGGCTTTCCAACGCGGCGTTGACCCGAGCCTGACTGCTGGCCGAATACGCCGCGATCATTCTGGTTGATCCGCGTCGAAAGGCGCCTCGGCCAGTTCGCCATCGCGCTCCAGCAGCACCTGGACCTTCTGCTCGGCCTGTGCCAGTGCGGCCTGGCAATCGCGGGTCAGGCCAATGCCTTGTTCGAAGGCGGTCAGCGAGTCTTCCAGCGACAGCTCGCCGTTCTCCAGACGCTCAACCAGCGTTTGCAGGTCGGCGAGGGATTGTTCGAAATCCAGTGCAGCTTTTTTGCGGGCCATGGCGGCTATCCAGGTGACATTTGAACCGGCGCGACACTAGCAGATAGGGGGGAGGGGGGCAAATGAGGAGACCCGCGGTTCTTGGGCGTGAGCCGAATACGAAGGCTAATCGGCTCATGAATTGAGCCGATTAATTGCGCTATCGGGCTCAGTGTCTAGTTGGCTGACGCTGAATCAGATATTCAGGGCCGCTGCTCTGCTGGCCTTGACCTGACTGAGCGCAGTCAGGACCGACGACTGTGTTTTATGGGGAAACACTCAGTGGTTTTTACTTTCAAGAAAACTCAAGTAGTTAAAGGGAAACGTCCTATCGAGTGGAACTGTTTCCCATGAATGATTTCCGGCTCAATTCACCAGATGGCGAGACCAGCTTTAGCGAAATTACCCATTTGATCGTTAGCGCACGGCAGCGTGCGTTGCAGGCGGTGAATACCGAGTTGATCGAGCTTTATTGGCAGGTTGGCGCGTACATCAGTCGCAAGATCGAAGCGGCCGAGTGGGGAGATGGTGTCGTGGTTCAATTGGCTTCCCATCTTGCGCGAACCCAGCCTGGTTTACGCGGGTTTACCAGGGCGAATCTCTTTCGCATGCGCAGGTTTTACGAGGCATACAGGCACGATGAAATAGTCGCGGCAGTGCTGCGACAATTACCCTGGACGCAAAACCTGATCATCCTCAACCAAAGCGAATGCCCTGAAGAGCGCGTTTTTTACTTGCACATGGCGATACAGGAAAAATGGTCAAGCCGCGAGCTCGAACGCCAAATCAAGGCGGCACTGTTTGAGCGCTCAATCATTAGCCCGGCGAAAATTTCGCCACGGGCAGAGCTGTTACATCCTGATGCTGTAAATGTGTTCAAGGACACCTACATGGTCGAGTTTCTCGACCTTGCGCAAGGACATATCGAGACAGATTTGCATCGTGGTCTGATACATCGGCTCAGGGACTTCCTGATTGAGCTGGGAAGGGACTTTTGCTTTATCGGCTCACAGTATCCCCTGCAGGTCGGAGGCCGTGACTTTGCTCTGGACCTGCTGTTCTTCCATCGGGGGCTGAACTGCCTGGTGGCAATCGAACTCAAGGTCGGGCGCTTCGAGCCCGAATACCTGGGCAAACTGGACTTCTACCTTGAAGCCCTGGATCGCAACGTTCGTAAACCCCACGAGAACCCGGCGTTGGGTGTGCTGTTATGTGCCAGCAAGGATGATGAGGTGGTTGAGTACGCACTCAACCGTTCACTTTCGCCGGCGTTGATTGCGCAGTACCAAACCCAACTGCCAGACAAGCAGTTACTGCAGGCCAAGTTGCATGAGTTTTATGCGCTCAATGATTTGGCTGCAGGCAAGTATTAGCATTTTTGATTGCTTCCTTTTGGGCCTGCCTCAGGTCGGCGTCAACGAGCCCCGCTGCAACTCCTGGGTGGTATCGATAATGAAATTACGCAGCCAGCGGTTGTGCGGGTCGTCGTTGTGTTCCACGTCCCAGACCATGAATACACGAAAGGCCGGGACAAAAATCGGCACCGGGCTGACCGTCAGTCGGGCAATCCGGGCGTAGGACAGCGCCGCAAAGGTCGGCAGGGTGGCGATCACATCGCTGTTGACCAGCGTCGCCAGGGCCCCGGAAAAGTGGGTAAAGGACGCTGATACCCGACGCGGAATGCCTTCACTTTCCAGCAGGTCATCGACGAAACCACGGCGGCCATCGAAGGATACCCGCACATGTTCGTGGCGCAGGTATTCGTCGCGACTGATAGGACTCTGCAGGTTGAGACGTGGTCCGTCATACAGGCAGGAGTAGGACGAAGAGAACAGTACTTGAGAGGAGTAGTGCGAGGTGACTTCCTTGGGCTCGGAACACAAGACCATGTCGATGGCCGGGTCCGCCAGGGCGTTTTTCCACAGTGAGCTGTTGGTCTGGTGAAAGGCGAAACTCACTGACAGGCCGCGGGCCTTGGCCTCGTTGACCAGCCTGGGCGACAGGTAACTTTCGATGTCGTCCGACAGGGCGATGTTGAACACCCGGTTGGATGACTCGGCGGCAAACTGCGGCTGGCGATCGACAATCGCGCTGACGGCTGTCAGCGCTTCCATCACCTTGGGTGCGATCTCCAGTGCCCGAGGTGTCGGCACCATGCCGGTGCCGGTGCGCAGAAACAGTTCGTCGTGAAACTGTTCGCGCAACCGCTTGAGCGAAGAGCTCACCGCCCCTTGAGTCACGTGCAGCACGGCAGCCGTGCGGGTCACGCTGCGCTCGGTCATCAGGCACTGGAAGATGATTAACAGATTGAGGTCGACCCTACTGATATTAGAAATTCTAATCATGGGTATCTCTAGTATTCGTTTGATTAATTTACCTGCGGATTCTTAATCTCAACCCAGGCAAACACAACAACAATCGAGAACCTCAGCATGCAACAGACGATAGCGCGAACGGATCAACCTGATGGCATAGCGTCATCCAGCGCCGCGACGGAACTGCGCAAACGCGCAGTGGCCGTCGGTATCGGCAACTTCATGGAGTGGTTCGACTTTGCCATCTACGGCTACTTCGCCGCGGTGATCGGCCAGATCTTCTTCCCGTCGACCCAGCCGGGCGTCTCGCTGCTGTCGTCGCTGGCGGTGTTCGCCGTGGGGTTTCTCGCCCGGCCATTGGGCGCCGTGGTGCTGGGGCCGATTGGCGACAAGCTGGGGCGACGCGCGGTGCTGATCATCACGGTGTTCGGCATGGGTCTGGCGACCACGCTGATCGGCCTGCTGCCGGACTACGCGAGCATCGGTATTGCTGCGCCGATATTGCTGGTGGCCCTGCGCTTCTTGCAGGGAATGATGGTCGGAGGTGAGTGGTCCAGCGCCGGGATCTACATCGTCGAAAGTGCCCCGGCCAATCGCCGCGCCACCGCTGCCAGCGTGATTACCGGTACGGCCGGCGCAGCATTTCTTTGCGGTACGGCGATTGCGGCGATCATCACCAGTTCAATGTCCGAGGAGGCAGTGGCTCAGTGGGGATGGCGAGTACCGTTCGTTGCCTCCATCGTCATGGCGGGCGTGGCCATGTACATCCGCCGCAAACTGGGTGACACCCCGGTCTACGAGGAGCTTGAACGCAAGCGGGCCAACAACACCCTGGAAACCGTATCCAGCCGGGCCAAATGGCGCGCGTTCGTGATTTCCTTCGCATTCTCTGCCTTGTTCGGCGTGTCGCTGTACTACTTCATCACCTACGCCAACACCCACCTGACGCAAACCGTCGGCCTGAGCAAATCCACGGCCCTGTGGCTGTGCAGCCTGACCCTGGTGATCTACACCTTGCTCAACCCGATTGTCGGGCGCCTCAGCGATCGTTTTGGTCGTCGTCCTTTTGTCCTCAGCGCTGCATTCGGCCTGACCGTGCTGGCCTACCCGGTGTTTCTGTTGATGAACACCGGCCACTACGGGGCAATCCTCCTGGGATTGCTGATCATGGCGCTGCTGGTGGCGATCACTGCGGTGATGGACGTGGTGCTGCTGGTGGAAGTGTTCCCAGCGTCGATCCGCTCCACCGGCGCCGCAGTCGGGCACAACGTGGCGTTGGCCCTGCTGGCTGGCCCGGGCCCGTTCATTGCGGTGGCACTGATCCAGGCCACCCACAACCCGAACATTCCTGCCGTGTACCTGGCCGCCGTGTCGCTGGCCTGCTTCATCGTGCTCTGGTTCCTGCTGCCGGAAACCAAGGACCGCGACATCACTCGTGGTTAATCCCCATCTTCTTCTGACACAAGGCAAGGCTCATGTTTAAAGCAGCTGTAGTGCAAGCGTCTTCCATTCCGTTCGAGCCGCAACTGAGCGCCGAAAAAGCGGCCGGCCTGATCCGCCAGGCCGCCGCCCAGGGCGCCACGCTTGCGGTGTTCCCCGAGGCCTTCCTCGGCGGCTACCCCAAGGGCGCCGCCTTCGGCACCGTCATCGGCAGCCGCAATGCCACCGGCCGCGCGCACTTCGAGCGCTACATGGACGGCGCAGTCACCCTCGACGGCCCGGAACTGGCCCGTCTCAGCGAAGTGGCGAATGAAACCGGCCTGCATGTGGTCATGGGCATCATCGAGCGCCTGGGCCGCACGTTGTATTGCACCGCCGTGACCCTGGCCCCGGGCCAAGGCATTGCCGGGTATCACCGCAAACTGATGCCGACCGGCCAGGAGCGGATCATCTGGGGCTTCGGCGATGGCTCGACCATCGCCCCGGTGGACACCCCCTTCGGCCGCCTGGGCAGCGTCATCTGCTGGGAAAACTACATGCCCGCCCTGCGCCAGGCCATGTACGCCCAAGGCACCGAAATCTACTGCGCGCCCACCGCCGACGACCGCCCAACCTGGGCCTCATCGATGGTGCACATCGCCCTCGAAGGCCGGGTCCACGTCCTGTCCGCCTGCCAGGCCATCACCCTGGCCGAATACCCGGCCAGCTACCGAGAAGACTTCAACCTCCAGGCCCAGGACGCCGACTACATCATGCACGGCGGCAGCATGATCGTCAGCCCGACCGGCGAAGTGCTGGCAGGGCCAGTGTTTGACCAGGAAACCATCCTGTACGCCGAAATCGACCTGTCCATCGGCCGCGCCAGCAACCTTGATTTTGACGTGTGCGGGCACTATTCGCGGCCGGAGGTGTTTCAGTTGAAGGTGAATACAGCGCCGATGCAGGCGGTGGTGTTTGGGGAGGGGTGATTTGTGAAGAGAGGGGGGTAACGGGCATTAAAAAGCCGGCTTGTGGTTAGCTTTTAATCGATCTATATGTTTGAAAAATAATAAGTTAGATAGTTTGAAAAGCGCTCTGATCCCCCATTTGTTCCCCCACTTTTTTGTGGTTTTTGCACGGCATTTGACCGGCTTTTTTTGTGGTTCAGCCTACGGTTTTTTCGTGAGGCTGAACCCGAATAGTGACATCCAACCCGCGGGGCCATCAGTCGTTGCTGTACCCGGCAAGTCGACTCTCAAAGTATTGCGCGGTCTCCTGATCGGTACAGTACAGGTAGCAGCCCTTCATCCCACGAGTCATCAATGTTCGATACGTGTTTTTGATGATCAGGTCTGTCTCCTGCTGCGCCAGAGCAGGTTGCTCCTTCATCAACTTCTTCCAGCCACGAATCGATTTGTCGTGCTTGTCTCGCTCATGCGGCGACGTCACCACCTGCCCATCACGCACGACTAGATCCGGTCCGATGATCACTCCAATATAATCAACTTCCAGCCCTTGGCAGGTGTGGATGCAACCGACCTGTTCAATGGAGTTTTCAGCGATGATCCACAAGCTGCCATCCTGATCCAGATTCCATTGGCGTGCGTAGTCATCGCCGATAACGATGTCAGCGGCCTTGGAGTCTTTCTTGCTGAGCCAAGACCAGCAGTAACCCGCGACAACGCGAGCCTTGTTTCCGTGGTTTTTCTGCTCGATAGCCGCATGCATCGCCTGAGGGGAGTCGAACACCTTGAACTCATACTCGCTGGTATCGAGCAGTGGATTGGCTGTCGCGTGAATCCCCAATACGTCATCCAACCACGCCAGGTAGCCATCAGAACCACTGCAACGGAACTGGGAAGACAGTATGTATTCCTCCACGGTTGCGCCTTTGGCTTTGGCAAAGGCGCGGATAGCCTGCTTGTTACCAATGTCGTTCAAGGTCACGCGCTGGTCTTCGTCGATGAAGAAAATCGAGCATTTTGCTGATTCGATCAGCTCATTGATCTGGTTTTCACCCAGGTTTCCGTAAAGCCCGCTTTTCTCATTAAGCCTGTGGGCTTCGTCAACGATGAGTGCGTCATACGTATTGGGCTCGGTATCGATGAAGGCTCCCGAACCGGAAAAAAAGTTGGAGAAATGGCTACGTTTGACGGTGCCAACCAACTTGCTCTCGTACACCTTGCGTGGCGCAGCATTTTTTGAGACGTACTTGCTCAACAGCTTCAAGGCGGTGAGCCTCACCAGCAAGTTGATCGCTAATACTGTTTTTCCGGTACCCGGACCGCCTTCGATGATCAGCACCTTCGGCGCTTCAATAGAGGCCTCACTTGCCGCAGCGAGCGCCGACTCGAAGATTGACTTTTGATCATCAATCAATACGAACTCAGGCTTGCCTTTCATTAGCCCGCTCAGCGCCTCTGCCAGTGCTTTGGACGGGCGAATCTTCCCGTTGGCGAGTTCGTAAAGAACCTCCTTGTTGTCGCCATGAATGATGTGTTTCTTGAGGAAACTTCGCAGCTTTGCAAGCTCTTCGGGGCCCTTGAGGAACAAGGGGGCTTTGCTGGTATAGGCTTCGTAGTGAGCAGAGTCGATGACGCCATCACTGACATAGTTATGGAGGTAGGCACAGGGGCGTACTTCGATGCTTTTGTCGTAGACGGCTTCGTTGAAGCCCTCCAGCAGCGCGGCGTACGACCAAACCTGGTAGGACGGATGAATGGTTTCGACAAGACCTCCACCCAGCGCCGTTTTGACAATCGCATCCTTGGTGGTTGCGCTGGCCTTGCTCCATTGCTTCAGTTCGATCAATACCGCGTTTTTTGCCTGATTCTCATCGCGGCCTGTCAGCAAAAAGTCGATTCGTTTCGATGACTGAGGGATGTGCAGCTCAATCGCCAGGCCGGCGTTGTTGGGCAGGCCGTCGTCTCGAAGCACCTTGGCCATATAAGTCAGTGAACCCTGCCAGGATCTAATCTCCGAAGCTCCGACCTTCTTGCCAGTGGCTTCTTTGAAGTGCCTGAGGATCACATCTTCAATATCGTCGTTATCGCTGTCTTTGAGGAATTGCTGTTTGGTCGCAGCGTAAACGATCACGAGTGGTCCTTAGAGCCCAATGGGTCAGAGTTGGTCGTACTTTTTGCTGGTGCTTTTAGCTTTGTCGACAGGGTATTTCTGCCCGTTTAGGGCGAGCTTGCTTGTCACCGCTTCGTTGAGATCGACACCCAGCACACTGGCCAAGCGGACCAAATACATGAGCACGTCAGCCAGTTCGTCCTTCACGGCTTGAGCGGTTTCGGGACGCTTTGCTGCACCCGTTGAATCGGCCTCACTCATCCATTGGAAAATTTCGCAGAGTTCACCTACCTCGCCTGTGAGAGCCAAGAGGAGGTTTTTAGGTGAGTGGAACTGCTGCCAGTCGCGCTCATCGGCAAAGCGCTGCAGTGATGCGGCAAGATTTTCCACGTTAACCAATTGCTTGGGAGTGCTATCTACATTGCTCACAGGCTCGTCTCTTGTAGTCAACAGCTAACGTGACCGAAAAGCCGGGTTAGAAATTAAGGTCTGGATTGTAAGACTTTTCCTTTTTTTGTGGCGGTTTTTCGCTGGGTACTCTTGCAGGGCGGCAGCTCATTTATGCCTTTGAGTACGGTAAGGTGAGGTCTTGGGCGTTGCAGCTTGGGACGGGAAAACGTAAACCAAGAGCCATGAGTTGCAGGCTTCATAAAAATCTAAGGTTTAGTACGATTTAATTCACCTCATACGCGGTTAGCTCCTGATCATGAAGCAGCGTAAGACTTTACTTTCGCAACTGTTGCGTTGTTCTCGGTATGCTAAGGCGTTTGACCAAAAGTCCACATTTATTTGCTGACAGGATTTTGATTGACGAGACTAACCGCGTCGAGCCGGACTTAACACAAGGGCAGCGGTAAGGACCGCTAGGAGCCGGCCGATTGCGGCCACTCGGTGTTGATTAAAAACTAAAGGCCGGCGAGATCGCATGCAGGGGAGTCTCGCCATAATGCCTGCCAAGTGATGACTAGGAGTAGTGAGTTTATATGGTGGTTAACCGCTCTATGGCGATTTCCAAGGACTTATCATCAAATAAACGACTCTTCCGTTCCCCGGCACCTGGTGTCGTTGCTTTCCATGAAGACAAGCCTTTGCGGACTTCCGTGACGTTCGGTTTAATTCCATCATTTACTAACAGCCAGTCCACCGAAGCTAGAAGTTCCATGCCATAGGGAGACTCAAAACCATCAATTAATTTTGATGTAAGCTCCAAAGCCGGCGCGTAAGCTTTGCCTTCGCTTTTTAAATAGGCTTGAACGAATGTTTTGCGGCTTTCATCAAACCAGATAACATCTAGCGGTCCCGCATCGCTTATTCGCTTTCCGCAGTGCAGATAGCTTCCATCCAAATTATTTAGCAAATGTTGGAGTCGATTGGCATATGGCCCGTATTTATGTGCTACAAACTTCAAGTCTAGAGGGTTCTCGCCGGGGCATAAGCGTTCTATTGCACGCTCTAAAAACCAGGCTAACTTTTGAATTTCTAGAAGGCTGCACTCCATGCCTAGTACCCAGTAACGGCGCACTAGTTCGGCAATTAAAGCACGGGCTGGTGTCAGTTTTTCCACTCCACTGCGTTTGGCAACGTTTTGATATTGCTTAGTTGGCTCGAAGACAAGGATATCGGTTTCTAGATCCTTGAGTTGCACCTCGATCAGTTCTCGGACAACGTTCCACTCAAGTCCACCGTTACCCGCACCCAATGGCGGAATGGCGATTGACTTAACCTGTTGGTCGATCAAAAAATGACGGAGATCGTCTAGTCCTTCAGCAATCCAACTTATCTTGGAGGGAGAGCGCCAGTGTTGCTTTGTCGGAAAATTGATCACCCACCTCGGACCATCGAGCTCACGCACTTCTGTGATGAACATCTTACCCGTGTGCACCTGATTTGCTTTGCAAGCAGTTGCGTATAATCGGTAATTATCGGCAAAACGCTCCTTGAACATCAGCGCAATGCCTTTGCCCATCACGCCGACGGTGTTGACCGTATTGACGAGTGCTTCGACCTTAGCCTCAAGCAGGTTGCCTTGTGTGAACCTAATCATCAGAAATACCACCTTGCCCGGGCATGAACAGGCAGATCCAGTCCACGCTCCTTAATCCCCTTTTCAACACGACGCTTTATTGCTTCTGTATAGCAGACAATCCCCAGAAGGCCCTCTACTGGCACATGGCCGTGCACGAGGGCCTCGGCTTGATAGCGTTCCATTTTTTTAGGGTCGTCAGGGTCACGCTTAAAATCACGACGTTGAAGTACATCCCAATCGATTTGATCAAGTCGCTCAAGATCGCTGTAGTAGTCAGTCCAGTGAGGGTAAGCGTGTGCGTTTGTAAAAACGAAGGGTAGGCTTAGATTTTGAAGGTGATACAAGCTGGACACAAGAATCACTATCTCTTCATTTTTACGTTGCTGCACGCCCCATCCCGAATGAATGTTTTTCATCATCACTGAGAAAGGCGTGAAATAGAACGGCACATAATCGCCCAGCGTGCCTCCAGGAGCGATAGGTACGGCACGGTGACGACGCTTGCTGATCAAATCCGGATTGCCGATGCTGACGTAACTGGGCGACAGAATCCCTGACTCAGCGCAATGCAGGCCATTATCAAGCAGCCAAGGTAGGTTGTCACGGTGGACAATACGCCAAATCAGCGCTTTCTCCGGATTCAAATTTTTATAGATCATCGGGTAAACATTGCTCCGTTGACCTCAACCTCAAGCGAGAGTCTCAGCCCAGCTACTACGCGGGCTACGCTTTCTGCAACCTGATCTGAGGGCGCGTAAACCTTAAAAAACCACGTAGGCGGTACTGGATGTGGCGATAAACACTCCGCCATACAGACGCTTTTGCAGGTCGGATCAAGGTAATCGCGAAGGTTCATCACCTCCCAGTCTATCGCAGCCACCCCTGGCGTGTAGTCAAGCAATTGGATATTGCCGCTTGCCAAGGGATGGCATGGGACAACCTTCCAGTTCCCTCGCTGGGCCAATGCCCTTCTCACCGTAATTAACACGAATTGCTCGTTCGGTCTGTCACGTTGGACTCGACCATCGAAGGGGTTTCGAGCGAACCAGTGAAAGGGAACGTAATTCTCAAGCGCCAACGCTTGACGGTTGGTGATGATTTCCTGGTCGGCGACATCTTGAAATTCTTGGAGCTGCGCTCGTGGCATCAAACCTCTCTCAAGAATCGATGGAATGTTAGTCACGCTCGTCAGGTGATAAAGCAGTTTTTGCTCTCGAATGTCAGGCATTGATTAGCTCCCTCTCATCAGGACATACGACGGTTGCGTCTTACACGATCATGCCATTTTGATATTGCTCCGTCACTCTATAACCTTGCTCGTTGAAAGGGTATCTGCTAATGGACCAGTATCAGAGTGAAATAGCGTCCATCTCGTCCACTGACCAGTGCTATACCCGAACTCCTCTCAAAGCCAAACCGTTAAAACCATCCCCACGTCATCCCGCCAAGAATGTTGAGTGTTATCAGGGATCAAGGCCCCTGCGACCTGTGAGGGTTGTCCACTAACGCGGGACTTGCGGCTCCTTACGACCGGAAGCTTGGGCATCTCATGATCTGGCCTCCTGAGCACTTCCGAGGAAGTGGGCGGGTGGAGGCTGCACTGGCTGACGAGACCGGTGCTGCGAGACCCTGAGTCGGTTGAAGGCAGTAATGCGATGACCGGGGCATGCCTGACTGTCAGTCAGGTGCAGTCCATTCCTTGGGCTGCGGCACCATCATCGGCATCGCTGTTGCTGGTGACTTCGGTGTTTGTCACGCCGATTGTCACGAGGGGGAATGCCGCAAAGCCTTGTACGAGTTGGGCTGCAGCAGCGGTAGAAGCGCCCGTCTCTTTCCGGAAGAAAGAGACGGGCGCAGGTTGGCGCAGTGAAATGGCCAAGCGGATAGGTTGCTGCAGGGCAGCTATAAAGGGGTATGAGTTGCCGCAGTGGGCACACTGGTAAAAGTAGGCATCCATCACATGGCTGTGACCGTGCGAGCCGCCGGACGCTAATCGCACTTTGGGAGAACCACCATGGCGTGGCGTAGCCTTAAAGGTTCTGGCTACCTGGGTTGCTGTCAACGACAGCGCCTTGCCCGATCTTTTCTACGCCTGTGGATAATTCGGATCAAGGATTGATTTGTCCTGACTATGCGGCAGACCTTTGGTCTTGGCTGATCCTGGAAATCGGTGGTGCCTCCTAGATTCCGAGGTATTTTATTTTTTAATGTCGGTCCCTTCAAGCAGGGAGGCTGCGCATCCCTGCTTGAAGGGACCCGGCTTTGACGTCGGTAACCAGATACCTCGTGGCCCCGCGCCGATGTTGGCTGCACCGCGGTTGCGGGATTGTTGCTATATCAAGGCTGGTGGCTGCGAGACGTTGGCTCCGCCATGCAATCCCTTCTCTCGGGCATAGCCGGCGAGCCACCTACAGGCTACTGCGCTTGCACCTTTCACCCACCGAACTGAATGACCCTAGGCATTTTAGGCATGAGCCAATAGATGAGCGGGAGCTTCGCAATCACCGTTATATTGAGCGACAGGCGCATGGCCGAAATCCATATCCGATACTCGCACCTATGCCCTGCCATGGTGGCGGATCGCCGGAGTCGATCCTGCTCCTGGAATGTACTGTCTGGTGCTGACTTAATGAGCTCGCACCACAATTTAAAAATCGATCAATACCCTGATTCGATCAATTTGGCATAGTCATCGACGAACTCCTGTCGAAGATAGAAACGTCGATAAGCCTGCTCTACCACCGTAAAGTACTCCTCTGGCTGACTCCAAGCGACCTTCGACAGCAACTCTGCTGATTTGCCGATATCGCTGTGGTAGTCGTTGTATTTCACGAGGTCGTCGAATCGGAAGCCAAGCTTTGCCAACTGTTTATAGCTTTCCTGTTCTATCTGGGTGATTGCTCCGGAGAGCATGACATCCGGGGAACCTAGGGTTTCACACCCGCCTTCCGCGCCAAGAGCTTCGTCCCAGCGCAGTACGAGTTGGCGGTAGTCGAGGTACGCGTTCGCGCGTTCGCCGCCATTCGTACTCTGCTGACTCAGCACATGCGTAGCCTGAACAAACTCCTTATAAAGTGCGAAGTATGCAAGGGTAACTCCGCTAGTCAGCGCAAATGCGATAGTCTCTTCTGCGGTCGCGCGACTTTCCCAGCGACCACCAAGCATGAAGTACGCCTTCGTATGGATTCCCGCTTCGCGAAGACGTCCGAACAGATCCGTGATCCGTTCATTGTCTGTTCCATTACCGCCCTTAAGGCGCTTTCGCCGACTTTCTGCGCCGACCTCTACGCCGAATGCAAGCATTCGACACCCGGAGTCGGCGAGGAACTCGATAAAGGAAGTGCTTGTGAACTGTCTTTCGTATTCAAAAAAGTCCTCCAGGCGGAAGATCCCTCGCCAGCCGAAACTGGCTCCAGTCGACTTACGCAAGCTCACCATCCCGTTAAGAAACTCCTCAGCCCAAGCTACTGCGACTGCGCGGTTAACCCTTTTGGTCGGATCAATCGCAGCAATCTGGGGTAGTAGGTTGTCATCAACGAATTGAACGCAAACGTCTTGGTGGGTGCACAATTGCTGCAGCTCATCAAGTACTCTATCAACGGCACGGCGCTTTTCTCCGCCGCTCGCACTCTTGCGTTCGGTGCAGAAGGCGCAGTCCCAGTCGCACCCCTGTGACATGACCACGTGTGCCTCATGGATGTCTCGCGTCATCGAGCGAGTTCTTGCAGGCTCATACTGCCCATACGGTCCGCTAAAAAGCCGCCGGTCTACAAGTACATCTTTCCACTCAGGTTCAGATGCACTGTTACTAGACGATGCCGCATTGATTGGGTGACGGATGTCACGTGAGGCAAGGATTGGGCTATGAGTATTTGCAATCAGTGTCGGCGATGAAGGCCAAGGCTCCGCCGTCTTGTCGAGCTCTGACAACAGGGTCGAAAGGTTCTCTAGCTCAGCACTGGAGATCGCGAAATCCCATGACTCTCTATCCTCGCTTTCCGTGAGCGAGTAGCGCCAGACGTCTAATTTTGCAGCCGGCCCGCCGACGACAAGTAAGGGGCGGAAGCTCACTCTCCGGATTGTCTTGAGTAAGCTAACCGTTGAACGCAGCGTCGACAGTACGGTGTTGAAGCCTATAAGATCGAAGGCCCCCGCAAATTGTGTCACGCTCGAACAGAGCTCCGGGAACCTGTGGCAGTCTACGAGCTGGACATCATGTCCGAGCGAGGCCGCGTAGGTCGCGAGTAGTCCCATCCCTAGAGGGGGAGTGCTGGTGTAAGACGTACGATGCGTCTCCGATGGTTCCGGCATCGCAATGGGTGGCAGCACGAACAGAACGCGTTTCACCAGCTTTTGGGCTGCTGATCTAGCGTCGGAAACCTCTGGGTGCTGACTGCCGTATAGCGTTGGACTAACGGTGCCGAGCACGGGGCCGAGCAAGTGCCTAGCAAGCGGGAAATCATTGATGGTGAACTTTGCATAGGGCGAGTCAGACAACGTTGCATGTTCCCGCAAATAATTCCGCAGGAATTCTCGGTGTAGCCAAGGATGCCCTGAATCTGAGTAGACCACGCTGTCAATGATCTGGCCGAGCAAAAGATTGAGCTCTGACGTTCCTGGCTTGGCCACCGTTCGACGCGACGCATGCAGTCGAGACCGTAAGGTGCGTGAAAATGCGAGATCTAAAGCCGCCCATCGGATGGTTTCATCCTCATCGCCTGCCATCGAGGAGAGAACATCGAGCAACTTAGATGTTCCTACCCCTGTGCTAATTAAACCTGCATAGAGTCGTTTATCGCCTCGCCAAAGAATACGGAACGGCTTTCCCTGGTAGTCGCTAAGGAATCCGACGGCCTGTTCTGCCAATTGGCGAGCAGGGTCAGATCGCAGAGACATAAGCGCCAGGATTGTAGGTACGAGTCTGGGATCTTCGTGAACAAGAACCCCAACATCATGCGATTCCGCCTCCACCTTATTGCAACGATCGTACTCTTCTTCATAAGCGATATGCATTGGTCGTGCCGGCAACACATGAGACCAATTGGGGAAGATTGCCGTGAGCCGAGCAAGACGCGTCTGGAGATGGACATCGTCGTCCAAAGTCTGAGACAGGCTTTGGAAAAACTCCTCCGCAACCGCCTGCGCGCTATGCGGAAACTCGCTTGAGAACCGAGATGCGTAAAAAAGCATTTCCTTGCGCAGGAAAGGTTCTCCGTAAAGGGATTCGAGCATGCGCGGGGTAAAAAGCTCTGCAAACTCGCTGAAATTTGTCGCTATACTCGCGCAAGCTGCCATATAGCGCCAGCAAACATCTAAGTGTCCAGAATTGCGAATAGCAGCGATAAACGTACTGTCACCAAGACGAAACTCTGGAAGAGTTTCTGCAACGGCAGTTCCGATTGTCCGCAACTGCTCGTACAAAATACGTCGCATAGCAAGCTGGGGTTGCTTTCCGATGTCGCTGAAATAATTGAAAGCAGAACAAAGTGCGCCCCAGTCGTCCTCTATCATGAGGTGATTCAAAATCTCCATTACGGAGTCCACTACGTCCGAACTCTGCTGATCTGATGCGCCGTTCGCCACCGACTGAGCAAACTGCTGCCTCTCCCACCAATGGATCGAGCTTGGCAGTACCCATCCAATTTCTTTGATGACTTCCTCGGCAGTGAGCCTCCATGAAAAGCGACGCTTGAGCTGCTTGGCGAGATTGATGGCAGCTACTTTGCGCTGAGGTAAGTCTTCGGTGATACGGCCTATTGCTTCTGCAACTACATCGACGTCGTGCAAAGCTGGTTTGCCGGGGACTGAGCTACCACTGAGATTGACATATTCAATGCTCTGGAAAGAGACGTCGGGCAGTTGCTGTCGAAGGTCATTCAGAAGCATTGCGAGCCCAGACTGGCTAGAGCAAATCAACGGAACGCCGGCACATAACGCCTCCCAACCAGTTAAACCGAATCCTTCATGCCAGGACGGCATAAGCGCAAAATGCGAGGAGGCAAGATGTTGGTGGATTTCTGCCTGTTGGTTACTGAAAGGAATAGCCACAATCTCAAATGCAGTGTCCTGTTGTGCCCGCTGCGCTAGCGAAGCAAGCAGAGTTCGATCTTTTTCAATATCAACACCACAGGCGTAGAGTTTGCCTCGAAAACGCCAGGCGGGCTGCTCTTTCGCCCGACCTCGGCGGTAAGACTCCAGCAGCGCCTCGACTGCGAGCACACCATTTTTAATCGTGTCGTCCTCTAGATTAAGCCGACCAGAGATAAACACTTGCAGCCCCGCACGTTGATTTAGCGACTCGTGCGCAATCTCTGCGGCCCCAGGTAGTAAACACTTAACCGGCGATTTATTGCTGCGGCCATCGAGGCTGCGAGCAGACTGAAAACTTGCCTGTAGCCATGGCCCAACTGCGAACGCATGGTCTGCGCGCACAACGTTTTGTCTCTGTAAATTCGAACGAGTATTCACTTCTTCAAGAGAGAGTCCCTTCTTATGCCCGTACTCAAAGTAATCCATATGACTGACGATTGCTGAAAGAGCCGCAACCGGGGTTAGGCGCTTCTTCAGCTCGCTCGCACAGTCAATTGCGAGCTGCCCAGTCTTACTGTCGTGTCCAATGACCAGCAGCCCCTGCAAGGTGCCGTGTTCGTAGCTACGACAAACGTCGGTGATATCCTCAGCAAGCTCTTCCGACGTAGCCTTTACCACTCTTAGATCAATCTGCTCCTTCGTCTGAGTGTCACTCGGCAATTCGTCGACATAGCAGATGCAGCGACTTCCCTTGGGGAGGGCTTCACTCATGCCCCGTGTGAGCCCTGTGTTGAACACGTTCAGCCCCCCGAGCTCACTCCCCCAACGCGTCGCGAGGAAAACCACTACATACGCCATCAATTCCTCTCAAATAATGCTCAGGGCTAATAAAGTGCGATACGCGACGAATTCATCATTAAGCCAGATCGAACGCCTTTCGAGCGAAAATTTCGTGCTAGTTCTTAACGCGGACATTGTCATCCACAACTGCAAACACAGATTAAGCGCGAATGAGAGAAACAGCGGCTCTAGCCAGCGCCTTATGATGACTCACCTCCCACGATACCCACATCAAAACTCAGTGAACGGAGGTGCTTCTGCTCTTTCTACGTCTCATGAAGGCAGCTTCTGGCCGAAATCCTACGTGTCTGATTTTCAAGGACGGCATTTTTATCCTCGGCGGTGTGCACTGGCGCCTTTTTTTGGCCCCGGAGACGCTTCAGTAGGGTTGATGAGCCCATACCCATAATTATGAATTATCGCTGGACCGAAATTACTGATTTTTGTTTTGAAATCAGGAGTTGTTCACGAGCCGACGTTTCTGCCGGGGCTGAAATCAGCATCCCTGTTTTTAGTAGTCACCTAGCCTTTTCCTTACTTATAGGTCAGTTGCTTCGGCGGCGATGTTGCATATTTCGCCCAAGCGTTCATCAGCTCCTTTCGCTTGTCAAAGAAGTCCGATCGGGAATATGCGCTTTCAGTTTCCCCGCGTTCGTCGTGAGCTAATGCAAGCTCACAGATCTCTCGAGGGAAGGCCGTGGTCTCGCCTGCCCAGTCTCGGAATGTCGAGCGGAAGCCATGGCGCGTGATGTGTTCGTAGCCCAATTTATGAAGCAGGCTGCGAATGCCGTTAGCGTGCATCACGCCGCTACGGCCGTTTCCAGGAAATAGGTATGGGCTTCGTACTCGAACTAGTGATATGCCTTTCACCAGTTTGACGACCTCAGGTGCGAGCGGGATGGCGAATGACTGGCGCGTCTTCATTCGCTCAGCCGGCAGCGACCATCGACCTGACTCCAGATCGAACTCGTCCCATTGAGCAAATCTCACCATGTGGCTACGTGCGCCGGTAAGGATCAGGAGTTGAGCCGCTAACGATGCGGCGTTGGGGACACTACGCAATGCCTGCATGAGCTCAGGTAGTTCCTGCCACGCGAGGGCAGGGTGATGAATACGCTTGCGAGCTTTCTTCTTCTCATTACGGCTGAGCAAATTTTCCAGATGGCCACGCCAGCGAGCAGGGTTTTCACCAGTTCGCAGCCCTCGGGATTTAGCTGCGTCCAGAATTTGCTCTATTTGTCCGCGTACTTCGTCGGCGGTTCGTGTCTTGGTAGACCAGATCGGTTGCAGAGCTTTGAGAACTTGCTTGGTGTCGATCACGTCTGCGGATAGTTTCCCTAAATAGGGAAAGGCATAGAGCTCGAGTTTGCGACACCAGCCCTTGCGCCATTTCTCCGACCAGCTCGACCCGTGGGCATCCCGGTAATCGTTCGCTAACATCTCGAAGGTTATTAGCTGTGCTTTCTCGCGCCGTTCAGCCTCTTTCTTCGCCGTTTGCTCAGCTTGGCGTTTCGCGAGCGGGTCATTCCCCTTCAGGATCTGAATGCGGTTTTCGTACGCCGCCGCACGGGCTTTCTTGAGATCGAGCAGGGGGTAGCTACCCAACCCCATTTCCCGTCGCTTGCCATTCAGCTGGAAACGTAGAACCCAGGTTTTTCTACCGGTGGGTTTCACGAAAAGCCTGAGTCCATCACCGTCTTCATAGGTGCCTGGCTCAGTCAGATTCTCGACCTGTTTCGCGGTGAGCTTGCCCATGGTCCTTCCCTCTGTTCCCCCACTTTGTTCCCCCACTTTCGCGTGGAACACAACGGATTAAAACGGAAGTCGCTAGACCAAAAATAGGCCGAAACCTTTGATCTAGCAAGGCTGTAGCGGATTTCAGCAGATGAGAATAGCTTTCAAAAAGACATTAAAAAGCCGGCTTGTGGCCGGCTTCTCGGGGACTGGCTTGGTTTATTTTTGGTAAACCGTACCAGCCTTCAAAACGTACACCCGGATCTTGCGTCCGGCTGTGGGACTTGGCGAGAAAGTCATCTGCCTTGTCGGTGCGATCGGACCGGCGCGGGGCGGGTCGATGCAAATGTGGTGCGCAGCATACTGATTTTTTTGGGGAATTCCCAGTGCGATGTGTATTGCAGGGCGTTGCGGTGGTCATGCAAAGGGTACTGGCGGGCGCTGTTTGTTGAGGGTGGACCACCAGAACACCCAGCCGAGGACGTCGATATCCTGTTTTTTGATTTGTTCGGCGCTGAAGATTTCGTCCGGATAGCCACTGCTGTTGTGGCTGCGCAAGCGCAGGGCGCCGCCGGGGAGGCGGTGCAGGTATTTGATGCGCAGCATGCCGGCGTGCTGGAGGGCGTAGATCTGGCCGTCGATGATCTGGGTCAGGCTGCGGTCGATGGCCAGGGTCGAGCCGTCTTCGATTCTCTCCGACATGCTGTCGCCGACCATGGGCACGCAGATGGCGTGGATGGGTTTGACTTCCAGGTTCTCCAGGTAGCGACGGGGCAGGCGAACGGCTTCGCCGGGGATTGCGACGACATGGGTGTCGCTGGAGCCGAGGGCTTTGGGCTGTTCTTTGTAGAGCGGGATTTCGATGTCGGGGGAGTCGACACTGACCTGGTATTGCTCGCGGGACTCCCGGGTGTCCAGCAGGGGGATAGTCGGCTCGGGCGCTTGGCCGATGACGGGATGCTTGGGGCCTTCGCCGTTGATCAGCCATTGGCTGTTGACGCTCAGCAGGCGGGCGATTTCTTCGACGCGGGGGTAGGGCACGCCGCGGATGTACCAGTTGTTGATGTGCTGGGGCTCGACGTTGCAGAAGGTAGCAAACTCCGAGGGGGTGATTTTCACCTCCTTGAGGAGTGCCTTGAAGCGTGGGCCGCATTTGTGTTTTTTCATAAACGCGGATTTTACTCAGTCAACTAACGGTATTGAATAAACAAACCGATCAATTTACGCAGGAATATCTGCTTGTTTTGCAAGAGCTTGTAAGTGAGCGCTAAACGCAACTAAACAACCTTCCAAATTGTATTAATTGGACTGTTATTTGAAGTTTCTATAGTTATAAAAAAACCCCGGATAACCGGGGTTTTTCAAGCCGTCAGTGGCGCCAGGCCAATGCCGTCTCAGCCTTTGTAGGCGGCAACCGACTTCATGATTTCAGCGCGCGCAGCTTCGGCGTCGCCCCAACCGTCGATCTTCACCCATTTGCCTTTTTCGAGATCCTTGTAGTTCTCGAAGAAGTGCTTGATCTGTTCCAGCAGCAGGGCTGGCAGGTCGGTGTATTCCTTGATGTCGACATACAGCTGGGACAGCTTGTCGTGTGGCACCGCGATAACTTTGGCATCGCCGCCGCCGTCGTCGGTCATGTGCAGGATGCCAACTGGACGTGCGCGGATGACCGAGCCTGGAGCAACCGGGTAAGGGGTTACAACCAGCACGTCGAGGGGGTCGCCATCGTCAGCCAGGGTGTTGGGGATGAAACCGTAGTTGGCCGGGTAGAACATTGGGGTGGCCATGAAACGGTCAACGAACAGGCAATCGCTGTCTTTGTCGATTTCGTATTTGATCGGCGCGTGGTTAGCCGGGATCTCGATCGCGACGTAGATGTCGTTCGGCAGGTCTTTGCCAGCCGGAATCTTGCTGTAGCTCATTGGGCGGTGCCCCCGTTAGTGGCCAAATGACTTGGCCGGATTGACCAAAAAGTGGCGGCGATTATAGGCATATTCCTGAGCCTGTGCCACGTACCAGAAGTCGCGTAGACCTTAGTCGTGTGGTTGATACGCCGGATGTTCGGCTTGCAAATGCGCAAGCCTTGCCAGGGGATCCTGGCGGTAGAACAGCTGCAGTTGCTGATAGACCTGTGGATAACTGCCGTGCAGCAAATCCGGGGCGCTGAAGAAGTATTCGCTGGTGACGGCGAAGAACTCGGCAGGGTTTTCCGCGGCGTAGGGGTCGATCGGCGTGTCGGCATCGGGATTGTGGTCGAGCTGGCGGTTGAGGTCGTCGTAGGCGTGTTGCATCACCTGCGCCCAGTCCGAGACCCGCATGTCACTGTGCAGCGGCGGCAGGCCGTTGGCGTCACCGTTGAGCATGTCGAGTTTGTGCGCCAGTTCGTGGATCACCAGGTTGTAACCTTCCCAGCCACCACTGGCCATCACTCCCGGCCAGGCCAGGATGATCGGCCCTTGCTGCCAGGCTTCACCGCTGTGTTCGCCGTCCCACTCATGCTCCACGCCACTGGCATCGCGATGGCGCTGCGGGCTGAGGAAGTCGTCGGGGTACAGCACGATCTCATGGAAACCCTGGTACCAGTTCAGATCGCCCAGGTGCAGCAGCGGCAATTGAGCCTGGGCGGCGAGCAGCAGGCGTTGTTCCTGGTGCAGTTCGACGCCGGGCAGGCAGGTCAGGTGTTTGTCCTGCAGGAACAGCACGGCCGACTCGCGCAGCCATTGGTCCTCGGCCTCGCTCAGGCCGTCGAGAAAACTCAGGTGCTGACGGACTCGCTGCCAGGTTTCATCGGCAACGGGGTGCTTGGCCAGGGTGCGTTGGCGACGCCAGGTGCTGAGCAGGCCCATGGGCGATCAGCGCGACTGGGCTTTGGAGCTCGAGCCACCGAAGCGGCTGCGGACCAGGCCAATGATCATCGGCACCAGCGACAACAGGATGATGCCTACCACCAGCAGCGACAGGTTCTTCTTGATGAAGGGCACGTTGCCGAAGAAGTAACCCAGGGTCACCAGGCCGCCGACCCAGAGGATGGTGCCAAACACACTGAAGGCGAAAAAACGCGGATAGGGCATCTTGGCGACACCGGCGACGAAGGGCGCAAAGGTCCGGATGATCGGCAGGAAGCGCGCCAGCGTCACGGTCTTGCCGCCGTGCTTTTCATAGAAGTCGTGGGTTTGTTGCAGGTAGTCGCGGCGGAAGATTTTCGAGTTGGGATTACTGAACAGTTTTTCCCCGGCCGTTCGACCGACCACATAGTTGGTACTGTCTCCGAGTATCGCCGCCAGCATCAGCAGGCCGCCCAGCAGCACCGGGTCCATGCCGCCACCGGCGGCGACGGCACCGGCGATGAACAGCAGCGAGTCGCCCGGCAGGAAGGGCATGACCACCAGGCCGGTCTCGCAGAAGATCACCAGGAAAAGAATGGCGTAGATCCATGGCCCGTAGTTGGTGACCAGCATATCGAGGTACACGTCGAGATGCAGGACAAGGTCGATCGGGTTGAAATCCATGGAGGGCACCTGTGTGGCGGCTCGACTCGGCAAGCCTGTGCGGAAAGTCTGAAAAATATGACTACAAGGCCGCGGGCTATTTCTTACGGCCGATAAAGATCGCGATTATACGGACAGCAAAGTGAAAAGCGTGTGGGTTTTGTAGCGAGGGATTACGAAGGCGATGGTGTGAGGATTGCCGGGGGAATTAAGTGCATCGGGTTCAGCCTGGGTTCAGGTTTCAGGGGCGCAACGCACCCCCGGCGGGAGCGTGCGCCCGCGCCACCTGGAAACGTCACAAATGTCAGAGTTCGTCGCTGATCGGCAAAATGTAGTTCTTGAACTCGCTGTCTTCACGAAAGCCCATGGACTCGTAGGTTTTTTGCGCCACCAGGTTGTCGCTGCTGGTGGACACGCGCATGCGCACGGCCTGGGTTTCCTTGGCCATTTTTTTCGCGGTGCGCATCAGGTTGTCGGCGACCAGTTGGCGGCGGGCGTCTTCGGCGACGTAGATGTCGTTGAGGATCCATACCCGCTTGAGCGACAGGGACGAGAAGCTCGGGTACAGCTGGCAAAAGCCCAGCAGTCGGCCATCGTCGTCATCTGGCAAGGCCAGGTAAATCACCGACTCCTTGCGGCGCAGGCGTTTTTCGAGGAACGCGCGGGAGGAGTCCGGATAAGGCAGCGAGCCGTAAAACTCGCGGTACTTGACGAACAGAGGCGTCAGCAGGTCCAGGTGCTCGAGAGTAGCTTGAATAATCCGCATGCTAGAGGCCTCAACTTCAAGTAGATATGACGGCAGTTTCCAGTGGATTTGACGGCAATTGATCCATCACTCGGGCAGCCGTTCGTCGACTCTGCCTCAAAGCGCGACTAAAACGCAATGCGCAGTAGACTCAGGGTTTCTGCGGACCGAGCAGGAAATTGGAGCTGGTTTGTGCGTCGTTTTCTGACTCGATAGTCTGCAGTTGCGCCTCATCTTTCAGGTTGACGCCCGATAGCTGCCGGCGACAGGCCTCGCGCATCAGGTACAGCAGGCGGTGGGCGGCCATGCCGTAGCTCAGACCCTCGAGGCGGACATTGGAGATGCAGTTGCGGTAGGCGTCCGTCAGGCCGACCTTGGGGTTGTAGGT
This sequence comes from Pseudomonas sp. NPDC087626, assembly GCF_044743405.1. NCBI lineage: Bacteria > Pseudomonadati > Pseudomonadota > Gammaproteobacteria > Pseudomonadales > Pseudomonadaceae > Pseudomonas > Pseudomonas sp. NPDC087626. Next base: position 67,308 of record NZ_JBIUWJ010000035.1, read on the forward strand.
GAAATACAGGCCGAGGCTGTCGGGCGAGCTGAGGCCGGGGCGTTCGCCGATCAGGATCACCACCATTTTGGCTCCCAGCAACTGGCCGATTTCGTCGGCCACGGCGACCCGACCTTGTTCCACCAGAATCACCGGCGACAGGGACCAACCCTCGGCCTCGGTCTGTTCTTCCATGCGCGCCAGGAAGGGCAGGGTGTGCCGATGTACCGCCAGTGCCGACAGGCCGTCTGCCACCACCACGGCCAGGTCGACCCCGCCTGGGTGGGCCTCGGCATATTCACGCAGGGTTTGCGCCGAGTGCTCGGAGAGTTTGCGCCCCAGGTCCGGGCGCTGCAGGTAGCTATGCCGATCGCTGGCGGCGCTGTGCAGCAGCAGGCTGGCGCGTCCGGCTGTGGCCAACTGCGTGCTCAGCCCGGCGTGATCGAAGGGCAGGTGCACGGCGTCACGGGCCTGGGCGTGGGCGTACTGGAAATCCAGTTGGGCGCCGGTCGGCATGCTGGTGCCGGACCGGCCCAGGGCGATGCGCGCAGGGGTCAGGCGGCGCAGTTCCAACCAGGGGTTCTGCGGGTCGATCGGTGGTTGTTCCATGAGCACCTCTTTCATCCCAGTTGCGCCAGGGCCTGGCGGAAGGCCGGCGGCAGGTTGTTGCCGAACCGGACCTTGCCGTCACCCTGCGTGAAAATACCCATGTTCGCCAACCATGCCTCGAATTCCGGGGCCGGTTTCAGGCCCAGGGTCTGGCGCGCGTAGAGGGCGTCATGGAATGAGGTGGTCTGGTAGTTGAGCATGATGTCGTCGGAGCCGGGGATGCCCATGATGAAGTTGATCCCGGCCACGCCCAGCAGGGTCAGCAGGGTGTCCATGTCGTCCTGGTCGGCTTCGGCGTGGTTGGTGTAGCAGATGTCGCAGCCCATGGGCACGCCGAGCAACTTGCCGCAGAAGTGGTCTTCCAGGCCGGCGCGGATGATCTGCTTGCCGTTGTACAGGTACTCCGGGCCGATGAAACCGACCACGGTGTTGACCAGGAATGGCTTGAAATGCCGTGCCACGGCATAGGCCCGGGTCTCGCAGGTTTGCTGGTCGAGGCCGAAGTGGGCGTTGGCCGACAGCGCGCTGCCCTGGCCGGTCTCGAAATACATCAGGTTTTGCCCCAGCGTGCCGCGATTGAGGCTCAGTCCGGCGTCGTAGCCTTCCTGGAGCACGCTCAGGCTGATGCCAAAGCTGGCATTGGCGGCTTCGGTGCCGGCAATCGACTGGAACACCAGGTCCAGGGGCACGCCACGGTTGATCGCCTCGATGGAGGTGGTGACGTGGGTCAGGACGCAGGCCTGGGTCGGTATTTCGTAGCGCTGGATCACCGCGTCGAGCATTTCCAGCATGGCGCAGATCGAGGCGATGCTGTCCGTGGCCGGGTTGATGCCGATCATCGCGTCGCCATTGCCGTACAGCAGGCCGTCGAGAATGCTCGCCGCGATACCGGCCGGCTCGTCGGTGGGGTGGTTGGGTTGCAGCCGGGTCGACAAGCGACCGCGTAGGCCCAGGGTCCCGCGAAAGCGGGTGACTACGCGAATTTTCTGCGCCACCAGCACCAGGTCTTGCACGCGCATGATTTTCGACACGGCCGCGGCCATTTCTGGCGTCAGGCCGGGGGCCAGCGCACGCAGACTGTGTTCGTCGGCGGCGTCGCTGAGCAGCCAGTCGCGAAAGCCGCCGACGGTCAGGTGGCTGACGGTGGCAAAGGCGTTGGCGTCGTGGGTGTCGATGATCAACCGGGTGACTTCATCGGTCTCGTAGGGGATCAGCGCTTCTTGCAGAAAGTGCTTGAGCGGGATATCCGCCAGGGCCATTTGCGCCGCTACCCGCTCACCGTCGTTCTGCGCGGCGACACCGGCCAGGAAGTCTCCGGAGCGTGCCGGGCTGGCTTTGGCCATGACGTCCTTGAGGTCGTCGAAGCGGTAGGTCTGGGCGCCCACGCTATGGGAAAAACTTGCCATTTCAGTCTCCGTTTCAAATAGGGCAGTGCGCTGCCCGGGGCCGGCCGTGGCTGAGCATGCCACGCTCGGCGTGGGCAGCGCACTTCAATGCAGCAGACTCAGGCCGTTGCCTTGGTGCCATCGGGGTGCAGGGTTTCCGGCAGCGGCAGGCCCAGGTATTCGCCCTTGGCAATGATCCCGGCGGCGCGGTCCTCGGCTTCCAGTTGCAAGGCCTTGGGTACCGACAGCCAATACGCCAGGCCCACGGCAATGAAACCTGCACTTATCTTGCCAATCAGCACCGGCAGAATGATGGTGGGCTGGAAGTTGGCAGTGAAGGACAGGTGGTCGCCCAGCAGGAAGGCCGCGCACACGCCAAAGGCAATGTTGATCACTTTGTCCTTTGGCGGCATGAAACGCACCAGGCGGAACATGGCCAGGATGTTGGCGATGGTCGCCAGCATGCCGGCACTGCCAACGGCGCTCAGGCCGATCTTGCTGCCCAGGCTTTCCAGCGGCTTGCCCAGGTACTTGCGCAGCAGATAGACCATCGGGAAGGCACCGGCCAGCATGATGCCGATGTAGCCAGCGGTTTCCAGGGCGCGGGTCTGGTCTTCAGCGTCGGCGATGATCGGGTGGAACCCCCAACTGCCGAACACCAGGGTGAATACACCGGTGAAGTACTCGACGATGGAGAACACCAGGACCAGCTTGATCGCGGCGTCCAGGGTGCGCCCGAAGATGATGAAGCCCTTGATCATCAGGTCGGGCAGAAAACGCAGGCCCAGGGCCAGGGCCACGACGAAGATCAGGATCGGCAGCAGGTTGGCGAAGATGCTGCCCAGGCCCAGGGCCAATTGATAGGTGGCTTCGCCGTTGGTCGACACCAGGTCGCGCACCAGCGGGTTGCTGAACGCGAGGATGACACTGGCAATCAGCACGCCCAGCGGGATAGTCAGGATGCCCGACATGATGCCCAGGGCCATGTACTTGTGGTCGCGCTTGTCGAGCATCGCCAGGCCCATGGGAATGGAGAACACGATGGTCGCGCCGCCCATGAAGCCGGTGATCAGCGCCATGACCAGTGCTTCTTTACTGGCCGCCAGGGCCGAGGCCAGGTGATAACCGCCCATGTCCGAGGCGATGATCATGGTCGCCGCCAGTGCCGGGTCGGCGCCCAGGGAGCTGAAGAACGGGCCGAAGGCTTTTTCGATGACCACTGTCAGGTAGGGGATGGACGCCATGATCCCCGCCGCCGGCACGAAGATGTGCCCGGTGGCGTGGATGCCTTCCATGAATTCTTTACCAAGTCCTTCATCGCTGTTGTAGATCGCCGCGAAGGCGCCGAGTACGGCGCAGAACATGATGAGATAGAGCACGTAGTTGCCGATCTGATCCATTGCGGTTTCCTTTCTTATTGTTGTTTTCCAGCGCGGACGCTGTGTTTCACCAAAGGCGCGCGGGCTTTTGCGATTTTCTGCTTGCAGCCGTGCGTCCGGCCGCCGAAGAAGGGCCGAATGCACTGCATGAAAAAAAAGTCTTGCCAGTACAGGTGAGTCCCGGCGACCGAAGTCGCCGGGAGGTTGGATCAGAAGAAGCCCAGCGGGTTGATGTCGTAGCTCACCAGCAGGTTTTTGGTTTGTTGGTAGTGATCGAGCATCATCTTGTGGGTTTCACGGCCGACGCCGGACTTCTTGTAGCCACCGAACGCGGCGTGCGCCGGGTACAGGTGGTA
>NZ_JBIUWJ010000036.1:0-63693 GCF_044743405.1 Pseudomonas sp. NPDC087626
GGGCCAGGGAGGGCCCATTGCGGCGGCCCCCCAAATCAATGTCGGAGTACGGGCATGCCGAGCCTAAGCGAGGCACCGAGTGGTGGGGCAAGAGCCTTTTGCTTACTTTTGCGCTCTCAAAAGTGAGCCACTGTCAGAGCGGAACCATAAGTGGCCGTTACCGAAGAAATGGATATGTACTCCGCCTAATCCAACACCCCAGAGGCCCACAGGTGCAACGTCGCACCACAGTTGTGTAGATACCTACGCCGCGATATCGCAAGCCAGAAACCTCACGGCGTCTGCTTGACCACCACGGTGCAGGTAATCCCCGCTGCCAGCAGCACCCCCTCCGGGACCTCGTCGATGTGGATCCGTACCGGCACCCGTTGCGCCAGGCGCACCCAGTTGAAGGTCGGGTTGACGTCGGCGATCAGTTCGCGGCTTTCGGGGTTGTCGCGGTCGTAGATGCCGCGGGAAATGCTTTCCACATGGCCCTTGAGGACCTCTCCGCTCATCAACTGCATGTCGGCCTGATCGCCGACGCGCACCCGGGGCAGTTTGGTTTCTTCGAAGAAGCCGTAGACCCAGAACGAGTTCATGTCGACCACCGCCATTTTCGGCTCGCCGATGCGCGCGTAGTCGCCGCGATGCACGTTGAGGTTGGTGACATAGCCGTCCACCGCAGCCAGCACCTTGGTGCGCTTGAGGTTCAGTTGCGCTGCTTCCAGCTGCGCCTGGGCGTGCTGGTAGTCCGCCAGCGCCGAGTCGGCGATGTTGCTGGCGTCGTCACGGTTCTCGCGCGAGATCACCAGGTTGTCGAGGTCGGCGCGCCGGTGGGCGTTGACCTTGCGCATCTCCCAGGTGGCCTTGCGCGAGGCCACCAGCGACTGCGCCTGCTTGACCGCGATCAGGTAGTGCTCGGGGTCGATCTGCATCAGCAGCTCACCGCGTTTCACCAACTGGTTATCGCGCACCGGTACGTCCACCACTTCACCGCTGACGTCGGCGGCGACATTGATGATGTCGGCACGTACCCGGCCATCGCGGGTCCAGGGGGTGTTCATGTAATGCACCCAGAGGGTCCGGCCGATCCACATCGCAAGGGCCAGCACCAACAGGGTAGCGAGCAGGCTGAAAAGCTTTTTCATCGAAGCGGTCTCACTGGTAGACAGTCAGCGCCAAGGCGCCGAACAAGCAAATGAACAGGCTCAGGCGCAACAGCGCCGGGTGCCAGAAAAAACGGTACAGGTCGAACCCGGACAAGAACCGATCCAGCGCCCAGGCCAGTGCCGCGGCGATGAAAAACATCAGGGTCATGGTCGGCATGTAGACGCCATGGAAAGCAATTTCACGAGGCATGGTCAGGTCCTTGCAGGGCGGCCAGCGGCGATTGCGGGTCGAGCAGCGAAGTGCGGATGAAATGCAGGTAGCTCTTCACCCGGCGCAGCGGCGAGGTGTCGAAGTGCGGGGCGAAGGGTTCGTCGGCGGCCTGGACTCGGCTGATGGCATGATCGACGGCTACCAGTGCGCGCTCCAGGTTGCTCTGCCCCGGTTGCAGGAATAGCCGCACCAAGGCGCGGCCCATGACCCGGATCGCCTGCCGCCAGGGTTGCGATTCGGCATAGGCCGGATGCACCGGCAGGATCGCCTGCTCCTTGCGCAACTCGATGATCGCGTGGCCGACTTCCAGCACCACGAACATCCAGCGCAGCAGATCCCGTTGCACCTGGGGCTGCCCGACCGCCAGGCCATAGGCCTGGTGCAGCAAATCGCGGGTGCTGCTTTCGAAACTCGATGCCAGGCCTTTGAGCTTGCCGCTGATGGCATACACCACTTGCCCGCGCAGGTCCTGCTCCAGGCGGCGCCACAACCAGCGGCTGTTGGGCGGCAGAATGATTGCCCCGGCTGCCGCGCACACCAGCATGCCCATGACCATGGCGATGTAGTCGTTGATGAAGGTGTAGGGGTTGTAGATCGTCAGGTTGTCCGGCACCGAACCGGTGCTGAAGAAGATCAGCAAGCCCAGGCCAACCCCGGCATATTGCGGCCGTGACGAGAGGAACGAGCCGAGCACGACCACCGGCGCCAGCATCACGCACAGCAGCGGGAAACCATCGATCCAGGGGAAGATGAAAAACATCTCGACGAAGCCGATCAACGCGCCCAGCAATGTGCCGCAGGCCATCTGGAAGGCCATGCGCTTGGGGTTCGGCGTGGCGGCGGAAAGACCCACCGTGGCCGCCGCGATCAAGGTCATGGTGGCGCCGCTCGGCCAGGCCGTGGCGACCCAGTAGCTGCCCAGCACCAACAGAATGAACGCGGCCCGAATCCCCGAGGCGGCCGAGGCCAGCCAGTTGGTTTTCGGGGTGTAGGGCTCATCCCACTGCTCGCGTTCGTGGCTGTGCTCGGCCAGCGAGGCGTGGGTCTGGGCATAGCTGTGCAGCTCGTCGACAAACCGATAGAGCAGCTCATAGGCGGTATGAAAATCCAGTTGATCGGCGTCGCTTGGCGCGCTCTCCTGGAAGCTCGCGCGCAGGCTACGCACTCGCGCCCTCAGCCCATCCTTGTAGTCAGCCAGTTGCATCGCCAGGCGCGCCGCATCGGCATGGGTCAGGGCCCGGCCAGAAAAGCCGTCGAGCAATTCGGCAAGGTCCTGCAAGCCTGGCTTGATCGCCGCGATCACCTGGTCGGCGCCGCTGCCACGCAGGCGCTCAAGCAACTGGTGCAAGGCATTGAAACGGGTGGTGATGCCCATGAACTCGCTGTTCAGGCGACTGAGCCGACCGTTGCGCCGCCGCATGTGCGGGTCTTCGAACACCGTGACGCTGCGCAGCCCTTCCAGGCCCACGGCTTCGGCGATGAAACCGACGTTGCGCCGTTCAAAGCTGTCGGCCTGACTGCGCCCGCGCAGGCCGTCGGTGACGAACAGGGCGAACACCCCGAAGCGTTGGTACAAGGCATTGCGCATCGCAGCGCTGGCGGTTTGCGGCAGGATCGCGGCGCTGACCAGGGTCGCGCAGAGGATCCCCAGGGAGATTTCCAGTACCCGCCATACCGCCGCCATGAACGCCCCTTCCGGGTGCGCCAGGGCCGGCAGGCCGACCATCGCGGCGGTGTAGCCGGCGAGCACAAAACCGTAGGCGCGGAAGTTGCGATAACGCGCCGCACCCGCCGAACAGATCCCGACCCAGATCGCCAGGGTGCCAAGGAACAGCTCGGTGTTCTGCGCGAACAAGGCGATCAACCCGACCATTACCGCCGAACCCGCCAGGGTCCCGAGGAAGCGGTAAAAACTCTTGGCAAACACTTGGCCGCTCTGCGGTTGCATGACAATGAACACCGTGATCATCGCCGTACGCGGTTGCGGCAACTCCAGGCGCATGGCCAGCCACAGGGTCAAGAATGCGGCTATCAGCACCTTGAAGATGTAGACCCAGGTCACGCCGTCGCTGCGTGCCCAGTCGAAAAAACCACGGCGCCAGTCAAGGGCGTACAGCCAGCGCAGTGGTGCAGGCAAGGGAGTCATGGTGTCCTGTCAGTGGTCGAGGGCAGAAAGAATGGCTGGGGTGGGCGGCGCCTGCAGTTGGCCCTCGGCGGGCGCATCGGCGCCGGTTCCGAGGCCACCACCCAGGGCTGTGACCAGTTCGGCGTGGGCACTCAAGCGTGCGGCCTGGACCTGCTGCTGCACCTGTTGCTGGCGCAACAGCAGGGTTTGCGCGTTGAGCACATTGAGGTAGTCGGTCAGGCCGCGCTGGTAGGCGATCATCGCGATGTCATAGGTTTTCTGCGCGGCAGCCACCGACTCGGCGGCGAAATCTCGCTGCTTGTCCATCGACTCACGGCGGATCAACTGATCGGAGATGCCCTTGAGGGCATTGACCAGGGTCTGGTTGTACTTGGCCACGGCCAGGTCATAACCGCCCGCGGCCTCACCCAGTTCCGCACGCAGGCGCCCACCGTCGAAGATCGGCAGGGAGATCGCCGGGCCCACGCTGTAGTTGAGTTTCTTGCCGGTCAGGAACTCCAGCGCCCCACCGCCGGTGGCCATGTAGCCGAGGCTGCCGACCAGGTCGACATTGGGGTAGAAGCCGGCGTGCGCCACCTCGATACCGCGCGCCTGGGCCGCTACCTGCCAGCGGCTGGCAACCACGTCTGGACGTTGCCCGAGCAATTGCGCCGGTAGCGCCGACGGCAGCTTCAATGGCGCCCCCAGGGCCAGGGTCGGACGCTGCAAACGCGCGCCCTCCCCCGGGCCCTTGCCGGCCAAGGCAGCGAGCTGGTTGCGACTCAGGGCGATGCTTTCGTCCAGCGCGTCCAGTTGGCGATGGGTTTCCGGCAACGGGGTCTGCGCCTGGCTGACTTCAAAATGGGTGCCGATGCCGCCGTCCAGGCGCTTTTGCGCCAGATCGAGAATCTGTTGTTGCTGGGCCAGGGTCGCCGCGATGATGTCGCGCTGGGCGTAATGCAGGGAAAGCTGGATGTAGGCCCGCACCACGTTGTTCTGCAGTTCGAGCTGGGCCATGCGCGCTTCGGCGGCGCTCATGTGGGCCAGGTCGACGGCTCGCTCGCTGGCATTGCTTTCGCGCCCCCAGAGATCCAGCGCGTAGCTGAAACCCAGTGCGGCGTTGTTATCCCAGGTGGTGGAGTTGGCCAACTCGCCCGGGCCGTAGAACTGATCGGTGGGCCAGTTGTGGCGCTTGAGGGTGCTGTCGGCGTTGACCTGCAACGACTCGGCGGATTCCACCACCCCGGCCATGGCCCGGGCCTGGCGCACTCGCGCCGCGGCCATGGCCATGCTTGGGCTACCCTGCAAAGCCAGGTCGACCCAGGCATTGAGCTGCGGATCGCCATAGGCCTGCCACCACTGGGCGCTGGGCCAGTGAGCATCCTGGATCGCGCTCTGGATGGCGACATCTGTGGCCAATGTATTGGCATCGAGTGCCTTGCCTTGTGGGGCAATACCTCCGGTTCCGATGCAGCCGCTGATTGCTAACGATAAAGCCCAGACACTGAGAGTCTTCAACTCTCTGTTGATGCGACGCGGCACTGCTGCAAATTCCTGAGGAGGGGGAGATTTCCAATCGGCACGATTCTAGGGCTGGGCCTGCGCGGCGATAAGCTGGGAATCTTGTGAATCTTTGTTACCGTTAGCGAGATAATCCCTTGGTTGAATGCCTGAACCTTGTAACTTCGTGTCACAATTTGCCATCTCCCTTGAGAGCTCCCCATGGACACTTTGCAAAACATGCGCGCCTTCAGCTGTGTCGCCGAGGCCGGCAGTTTTACCGCCGCCGCCGTGCAGCTTGATACCACTACAGCCAATGTCTCGCGCGCGGTCTCCAACCTTGAGGCCCATCTGCAAACCCGCCTGCTCAACCGCACCACCCGGCGCATTGCCCTGACCGAAGCCGGCAAACGCTATTTGCTGCGCTGCGAACAGATCCTGGCCTATGTCGAAGAAGCCGAGGCCGAAGCCAGCGACGCCCATGCGCGTCCGGCCGGGCAGTTGAAAGTGCACACCATGACCGGGATCGGCCAGCACTTCGTGATCGACGCAATTGCGCGCTACCGCAAGACCCACCCCGACGTGACCTTCGACCTGACCCTGGCCAACCGCGTGCCGGACCTGCTGGACGAGGGCTACGACGTGTCCATCGTGCTCGCCAGCGAACTGCCGGACTCAGGCTTCGTCTCCCAGCGCCTGGGCATCACCTACAGCATCGTCTGTGCCTCACCGGCCTACGTCAAAGCCAATGGCTGCGCACACAAGCCCAGCGACTTGCTGAACCACGCCTGCCTGCGCCTGGTGAGCCCGGTGATCCCCCTGGAAAAATGGCTGTTCGACGGCCCCGAAGGCCAGGAAATGGTCACCATCAACAGCTCGCCGTTCCTGGTGAACTCCGCCGATGCGATGAAAACCGCGATCACCAGCGGCATGGGGGTAGGCGTGCTACCGGTGTACGCGGCGATTGAAGGGTTGCGCAACGGCACGCTGGTACGGGTGATGCCCAACTACCGCTCCCAGGAGCTGAACCTGTACGCCATCTACCCGTCGCGCCAGTACCTGGATGCCAAGATCAAGACCTGGGTGGAATACCTGCGGGGCTCGCTTCCGGAAATCCTCGCAGCCCATCAGGCGGAACTGACGGCGTATGAGCTCAGTGGCAGTTTGAGTGGGGCGCGGCTCAGCAACTGATTGCGCGCTTGATTCACCTGCACCGTCGGTAAATGAAACGCGGCGAGGAGTGCGTCCTCGAACGCAGCCTCGCGGGCTCGACAGCTGCTACGGGGGATTGGGGGGATTGCCGGCAGAGATCGCCATCGCGGGCAAGCCCGCTCCCACATTAGAGAAAAAGGGCGCAACCCTAAGCCACGTCTACCGAGGCTATCCAAATCATCCCGGGACTCGCGCAAACCCCAGCAAGAATGATAGCTTGCTTGGCATTCTCCCCCGCCTGACGAGCCTTCCTGCGATGAAAAAGACTGTCCTTGCCTTCAGCCGTGTCTCGCCTGCCATGGTCGAGTCCCTGCAACAAGACTTCAACGTGATCGTGCCCAACCCCAAGCAGGGTGATATCAACGCCCAGTTCAACGAAGCCCTGCCCCACGTCCACGGCCTGATCGGCGTCGGACGCAAGCTGGGCCGGGCGCAACTGGAAAACGCCGGGCAACTGCAAGTGGTCTCCAGTGTGTCGGTGGGCTACGACAACTATGACCTGGACTACTTCAACGAACGCGGGATCATGCTCACCAACACCCCGGACGTGCTGACCGAAAGCACCGCCGACCTGGCCTTCGCCCTGCTGATGAGCAGCGCTCGGCGAGTCGCCGAACTGGACGCCTGGACCAAGGCCGGGCAATGGCAAGCCAGTGTCGGCGCGCCGTTGTTCGGTTGTGATGTGCACGGCAAGACCCTGGGCATTGTCGGCATGGGCAATATCGGCGCGGCCATTGCCCGACGTGGTCGCCTGGGCTTCAACATGCCGATCCTGTACAGCGGCAACAGCCGCAAGAGCGCACTGGAACAGGAACTGGGCGCGCAATTTCGTAGCCTCGAGCAATTGCTGGCCGAAGCCGACTTCGTCTGCCTGGTGGTGCCGCTCAGCGACAAGACTCGCCATTTGATCAGTCATCGTGAACTGGGCCTGATGAAATCCAGCGCAATTCTGGTGAATATTTCCCGTGGCCCGGTGGTCGATGAAGCGGCATTGATCCAGGCCCTGCAAGACAACCGGATCCGCGGTGCGGGGCTGGACGTCTATGAAAAGGAACCGCTGGCACAGTCGCCGCTGTTTGCCCTGAAAAACGCCGTGACCTTGCCGCACATCGGCTCCGCCACTCACGAAACCCGCGACGCCATGGCGAACCGCGCCCTGGCCAATTTGCGCAGCGCCTTACTGGGCGAACGGCCGCAAGACCTGGTCAACCCGCAGGTGTGGCAAGGATGAGGGGCCGGCGGCACGTTGTTGCATACGTGCCGCCAACTTCATGCGCCACTACGCAGACTACTTCGACCTGCCACAACAACTAACCAACTAACGACCGCACAACATCAAGCGACAAAAGTCGCCACTCGCCTCGCGACAAACTTTCGCACGCGCGTTATAACTTCGACTAGCACAAAAAAGCGCATTAAATGCGGCTAACAATCGGAGATAACGCGCATGACAAAATTCACCACTATTTGCGCAATACGGCGCAGCAAAATACTAGTTGTATTAATGGCCGGCGTGTTCGGAATATTTACCCTTATCAACAACTACACCGACTATACGGCCTACTACGAATATGTCGGTGACATCCTCAGCATGACGAGCACCGAAGGCAACGACTCACGACGCTACAGGGCCGTAACATCGAAGTTGTTCCATCATCGTTTCTACTGGACGATCATCACCCTGGAAACCATCTTTACGTTATGCTGCCTGATTGGCACCTATCAGCTTTATCGAAACATCAATGCCAGCCATAAGGAGTTTCGCAGCGCAAAAAAAATGGCAATCGTCGGTTTGACCACTGCCATCACTGTTTACTACGTCATGTACATCATCATTCTCAACGAATGGTTTGACATGGAATACTCGACTAACCGCAACGCCTTCGATTGGGCCCGCAGTAATCTCGAATATATGTTTCCCGCGTTAATCTATCTGTCGCTGGATAACGACAACTAACACACGGCCCCGCTCATGCCAGACCGGCTTTGACCGAGTTGATCCGCACAGCGGGTTTGCGAAACACCAGCAGGTTGCCCAGCATCACCAGCACCAGGCCGGCCAGTGCCGGCGCAGTCCATTGATAGCCCTCGACGAACGCCGAGACATTCAACGCCACCACCGGAAACAGCACCGTGCAATAGGCCGCACGCTCCGGGCCCATGCGCCCAACTAGCGTCAGGTAAGCGGTAAAACCGATTACCGACCCCGGAATCACCAGGTACAACAGCGAACCGATGTAACGGCTGTTCCATTCCATGTCGAAGGGAATGCCCTTGACCAGGCAGTACAGCGACAGCATCGCCGCCCCATAGGCCATGCCCCAGGCGTTGGTGGTCAGGGGCTTGAGACCGGCTTTCTGTTGCAGGCTGGAGAGCATGTTGCCCGCCGAAAAACATAGCGTACCGAGCAACGCCAGGCCCAAGCCCAACAGCGTCTGCGGGCTGGCAGTGTGCCCCGCCAGCTCCGGCCAGAACAACAACCCCAACCCGCCCAGGCCCAGTGCCCCGCCCATCAGCACGTTACGGGCGATTTTCTGGCCGAAGAACACCCGCGCATTCAACGCATTCCATAGCGTCGCGGTGGAGAACACCACGGCGACCAGGCCGCTGGGGATCCACTGGCTGGCATAGAGGAAACACATGAAATTGATGCAGAACAGGCACAGCCCCTGGGCCACGCAGATCAGGTGCCCACGACGGTTCATTACCTGTAGCTTGCGACTGAGCAGAAGGATCACGAACAACACCAGGGCGGCCAGGCCAAAGCGATAGACAATCGACACCGGTATGGCCACGACCCCCAATTGCAGTTTCAAGGCGATCCAGGTGGTGCCCCAGATCAGCACAGTCAGCAGGTATAACGAGAGGTTCATGGCGGCAACTCCTGAAGATGGCCTTCAGTCTGTGCCGCAGGCGTGTGGCGCGCTTGCATAAACTTGCGCTTTTATCCGTTGCCGGGCTGGCACCGAAAGGCCGACGGAGTAGGATGCAAGACGTTGGAGAAACGATCATGCCCGCACTGGAAACCCTGCAAGTGTTTCAAGCCCTCAACCGCTCGCCCCATGCTCGTCTCGAGCACAGCGCCGAGCTCGGTGACGGCATGGCTGCAGCCCTGTGGAGCAACTATCACGACGCCCAGGATTACCAAGCCCCGGGGCATCACACCCTGTCCTGCTACCTGGCCGGTGGCACCGGGACCTTCCGCCGCGAACAGCCTGGTACCACGGGCGGCCCGAACAAGCTCTGCGTGTTACCCGCCGAACATCAGTCGGCCTGGGTGATCAACGGTGAAATCCGCCTGGCCCACCTGTACTTCAGCCAGGAACAGTTCGCCCTCGGCTGCGTCACCCTGCTCGATCGCGAACCCCGTGCGCTGCACCTGCGCGAAGGCACCTTTCTTGACGACCCGTTGCAGGCCCGACGCTTTCACCAACTGATCGCCCTGGACTGGGATGAACCCGGCGAGCGCCTGCTGACCAGCAGCCTGGCCCACGAAATGCTCAGCCACACCCTGCTCAACCAGGTTGGCCTGCGTCAGGGGCTGCGACTCAAGGGTGGCCTGGCCGCCCATCAACGACGGCTGCTGGTGGAGTACATCGACAGTCATCTGGAGCAGTCCATCAGCCTTGGCCAACTCGCGGCCCTGTGCGCGCTGTCGGAGTACCACTTTGCGCGGATGTTCCGTGAAAGCTTCGGCCTGCCGCCCCATCAATACCTGCTGGCCCGCCGCCTGGCCCAGGCCCGGTACCTGCTGCGCAGCACCCGGCAACCCTTGGGCGAGATTGCCCTGGCCTGCGGTTTTGCCAGCGCCAGCCACTTCACCAACCGCTTCCGCCAGGCCATGCACGGCACGCCCGGCGACTACCGCCAGGCGTTGTCGCGCATCTGAGCTCAGTCACTCCATTGGGTCAGGGCCACGGCGACCTTGTCTTCCAGACTTTTAACTGCAGCACCTTCGGCCAGGTAGTTGTTGGAAATCATGGCAAATACCAGCGCACGTCCCTCTACGCTGCGCAGGTATCCGGATAACGACGAAACCGCAGTCATCGTTCCGGTCTTGGCGTGCAAGTTATCCTGCGCAAAGGTTCCACGCAGACGATTACGCAAGGTACCGCCGAGCATCCGTTCAGGGTTGCCTGCAATCGGCAGTGCCGCATACCAGTAGTCGAACCAGGGTTGATGACGCACACGTAACAACAGATCCGTCAGGCTTTGCGTCGAAATCAGGTTGCGTCGGGACAAGCCCGATCCGTCGACCTGAACAATCGCGCTGCCCTGAAGCCCGTGCCGCTGCAAGAAGCTGTTGACCACGGCGATGCCAGACTCGGCAGTACCCACATTGCCGGTGCTACGCCCCATCGTTTTAAGTAAAACTTCTGTCATGTTGTTGTTCGATAGCTTGAGCAGGGGTGTCAGCAACTGCGCCAAAGGCAACGAGTCATGAGCGGCCAACGGCCTTGCTCCTGAGGGAGTGGTCACTCCGATCACCGTGCGCCCATCGACCTTTATACCCTGGGCTATCAGGGCCCGATGGAAAACATCCGCCACCAGACGGGTCGGTTCCCAGACACTGACCCATTTGCGAGCAGCGGTGCCGGCTGGCAATGTCCCGCTGACCAACAGTCGATTGCTGCCATGTTCACGACTGACCCTGAGGGTATTGGCAGCACCGATGGTCACACTGTTGGTAACCGTCATAATCGTGTTTGCCGGGTGGATATTGACGACGACCGGGTCGCCCTCAACGGTGGCGCGGGCGGTGACGATAACCGTGCCGGCATCAAAATCACTGTCGGGAGACAGGCTCAGAGCTGAAATCTGCGCCGCATAGGCAGCACTTTCATCATCATTGGCCCAATCGACTCCCAGCCTGACGGAATCGAACGCGGTGTCGTCGATGAGCACATTACCCCTGACACGCTTTATGCCAAGTGCGGCCAGGTCAGCGGCCAACCGCTGGTAATCCTCGGCCTGAATGCTCGGGTCGCCGCTACCTCGAAGGTACAGGTCGCCGTCCAGTCGATCGCCTTTCAACTGTCCAGCAGTCAACACCTGAGTCGAAAAACCAAATTCGGCTCCCAGCACCTCCATGGCGGCTGCCGTGGTCAGGAGCTTCAGGCCGGAGGCTGGCAGCAACCGCGTCATGCCATTGCGCTGATAGAGCGAGGTTCCTGTATCGGCATCGCGAACAGTCAGAGAGACCAGGGAGCCCTCCAGGACTGGATCATTGAGCAGTTGATCGAGGGTATTGACCGATTCGCTCCTGGGTACCGAGGCACAAGCACTCAGTAACAGGGCCAGGGCAATGGCTAGCCCCCCTCTGTAAAAACATTTTCGGGTAATCATAAAAGTCCTTTTATGCATAGCCCCCGACTCAGCGGGCGGGCAACTGGCGTGACTCATCATGAGTCATGCTCCAGTGCCGACAAGACGCTAAGCCGGCACTCACCGTCAACCCGCTACTTTTTAGCAAGCATTTCGTTGCTTGGGTTCCCTCGACCCGCTCTCAAAACTCCAAGGTACTGGACAACGACACCTGCCGCGAATCGCCCATCGAGACAAAAAAGCGGCTGGCGGCCGAGGTGTAGTAGGTGCGGTCGAAGAGGTTCTTCACGTTGAGCTGGAACTTGACCTTCTGCCCGTCGAGCCGAGTGTCATAGGTGGCGAAGGCATCCGCCACGGTGTAGCCCGGCAGGTCAAAGTCGTTGACTGCGTTACCGGCCCGTTCGCCGACATAGCGCGCGCCAGCCCCGACGCGCAGTTGATCACCACCGATCAGGCTGCCGAAGTCGTAGACCGCCGACAGTGACCCACTATTGCGGGCGACGTTTTGCAATTTCTTGCCCTGGTAGGTCGGGTCTTCAGTGACCTCGGCGTCGGTGTAGGCGTAGCTGCCGATCATGCTCCAGCGCTCGCTCAACTGCCCGCTCAGGTCGATTTCCAACCCCCGCGAGCGGACCTCGCCCGCCGCACTGTAGATCGTCACCGGCCCCTCGGAGTTGGCCACCAGCACGTTGCGCTTCTTGATGTCGAACAGCGCGATATTGCCGGTCATGCGCCCCGGCAGATCGAGCTTGGCTCCCAGCTCCCAGGACTTGGCCTGTTCCGGCGCGACGCTACCATCGAGCACCGTGCTGCTGCCGCTCAGCGGGGCAATGGTGGAGTTGGGCTTGAAGGATTCGGTGTAGCTGCCATAGAACGACAACGCATCGCTGTAGCGATACACCAGGCCGGCGCGGGGCACCCACTTCTGGCCGTTGGTGTCGGTGTTGGCCTTGAACGGACGGCCCTTGCCGGCGTACTGGTCGTACTCCTGGAAACGCCCCCCGGCGACGAGGATCCACTGCTCGTTCAGGTGAATCGAGTCCTGCAGGAACACCGAGTCGCTGCGCAGCAGGTCGGTCTGCGCGCTGTCCGCGGCGCTGACGGTGGTGCCCGCCACCTCTCGACCATAGACCGGATCGAGGTAGCTGAACAACGGCGCCCGGCTTTTCTGGCGGATCAGGTCGGCACGGTAGATCTTGCGGTACTCGTCATCCACCCCCAGCACCAGGTCGTGTTGGATGCCGGCCGTCTCGACCTGGCCCTGCAGGCTGACGGTGGTGAAGCGGTCGGTGCTGAGGGCGCCCTGGGTGCCGTCCATGTTGCGGGTCAGCGTGCCCTTCGCCGGGTCGATCGCGGTGATGCGGACCTGGCTGGCGTCGTAGGTTTCGCGGTTCCAGCTGTAGCCGAAGTGCGCGCTCCAGTTGTCGTTGAGTTGGTGGTCGGCCTCGAAGTGGTAGAGGTCCGAGCGACCTTGCATATTATTGAACGGCTCGTCGAGACGTCGCTCCGCCGGAATGTCCAACGGGTGATTGGTCAGCGGATCGATGGCGGTGCCACGGTCGAATGGCGAGAGGAATTCGCGATGTTCGTAGGCAAATTGCAGCGTGGTGCGGTCGCCGTACCAGGCCAGCGACGGTGCGACCAGGCTCTCGCGGTGGGTGCCGAAATTGCGCCAGTAATCTTCGTCTTCGTGGTCCAGCACCAACCGATAGGCCAGTCCGGATTCCCCCAGTGCGCCGGTGCTGTCCAGGCTGCCGCCGCTGCCGTTCTTGCCGTCGCCGTAGCTCGAGCCGCGTGCGGTCAGGGCGTTGTAAGCCTGCATCTGGGGTTTCTTGCTGACCATGTTCACCACCCCGCCCGGGTCCTGGATCCCGTAGAGCAGGGAGGCCGGCCCCTTCAGCACCTCGACCCGATCCACCGAGGCATTCAGTCCACGTCCCTGCACGATCGGCATGCCGTCGCGCATGATCGAACCGTTGCGGTTGTCACCAAAACCGCGAGTCATCACCGAGTCCTGGGTGCTGCCCAGCGTATTGCCCTGGGTGATGCCGCTGACATTGGCCAGGGCATCGTCGAGGTTACGCGGCGCCTGATCACGCAAGACCTGGGCGGCGACCACGTTGATGGTCTGGGGGATTTCCTGCAGCGTGGCCGAGGAGCGCGCAATCGAGGTGGTTGCCGGCGGCTGGTAGCTCAGCGACGCGTCCTGCACTGAGGTGATGGTGGTCGCCCCCAGGTTCAGGACGCCGGCGCTGGGCACTGGTTCCAGGACCAGGGTATGACCGTCGGTCTGGCGGAACGTCATTGCCGACCCGCTCAACAGCCGCTGCATGGCTTGCTCGGCACTCATCTGCCCACTAATAGCTGGCGCTGTCACGCCATACGGGGCTTCATCGGTGTAGACCACGCTGATCCCGGTCACCCGACTGAAATCGCTCAGGGCCTGGGGCAAGGGTTTGGCGGCGATATCGAAGCGAAATTGGGCGCTGTGCTGCTCACTGGGCTGCGCGGCCTGGGCCATGTTCAGCGCTGACAACGCCACCACCAGGACCGAGCCCCCGAACCATTGTTTGACCGAACCGCCTGCCACCGAACTTGCCCTGGACTTCATTGCTTGGACCCATGTGTAGTAACGCAACCGATGCGAACAATTCGCACTTTCACCACTACACGGATGGCGCTCGGTTTTACCTCATCTGATCCGCAAAAATAATTGCACACCCGCGATCTGTAGCTGCTACGCGGGTATTGCTGGGGCCTTTAGCGCAGGATGATCAGGCTGCCCAGGTGGTTCTGCTCGAAGCCCAGCAGCCCTTGCAACGATGCCAGGACTGCTTGCGGGTCGTGGCTGGGGAAGCTGCCGCTGATACGGCGCGTGCCCAGTTCATCGTTGAGCAGGACAATTCGCCCCGGGTAATAACGCTGCAGGTCCTGCACCACGTCGGCCAGGGGTGCCTTGTAGTAATTCAGCCAGCCCTGGCGCCAGGCCAGTTGCGCCTGCGCATCGATAGCTTGCAGGGCACGGGCCTGGCCGGCGCTGTAGGCCACTTGCTGGTCGGCGCCCAGCACCTGCTGCTCGGCACCTTTGCCCGGGGTGACGCCGACCCGTCCCGAGAGCACGCTGACCTGCGCGCCCATGGGTTGCAGGCGCACTTCGAACTGGGTGCCGAGGACTCGCGCCTCGCCTTGGTTGGCATCGACCACAAAGGGTTCACCCGTGTGGCTGACGCTGAAAAACGCAGCCCCCCGTCGCACCTCGACGTGCCGTTCACCGCGGCTGAAATCCACGGCAATGGCGCTGTCGGCATCCAGGGTGATCACTGACTGATCGGCCAGGGTCACGCTGCGCACCTGCCCCGGCGCCGAGACATAGTCGGCGCCCAGGTCATCGAACCAGCGCGACGGCTGCCAGCCCGCCCCCATCGACACCATCAGCAGCAGGCTGGCGGCCAACGCCAGCCCACCCGACCAGCGCCGCACAGTCGAACGCCGCGAGCGGTTCATCGCATTCAGGTAGCCCTGCAAGGCCAAGGCATCTTCATCGGCCAGGGTACGCGCGGGCACTTCGCTGAGTTCCCAGATCACCTGGGCCTGGGCATACGCCTCGGCGTGGGCAGGATCGGCCTGCAGCCAATGACTGAAGGTCGCTTGATCGCCACTGCTTGGCTGATCGTGCAACAGGCTCAGCCAGGCCAGTGCGGCCTGTTCCTGCGCGGGCGTCGGCAGGACGCGAGTGTCGTGGTTCACGGGGCTTTCCCTGGCGTACGTGATTCGGGGTCCCGCAGACTGGCCTTGCAGGCTTCGAGCGCGCGCATCATATGTTTTTCCACGGCACTCTGGGACACGCCCATGACCTTGGCAATCTGCGCGTACTTGCGGCCGTGGATGCGGTTGAGCAAAAAAATCTGTCGGGTGCGCTCGGGCAAACTGCGCAGCGCGGCTTCGACATGGCGCAAGTCATTGCCGGCTTCGAGCGCCGCTTGCGGCTCCACCCCAAGATTGTCCTGCTGCTCCGGCAGCCAGCCTTCGCTCAACCGGCCGCGGGCGCCTTCGCTGCGCAGGTGATCGATGGCGATGTTGCCGGCGCAACGCAGCAAATACGTGCTGAGTTCCTCGACCTGCACCAACGGCCGCCGCCAGAACCGCAGGAACAGGTCTTGCACCAGGTCGGCCGCCGTCGCCCGACACCCCACCCGCCGACTGACCAAGGCTTCCATCTGCGAGCGCTGGGACAAAAACACCTGGAGAAAATGCGCACGGCCGCTCGGGCTGTCGCTACCGTCGGCCTTCTGCGGTTCAGGGGGCATGCTGATCATTCGGCTCGCCTCGCCTACCCCAGCGCCAACGCGACCAGTGGGCTGAATAGCAGCCCGAGGGCCGCCATGAGCATCACCAGGCGCGGCCGATATGGCAGCAACCACACCAGCAGCATGGCGCTGGCCATCAGGGCCGCGCACCACTCGACCAGGCCCAGGCTCCAGCCGGTGGCCAGAACGGCCGCCGCCAAAGACAGGCCCAACAGCGACCAGCCACACAACTGCAGCAGCCGCCGCACACGCGTCGTCGGCGTACGGGCGAGCAGGTCGCGATGATGGCGGTCCATCGACAGGCACAACGCGGTAAATCCGCTGTAGCTCAGCAACACGGGCAGCAGCATTCAGTTCACCTCGACTTTGGATCTGACACTCGGCGCACGCACCGCACGCGCCGGGGCTTTGCCGCCGAGCTGCGCGGCACGCCTCATCTTCCATGCCGCCCAGGCGAGAAACACACCACTGCCCAGGCACGTCAGGTCAAAGCCCAGACGGGCCCAGTCGCCTTGCGCCAACAACATGCGCAACGACTGCTCGCTGCTCAAGGCGTCCAACAGCGGCACCGCACAGAACAACCCGGCGGCCAGTGCCAGTTGCTCGACCCAGGCCACGCGACCACGACGCACCAAGGCATGCAGCAGGCTCAAGCCCCAGGCGATGAAAAAGCTGTTGACCTCCCACTCGCCACGCTCGGCCAGGTTCACCGGCAACAGGCGGTTGGCGCAGAAGAACACCGCCACTGCGATCAGCAGCCCCGACATGCTGGCGATGTTGAGCACCTCCACCAGCCGCAACTCGAACGGCATCACGCCGCTCTTGGCATGTTTCAACTGGCGCTTGCCGAGCCAGATCACCAGCCCGGTGCCGATCATCGCGGTGCCGGCCAAGCCACAGATAAAGTACAGCCAGCGCAGGGTCGGACCGGCAAAATGCCCCAGGTGCAAACCGTAGAAACTGCCCGCAATGGCCATGGGCGCCGGACGTGCCGGATCAGCCGTGAGAAACGCGCCGCTGACCCCGTCGAACGCCACGGCACTGCCGAACTCATACATCACCCGGTCGGCGCTGCTGCGCATGACATTCACCGTGGCCTTGACGTCGCCTGGATGGCTCACCGTCACCAGGCGCACCTGGCCGCCGCCCCACTGTTCACGCGCCCGCTCGACAAAAGGCGCCAGCGCCAGCAACTGCCCGGGCTGGCCCTGGGCCTTGGGTGACTCGGACGCCGGGAACAGCTCACTGAAGAAGCTGTCGGTATCGCCCTGGTAAGCCACCAGGATGCTCGCCGGCATCACCATGTACATGAAGATCACCAGGCTGCTGTAGGTGATCATCAGGTGAAACGGCAGCACCAGCACCCCCACCGCGTTGTGCCCGTCGAGCCAGGAGCGCTGGCCCTTGCGCGGGCGGAAGGTGAAGAAGTCCTTGAAGATTTTCTTGTGGGTGATGATCCCGGTGATCAACGCCACCAGCATCAGCATTGCCGCGCTGGTGGATAACCAGCGGCCCCACGGGTGGGGCATCTGCAACTGGTAGTGGAAGCGATAGAAGAAGTCGCCGCCGCGGGTATCGCGCACCTGCAGCACCTCACCACTGAGTGGGTCGAGTTGGCGTTGCTCACGAGGGCCGCGTCGCCCCTCATTGCCCGGCATCTGCCAGGACACCGACAGGCCCGGGTCGCGCGCACTCGGCAGGCTGATCACCCAACGCCCGGCACCGCCGGCGTGCTGCTGCAGGTAGTGCTGCGCCAGCGTCAGGCTGGCTTCGCTGCTGACCTGGCGCACCGGGATTTCCGGCTGCATCCAGTGGCTGATCTCGTCGTTGAAGTACGACAAGGTACCGGTGAGGAAGATCGCGAACAGAATCCAGCCGAAGATCAATCCGGTCCAGGTGTGCAACCAGGCCATGGCCTGACGGAAGCCCTCTTTCATGATTGCCCCAACCAGTAACCCAGGCCACCGAACGCTGCCAGCACCACGCCGGGCAGCAACAGACCGAACCACGCCTGCCAGGCGCTGCGACTGGCAAAACACCAGAGCACGGCCACCAGGTACACCAGAAAGGACGTCATCATGCCGCTGACCACGGCTTCAGCGCGGGCCATGGGCAGCCACAGGCTCATGCAGATACTGGCCAGTGCCGCGAGGAGGTAACCGCCAAACAGCGCGGCCAGCACCCGCGAGGTGACGGCCAGGCGATAGGAAACGGGGAGGCTTTTCATGTTTCGACCTTGAAACGAAAGGAAATCTGCGCGCGGTCCATGCCAGCGCAGGGTCAACGGAGGCCAATAGTAATGATAAATATTCTCATGTGCAAAAGACTCCGATGAAAAAGCCTGGCTCCGCTGGTCAGCGCTGCGTTCTGATCAACTGCCCGCCAGGCACGACGGCGTGCCGGCCACCAACGCGTCGATGGCACAGCGCGTCTTGGCCGGCATATGAACCGCCGTGGGCCAGATCACATGGATCGGTGAAGGCTGCTCACGGTAGCTGGGCAACACGGCTTCCAGTTGTCCACGCAGCACATAGTGCGCCACCAGCCAACTCGGCAACCAGGCCAGGCCCACGCCCGCGACAGCGGCGTCGGCCACGGCCTGGAGGTCGTCCATCAGCAGCGGCGAAACCACCCGGGAACGGTGTGGGGTATTGCAGCGATAGGCGATGCCGCGGTGGCCGGCGAGGTCGTCGATCGATTCAATTGGCCCCACACGCTGCAAGTAAGCCGGTGCAGCCGCCAGGCACACGGACTGTTCACCCAGGCGGCGCGCGCTGAGGCGGTCGGTGTCGGGCAGCGGGCCGATTCGCACGGCCACGTCGAAGCCTTCCTGGGCCAGATCCACCAGCCGGTCGGCGAAGCAAATCTCGATTTCCAGTTCTGCATAACGCGCCATCAAGCCCCACAGTGCGGGCGCCGCGTAGTGATGTCCGAACGCCAGCGGCAAACTCACCCTCAAGCGTCCGCGTGGCTGTTGGCGGCCACTTTCCAACACCGATTCGGCTGCCTCCAGTTCCGCCAGTGCGCGCAGGCAATGTTCGTAGTAGGCCTGGCCATCTTCGGTGAGCCGTTGGCGACGGGTCGAACGCTGCAACAGACACGTGCCAAGCCGCGCCTCCAGCCGCGCCAAACCCTTGCCCACCGCCGAACGCGTGAGATTGAGCCGTTCGGCGGCCTCGGTCAGGTTGCCGCTTTCGACGATCTGCAGAAAGAGTTCAACGCCATCAAAACGTGGTGTGGCCATGGTGCAATTGTCGCCCTTGAATCCCCTATTCAAAGAAAATTTATCACGAATAAAGAACCAAGTTCCCGCGAGAATAACTCCCATCATTTATCCACAGGAGAATCCCATGCCACCCGCCGCCAGCTTATCGGCCGCCAATACAACCAGCACCGCCAGAAACAACCTGGCCCTCACCGCCGTGTGCCTGGTGGCACTGATGTTCGGCCTGGAAATTTCCAGCGTGCCGATCATCCTGCCCACCTTGGAACAGCAACTGGGCACCGGTTTCCAGGACGCCCAATGGATCATGAACGCCTACACCCTGGCCTGTACCAGCGTGCTGATGGCGGCAGGCACATTGGCTGACCGCTTTGGCCGTCGACGCATGCTGGTGCTGTGCCTGTGGGTATTTGCCGTGGCTTCGCTGGTGTGTGGGCTGGCCGGCAGCGCCTCCACACTGATTGTCGCGCGGTTTGTCCAGGGCATTGGCGGTGGGGCGATGATGATTTGTCAGTTCGCCATCCTCTCGCACCTGTTCCGCGACCCGGCAGCGCGGGCGCGGGCATTTGCCATATGGGGCGTGATTGCCGGCGTGGGCCTCGGCTTCGGACCGATGGTCGGCGCATTGATCCTGGCCGTGGCGGATTGGCGCTGGGTGTTCCTGGTGCATGTGCCACTGACATTGTTCACCTTGGTACTGCTGCGCGTCAGCGTGGAAGAATCCCGCGACCCGGCCGCTCATCGCCTCGATATCGCCGGCATGCTGACGTTGACGCTGTCGGTGTTTGCCCTGGTCTACTTCATCACCCAAGGCAGCGAAAATGGCTTTGTACCGGGCTGGGCGGGCCTGGCGCTGGCTGCGTTGCTGTTGTTTATCGTGATTGAGCGCCGCAGCGCGCACCCGATGTTCGACTTCGCGGTATTTCGCATCCACCGTTTCAACGGTGCGTTGATGGGCTCGATCGGCATGAACTTCAGCTTCTGGCCTTTCATGATCTACCTTCCGTTGTACTTCCAGGCCGGCCTGGGTTACGACACCCTGACCACTGGTGCGGCCCTGCTCGCCTACACCTTGCCGACCCTGCTGGTTCCGCCGCTGGCCGAGCGCCTCGCCCTGCGCTACGGCGCCGAAGGCGTCATCCCCTTGGGCCTGGGACTGATGGCTATAGGGTTTCTGGCCATGGCCGCCATCAACATGGCCGAACACCCGGATATCGGGCTGATACTGGCTAGCTGCGTGCTGACGGGCGTGGGCCTGGCGCTGACCAACTCGCCCACTACCAACACCACCACGGGCTCGGTGTCCGCCGACCGCGCGGGCATGGCGTCGGGCATCGATCTGAGCGCACGATTAATTACCTTGGCAATCAACATCGCGCTGATGGGCCTGGTGCTGTTGCTGGGCATCAGCCATCAACTGGCTGAGGTGTTGCCTGCGAGCACTGCACTGGACTGGCCGGCCATCAGCCAAAACATTGCAGCGGGTAAGTTGGATTCGCCGGGGCTGGCACTCAACAATGCCCAGGCAGCACTGCGCCATGGCGCCGGTTGGGCCATGTTGTTTGCAGGGTTGGGGGCGTGTGGGCTGGCGCTGCTGAGTCGGTATTTTTTCCGACGCAGCTAAATGAAATCGGGCCTGCAAATGCAGGCCCGCTTGTAGAGGATGAAGAACCGGTCAGCCGTTGATCACAGCATTTTCGTTTTCCAGGAATTCCTGTTCCAGTGCGTCTTCATTCACTTTGTTGATTGGCTGGTTTTTCCCGGCAGCGCGTGGCTTGCCTTGCAGTCGACCAAACAGATGTTCCAGCGCGTGTTCCAGTTTGGTGGCTGCGCTGTCGATCGCCTGTTCCAGGGTATCGCCCTTGGCGGACACCGACAGTGGTTGATGGCCTTTTGGCCGTGCTTCCAGGCGGCAACTTAAATCGTGGGGACCGGGCTTGTCGCCGTTCTCATCCCGCAGGTAGACCTCAACGCGGGTCAGGTCTTCTTCATAACGTTCGAGCGTGCTCTCAATGGTAGTACGTACCCACTCCTCCAGTCGGATGCTGCTTTCAATATGGTTATCGCTGTTGACTTGGATTTGCATAGTTCATCCCTTATTTCAGCTAGCTCGCGAGAGGTCCGGTGTAGCGTTGAATCTTCAGTGACCGTGACCTCTTACTTACAGAGTTGGGCAGACGGTGAAACAATTCAACCCCTAAAAAAAGATAAATTTTCATTGCTGAAAAAGTCGGACAACGGACAAAAGCGCTGTTAAGGTCGGGAGTTGGGTCGCCTGGTAACACTGCAACAATTACTCACATCTGCCCCTCACCCAAAGGGTGCATTCCGCGAAAGATCTGCGCCTCTTCCACCAGCCAGTCGTGCACCGCGCGTACGCCCGGATGACTCAGCGCACCCGGTGCATACAGCAGCACGTAACGTTTGTAGTTGGGCACCGCAACACCAAAGGGCACGATCAGGGTGCCGCGCTCCAGTTCATCATTGAGCAGCGTGCGCCGGGCAATGGCCACGCCCATGCCAGCAATCGCCGCCTCGATGGTCAGGTGGTTGCGATTGAACGTATGCCCACGCCGTACATCTGCACCGTCGAAGCCGATGGCGTTGAGATAGAACTCCCATTCCGCGTATTCGTAGCTGCCCCGCCAGGCGGTGATGTCGTGCAACAACGGAAAATGCACCAGGTCCGCCGGGCCGTGCAGCGGGGGGCGCCCACGCAGCAGGCTGGGGGCGCAGACCGGAAAGATCTGTTCATCGAGCAGGGCTGTGGATAACAGCCCCGGGTAGCTGCCGTCATTCAGGTCGATGGCCAGGTCGAAGTCGCCCTCGTGCAGGGCCACGCTGCTGTCCTCGGCCACCAGGCGCAACTGGATATCCGGGTAGCGCTGTTGCAAGCGTGGCAGGCGCGGGGTCAGCCATTTGCCGAGGAAGGACGGGATCGAACGCAGGCGCAGGATGCCGCTGATCATGCCGGCGTCCAGTCGGCGCAACTCTGCGTCGATGCTGCCATAGGCTTCGCCGACGGTGATCGCCAGGCGCTGGCCTTCGGCACTCAACTCGACGCCACGGGCGCGCCGATGGAACAGGCGGAAACCCAGGCGCTCTTCCAACTGACGGATCTGCTGGCTGACCGCCCCGGGGGTGATGTGCAGCTCTTCGGCACAACGGGTGAACGACAGGTGCCGCGCCGCACAGGAAAACACATGCAGCCAGACGTAAGTCTGGGCGTGAAATTGACGACTCATCGTTTAGTCCTGCTAAAGCCTGTCTTAGGAAGTTTCGTTGGTCACCGTGGACCGAGGTAGGCAGTATCGCCGACATTGCGCTCGTCCTACAAAAAATGGCAGCGATTCCTACTCCATTGCTTGTAAGGCTTTAGCATGGCTATCAGTGTTTTTGATCTCTTCAAGGTCGGCATCGGCCCGTCCAGTTCC
The DNA here is from genome assembly GCF_044743405.1 of Pseudomonas sp. NPDC087626. Lineage (NCBI taxonomy): Bacteria > Pseudomonadati > Pseudomonadota > Gammaproteobacteria > Pseudomonadales > Pseudomonadaceae > Pseudomonas > Pseudomonas sp. NPDC087626. The sequence goes on from NZ_JBIUWJ010000036.1 coordinate 22,489, forward strand.
CACACAGTCGGCCCGATGCGCGCCGCCGCCACCTTCGCCCAGGCGCTGTTCGACCAAGGCCTGCTGGCCCAGGTCTGGCGCGTCGAAGTCCGCCTGTATGGCTCGCTGTCTGCCACCGGCGTCGGCCACGCCACCGACCGCGCCTGCGTCATGGGCCTGATGGGCGAATGGCCGGACAGCATCGACCCCAACAGCATCGGCCCACGTATCCAACAGCTACGCGACAGTGGCGAATTGCAACTTGGCGGCCGCCTGAACATTGCCTTCGACTGGCAACGCGACCTGCTGCTGCTCGATGAGAGCCTGCCCTACCATCCCAACGCCATGGCGCTGAGCGCCTTTAGCGAAAATGGCCTGCTGTTCGAGCAGACCTACTACTCGGTGGGCGGTGGTTTTATCGTCGAGGCGGCCGAGGTCGAGTCCGGCACAGCAGCAGGCGATGACGTGCAGTTGCCGTACGACTTTTCCAGTGCCGCCGAACTGCTGTCGCTGTGCAACCAGCATGGCCTGCGGGTTTCCGAATTGATGATGGCCAATGAACGGGCCTGGCGCAGCGACGCGGAAATCCGCCAGGGCCTGCTGCATATCTGGTCGGTGATGCGTGAGTGTGTCGAGCAGGGTTTGCGCCACGAAGGCATCCTGCCCGGTGGCCTGGATGTGCCACGACGCGCGGCGAAATTGCACCGCAGCCTGTTGGAAATCGGCAAGCCGAACGTCATCAGTTCGACCCTTTCGGCGATGGAATGGGTGAACCTGTTTGCCCTCGCCGTCAACGAAGAGAACGCCGCCGGCGGGCGCATGGTCACGGCACCGACCAACGGCGCGGCCGGGATCATTCCGGCGGTGCTGCATTACTACATGAAGTTCAACCCCGAGGCGTCGGATGACGATGTGGTGGCGTTTTTCCTCGCCGCCGCGTCCGTAGGCATCCTGTGCAAGAAGAACGCCTCGATCTCCGGCGCCGAAGTCGGCTGCCAGGGTGAAGTTGGCTCCGCCTGCGCCATGGCCGCGGCCGGCCTGGCCGATGTGCTGGGCGCCACGCCCGAGCAACTGGAAAACGCCGCCGAGATCGGCCTGGAACATAACCTGGGCCTGACCTGCGACCCGGTCGGCGGCCTGGTCCAGGTGCCGTGCATCGAGCGCAACGCCATTGCTGCGGTGAAGGCGATCAACGCCACCCAGATGGCCCTGCGCGGCGACGGCAAGCATTTCATCTCCCTCGACCGGGTGATCCGCACCATGCGCGATACCGGCGCCGACATGCATGACAAATACAAAGAGACTTCACGGGGCGGCCTGGCTGTCAGCTGGGTGGAATGCTGAGGAGCATTCCCTGCCGCCCGTAACACGTGAGCCTGAGCAAAAATAATAACGAGGCCAAAACGATGACCGATGTACGTACACCTGCTGCCGAAAACCCCGCTGTAGATCTGACCCACGCTACGCAAACAGCCCACAAGGGCTGGAGCAAACACGACAGCACCTGGATGCTCGGCCTTTACGGCACGGCCATCGGTGCGGGCACCCTGTTCCTGCCGATCAATGCCGGCGTCGGCGGCTTCTGGCCGTTGCTGGTACTGGCAGTGCTGGCCTTCCCGATGACCTTCTTCGCCCACCGCGGCCTGACCCGTTTTGTCTTGTCGGGGCGCTCCGGCGATATCACCGAGGTGGTGGAAGAACACTTCGGCGTCGGTGCCGGCAAGCTGATCACCTTGCTGTACTTCTTCGCTATCTTCCCGATCCTGCTGGTCTACAGCGTGGCGTTGACCAACACCCTGGGCAGCTTCATGGAACACCAGCTGCACATCACCCCGCCGCCGCGGGCGGTGCTGTCGCTGGTGCTGATCCTCGGCCTGATGGCGATCGTACGTTGCGGCCAGGGCGTGATCGTCAAGGCCATGAGCGTGCTGGTGTACCCATTTGTCGCGGCCTTGCTGTTGCTGGCCCTGAGCCTGATCCCGAACTGGAACGGCGCGTTCTTCGCTTCCGCCAGTGAGGGCATGCCGCTGCCGGTGTTCTTCAAGACCCTGTGGCTGGCGATCCCGGTGATGGTGTTCTCGTTCAACCACTCGCCAATCATCTCGGCTTTCGCCGTCGACCAGAAGCACCGCTACGGTGCCCAGGCCGAAGCGAAAAGCAGCGGCATCCTCGCCGTCGCCCACAGCATGATGGTGCTGACGGTGATGTTCTTCTGCTTCAGTTGCGTGCTGGCCCTGTCCCCCGCTGACCTGGCGGCTGCCAAGGCGCAGAACATCTCGATCCTGTCGTACCTGGCCAACCACTTCCAGACCCCGGTCATCGCCTACGCCGCACCGTTGATTGCGCTGGTGGCGATCACCAAATCCTTCCTGGGCCACTACATCGGCGCCAGTGAAGGTTTCCAGGGCCTGATCGTCAAGAGCCTGCGCGGCCGTGGCCGGGTGATGTCGGCCAACTGGCTGAACCGTGCCACCGCACTGTTCATGATCCTCAGCTGCTGGGCCGTGGCGACTTTCAACCCAAGCATCCTGGGCATGATCGAAACCCTCGGCGGGCCGGTCATCGCATGCTTGCTGTTCCTGATGCCAATGTATGCGATTCGTCGCGTGCCATCTCTGCGCAAGTATTCGGGCCAAGTGTCGAACGTGTTCGTGGTTGTGATCGGCCTGATTGCACTGTCTGCGATCATCTACTCCGTTCTGCCCTGAAACGGACCGCAGGAAGCTGAGCGGCTGATGCCGCTCATCTGCTCCATGTGGGAGCTGGTGCCCGCTTGCGGCGTCCGCTTGCGGCGCCCGCTTGCGGCTTGCCAGCGATAGCGCAGTGTCAGGCGCCGCCGATGCTGGTGGTGCCGGCCCTATCGCGGGCGAGCCCGCTCCCACAGGATGGGGTCAGGCTCGCTGATCTTCAGGTGATCACCCCCGCGGGCATGCCCCTTGCTACGTCACTGCTATCTGCCGACGGTCCGGAACTGCGAACAATTGCGGGCGCAGTCGGTCAATGACTGCACGATCCAATCAAGCGGTGACGCATTATGGACAACCCCTTCCAACTGATTACCGACACCTTTGCCGCCGATTATCAGATCAACCTGAGCATTCAGGGGCTGGACGGCGGCATCATGCTGACCCTGTCCAACGCCGGGCGCATCGTCGCCAAGCGGATGATCAGCGTCGCCCAGCGCAACGATCCGCAGCGTTTGAAACGGCTGGTGCAAAGCATTCAGTTCGGCATCGCCATCGAGCAAGGGCATAGCGCCATGGCTATTCTCGAAGCCATGACCGACAGCGACAACCTCAAGTTGCCGCCGCCGATGGCCAAGGCCGCCCTGCCCCTGTCAGCCCGCCCTTAAAGCTCGCCCTTCTCGACTTCCGGGTGCTCACTGGAGCCGGCACCCACCTTGCGTTGCGGGTGCTCGATCTTCACCGAGGGGAACTGCGAAGAGGCATAACGCACCACCAGGATGGCAAACGCCAACAGCAGAATCCCGCCGCACAGGTAGATGATACCCACGTCCGGCGGGTTGTGGTGCGACACGTTGGAGATCAGCAGGCGGGTCAAGGCGGTGATCGCCACGTAGATCAGGAACCGCACGGGCATGTGGTTGGTCTTGAAATAAATCCCGACCATCGCCCCCAGTTCCAGGTAGATGAACAACAGCAAGATGTCGTCGATCTTGATGTGTCCCTCTTCGATCATGCCAAGAAATTCCATGACCGCCGCCCAGGCCGTGACCGCGCCAATGGCGAACAGGGCCAGGTAATGGAAGGTTTCGACGAACAGGTTGCCCAGGGTTTCCGCCAGCTCATGCACGTTCTGGCGAATTCGCTCCGCCCAATGGATTTTCACGTTAATTGTTCCTTAGGTCGGTTCGACCGGATGATGCGGGTTCGATATGACTGTTGTTCTGCATGCAGAAAAAAGGCCAGCGGCTGTGATGTGAGATGACGGTGGACCGGGATTGGACACTTTGTGTGTCTGAGCACTGCGCGGAGCATGGCATAGCGCCACCTGACAAACCGTGAAACCGGTCTAGATTAAAAAGCGACTACCCAAAGGACCGGGATTGGCTTATCCTTTCGCTGTATATAAATACAGTAGTCGCAATAGACAACTAATGTGAAGGCATGTGAGGTGGTAAATGGCCGTCGAAGTGGTATACCGCAGCAGCCGAGATCTGGAGCGCTTGTTCATGGATAAAGCCGAAGCTGACCGTCATGACAAAATGCTCGAACTCGCCGAGTTTCTGGCACAAGTGCTGCAAAAAGCCGTTCCGTCCCTGACCGAACAGCAAGTGGAAGAAGCCGGTATCTACATGGCGAAGAATCGCGATGTGTTCGCCAAGGCATTCAAGAGCCAGCCGGACGCCCTGACCGAACTGCTCAGCAGCCCTGCCCCGGCTGAAGCAGCGGTCGAGCCTGCTGAACCCGCCGCAGACGTCGAGCCAGGCGAACCCGCCAAGGCTGCCAAACCGGCCAAGGCGGTCAAAGCCGCGAAGTAATTACCGGCAGAATTGAACAGGCCCTGAATCACTGATCCAGGGCCTTTTTCATGCCTGTAGCGATTAGAAGGCGAAACTGGTTTCGGGCATCGCCATCAGCGACTCCGCTCCCGCCAGGACTGCCTCGCGATGGGCACTGGCCCGAGGCAAAATCCGGTCGCTGTAGAACCGCGCACTGTTCAACTTGGCCCGGTAGAACTCGACTTCCTCGGTGCCGGCGGCCAGGGCCGCTTCGGCACGGGCTGCCGCCTGCAACCAGAAGCCGGCCAACAGCACATAGGCCGAGTACTGCAGGAAGTCCACGGAGCAGGCACCAATCTCCTGCACATTGACCGCACTGATGGCGATCACGTGAGTCGTCAGCGTTCGCCATTCCAGCACCCGCGTCTCAAGCGCCAGGACCAGCGTGCTCAACTCGCTCGACAAGGCGTGACGGGCGCACCATTGATGCAGTTCGTCCTGCAGCGCAGTGAGCTGTTGGCCGCCATCGGCGAGCAGTTTTCGACGGATGAAATCCAGCGCCTGGATGCCGTTGGTACCTTCGTAGATCTGGGTGATGCGACTGTCGCGCATCAACTGCTCCATGCCCCACTCGCGGATAAAACCGTGGCCACCGTAAATCTGCACTCCGAGGCTGGCGACTTCCTGGCCCATGTCGGTGAAAAACGCTTTGACGATCGGGATTAGCAACGCCGCGCGCTGGCTCGCTTGCTTGCGCGCCTGGGCATCCGGGTGGGCATGTTCCAGGTCCAGTTGCTGCGCGGTGTAGGCCGCCACCATGCGGCAGCCTTCGAGCAGGGTTTTCTGGGTCAGCAGCATCCGCCGCACGTCAGGGTGGACAATGATCGGGTCGGCGGCTTTGTCCGGCGCGGCAGAGCCTTCCAGCGCTCGCGACTGCAAGCGTTCGCGGGCGTAGCTCAAGGATCCCTGGAACGCCCGCTCGGCAATGCCCAGGCCTTGCAGGCCAACCTGGAAACGCGCGTCGTTCATCATGGTGAACATACAGGCCAGTCCCTGGTTGGCCGCGCCGATAATCCAGCCGCTGGCACCGTCAAAGTTCATCACGCAGGTCGAGGTGCCCTTGATCCCCATCTTGTGCTCGATGGCCCCACAACTCAGGTTGTTGCGCCGCCCCAGGCCGCCGTCGGCACCGGCGATGAACTTGGGCACCAGCAGCAGGCTGATACCCTTGACCCCGGCCGGGGCATCCGGCAATCGGGCCAGCACCAGGTGCACGATGTTCTCGGAAAGATCCTGCTCGCCACCACTGATGAAGATCTTGCTGCCGCTCACCGCGTAACTGCCGTCCGCCTGGGGTACGGCGCGGGTGCGTAGCAGTGACAGGTCGGTCCCGGCCTGGGGTTCGGTCAGGCACATGGTGCCGGTCCAGGTGCCACTGACCATTTTTTCCAGGTAGAGGTTTTTCAGCGCCTGGTCACCGTGTTTGTACAGGGCCAGCACCGCGCCTTCGGTCAACCCGGAGTACACCCGAAACGACAGGCTGGCGGCCATCAGCATTTCATGAAAACTCGCCGCCACCATCTGCCCAAAACCCTGGCCGCCGTATTCGCTCGGCCCGGTCATACTGGCCCAGCCGTTGTCGACGTACTGTCGATAGGCCTGGGGAAAACCGTCGGGGGTGCTGACCTCACCGTTGGCCAGGGTGGCGCCTTGTTCGTCGCTGTTGCGGTTGAGCGGCGCCACCACCTGCGCGGTGTAACGCGCCGCTTCGTCCAACACGCCATCGATCAGTTGCCGATCAAGGCCGTTACCCAGCAACTCACAATGGGCACTTACATCGAATAGTTCATGCAGGACAAAGCGCATGTCCCGCAAAGGTGCTTGAAAGCTCATCTACGACCCTCCCGTCCATCGGCAAAATTTAGCCAGCCTCTACCTTGCCGAAAAAACCGCGGACGGCCGCAAGCCCGGCGTGACAAAAAATGCTCACCGAGCGGCTCTTGCTGAAAATAGCGCGAACAATACTGGCCCGCCTTGAACACGGGCAGGCCTGGGGAATGGGAGCTCAGCGATAAAGCAGGCGTTCCGCCAGTTCGTCCGCCACCCGCGCTGGCGAGCGTTTTTCCGCCTGGGCATGGGCGAAGACTTCAGTCAGGCGCGATCTGATTTGCGACAGATGCCCGGTGATGCTCGACAACTCATCGCCGCGGTGCTTGAGCACCACGTAGATCAGCCCACCGGAGTTGATCACATAGTCCGGCGCATAGAGGATGCCACGCCCCTCCAGTTGGTCGGCGACGCTGAGGTTGGTCAACTGGTTGTTGGCCGAACCGGCGACCGCCGCACAGCGTAACTGCGCCACGCTGTGGCTGTTGAGTACCCCGCCCAGGCCGCAGGGCGCAAGGATGTCGCAGGGGGTGCTGAGCAGTGCCTCGTTGGCAATCGGATGGGCGCCCAACTGCTCCATCGCCAGTTGCACCTTGCCCGGGTCGATATCGCTGACCAGCAACTCGGCCCCCGCGGCATGCAGTTGCTCAGCCAGGGCAAAACCGACATTGCCCAGGCCCTGGATCGCAACGCGCAAGCCTTCCAGGTTATCGCTGCCCAGGCGCGCCATGGCGGTCGCTCGAATACCGGTGAACACCCCCATCGCTGCATGTGGCGATGGGTCGCCTGAGGCGGTGGTGCTGGTGACATGCTGGGTTTGCTGGGCGATGCAGTCCATGTCAGCCACCGAGGTGCCGCTGTCGATGGCGGTGATGTAGCGGCCATCGAGTTGCTCGACACAGCGCCCGAAAGCCTCGAACAGCGCCGCGCGGTTTTCCACATGCGGCGGGCGGATGATCACCGCCACTCCGCCACCCTGGGGCAAGCCCGCCAGGGCCGCTTTATAGCTCATGCCCTGGGCCAGGCGCACAGCATCCGTCACGGCGCTTTCATCGTCGGGGTAGGCAAGGTAACGGCACCCACCGAGGGCAGGTCCCAGGCGGCTGCAATGAATGGCAATCACGGCCTTCAACCCGGTGGCTGGGTCGACGCTCAGGTGTAGAGATTCAAGGCGAGTGCTTTGCATGAGAGCGAACATCGTGGGGCTCCCGAATCACTTCCAGTAGTCGCCAGTATAGGCGCGCGGGCAAAAATTGCTGGAGCGCACCGGAATAAGCAAAGCCCCACGCCAAGGCTTTCCGGCATAACTTGCACGCCCTCGCGCGCGGCACTGGACGAATGCTTGCGACGGGGCTAAAACGGGGCATTCGCCGGAGATTTCAATGAACCCGCGCCACGCTTTTTTCGCCTGCCTGCAACGCTCGCCCCCGGCGCTTTTTGAAGCAGCGCTGTGGATCGCGGCCGAGCACGATGCGCAGGTGCAACCGCCGGTATTGCTGGAACAGTTCAAGGATCTGGTGCAGCGGGTCAGCAGTGGCCTGCCGATGTTGCCGGTCAGCGAATTGGCGCAACCGCTGCTGCGCCTGCTCAACGACCTGGGTTACCAGCAGGACGAAGCCACCCCGTTGCGTCCACAGGCGGCCTTGCTCAACAAGGTCCTGGAGCGGCGCCGCGGGCAGCCGCTGGCGCTGGGCCTGATCGCCCTGGAACTGGCTCGCCGCCTGGAGATCCCCATGGTCGGGGTCAACTTCCCCGGACACTTCCTGCTACGGGTACCCGGCGCCGATCATCTGCTCGACCCCTGCGGCGGTCGACGCTTGTATCCCAACGATTGCCGGGAGCTGCTGCAGCGCCAATATGGCCCGAACATGCCCCTCAACGCCGAGCACCTGCTGACCAGCGAGCCGCTGCAGATGCTCCAGCGCCTGTCACGCAACCTGCGCCAGTTGTACCTGGCCAACGACGACTGCATCGGCGCGCTGATAGATGCCGAGCGGGTGCTGGAACTGGGCAATGCCAACGCCAGCGACTACCTGGCCCGCGCCAGCCTCTACCAGCGCCTGGACTGCCCCAACGCCGAACGTTTCGACCTGGAGCACGCCCTGCTGCTCAGCGACGACCCGATCCAGCGCCTGCGCCTGACTGAACGCCTGGGGCATCTGCCACCCAACTCGATTGTGCATTGAAGCGATGGATGGTCCACTGGCGCCCTGGATTTTTTGCGCCACCACGGACGAGGCTGTCATGCACTTACCTTCCCCTGCGGAACGTTTCCTGGAAGATTTCCACCAGCGCCGACCTGGCACCACCAGCGTCGCGTTTGCCCACTTGTGCAGCGAACAGCATGCATCGTCCTACGCCGCGCTGGCAGCCACCCTACCGAGCTCGTCCGCCAGCCTGAGCGTACTGGACCTGGCGTGCGGCAACGGCTATCTGCTGGAACTGCTCGAGCAACTTTATCCGCAACGACTGCAGTTGACCGGCGTCGACCTCAGCCAGGCTGAATTGGACGAAGCCCGCGCGCGTTTGCCCGCCAGTGTCAGCCTGCTCAAGGAGCGGGCCCAGGCGCTGTCGCTCGGCACGGCGAGTGTCGACGTGGTGGTGTCGCATCTGGCCCTGATGTTGATGGACGACATCGAGCAAGTGCTCAGCGAAATACGCCGCGTGCTGCGCAAGGACGGTAAGGTTGCGACGATCGTTGGCCGGGGTTTTCTGTTGGGTGCGGTGGGTGAAGCGTATCTGCAGGTGTTTCGCCAAGTGGCGCAGCAGGACGCCTTGGCGCATTTACCGATGGGTGATCCGCGCATGCGTACCGAGGAGGGTTGGCGAGCGCTGTTCAGCGCCGACTTCGAGCAGGTGACGGTGCAAGACATCGATGTGGCTTGGCAGCCCGACTTCGCCGAGCTCTGGCAATCACTCAGCGCCACCTACGACGTCGATCGGCTGACACCCGCCGCCCGCGTGCAATTGCAGGAGCGGTTCAAAACAGCAATCGATCACCTGCCACACACCGACGGCACCTTCGCGACCGGCTGGGGGTTGCGCCTGATCCAGGCACACCCCCGCCAGTATTGAATGCTGGGAACCGCCGTTACGGAGTATCCGGCTGATTGGCCGGATGGGCCTGGATGAACGCCGGGTGTAGGGCTGCCAGCGCGGCAACCCGGCGAATCCGTGGATAGGCTTCAAGGCTTAAGTTGAAACGCTCGGCTGCATACAGCTGAGGGATCAGGTACACATCCGCCAGCCCCGGTGCGCTGCCAAAGCAGTAGCCCGCGTCGCCGATCAACTGCTCGACGGCCGCCAGCCCCTGGCTGATCCAGTGGCCGATCCACTCCACCACCTGCGGCTCGTCGTGGCCCAGCTGACGCAGCTTGTTGAGCACGCTGACGTTGTGCAGTGGATGAATGTCGCAGCCAATCAACGCCGCCACCGCACGCTCGTGCGCACGCAGAACGAGGTTGCCGGACAGTAGCGGCACCTGTGGATAAGCTTCTTCCAGATACTCAATGATCGCCGGTGACTGGATCAGCAGCTCGCCTTGATCGGTGCGCAAGGCCGGCACCCGGCCTTGCGGGTTGATCTGCAAGTAGGCCGGCTGACGGTGTTCACCACCTTGTGGGCCGATCAGGTTGACCGCCAGCGCCTGGTAATCCAGGCCCTTGAGTGCCAGGGCAATGCGCACCCGGAACGACGAGGTCGAGCGGTAGTAGGTAAAGAGCTCCATTGGCCGATCCTCTCAGCGCGCTGGCAGGATCTTGCCCCGGCATTCGCCGAAGCCGATGGACGCAAAACCGTCACGGCTGCAACGCGCGCGCAGGATGATTTCGTCGCCGTCCTCGAGGAACTTGCGCACTTCGCCGGATGCCAGCTCGATCGGTTTTTTGCCGCCCTCGGTGATTTCCAGCAGGCTGCCGAACTGACCGCTCTCAGGCCCCGACAAGGTGCCCGAACCGAACAGGTCGCCGGCCTGCAACTGACAGCCGTTGACGCTGTGGTGCGCGACCATCTGCGCCACGGTCCAGTACATGTGCTGGGTGTTGCTCAGGGTCAGACGGTGCGCCGGCAGATTCTGCTCGCGCATGGCTTCGGTCAGCAACAACACTTCCAGTTCGATATCAAAGGCGCCTGCGGCCTGGTCGCGGTTGTCGAGCAGATACGGCAGCGGTTGCGGATCGCCCTGCGGACGCGCCGGCTGGGCAAGACGGAAAGGCTCCAGGGCCTCGGCGGTGACGACCCAGGGCGAGATGCTGGTGATGAAGCTTTTCGACAGGAACGGCCCCAGTGGCTGGTACTCCCAGGCCTGGATATCGCGTGCCGACCAATCGTTGAGCAGGCAGAAACCGGCGATGTGCTCAGCGGCGTCGCCGATGGCAATCGAGTCGCCCATGGCATTGCCCTGGCCGATCCAGATCCCCAGTTCCAGCTCATAGTCCAGGCGCGCGCACGGACCGAAAGTCGGCTCGCTCTGGCCGGCTGGCAGGGTTTGGCCTTTCGGGCGACGGACCTCGGTGCCGGACGGGCGAATGGTCGACGCGCGGCCGTGGTAGCCAATAGGCACGTACTTGTAGTTCGGCAGCAGCGGGTTATCTGGACGGAACAGTTTGCCGACGTTCTGCGCGTGCTCGATGCCCACGTAGAAGTCGGTGTAGTCGTTGATTCGGGCCGGCAGGTGCATCTGGCAGTCGGCGGCCAGGTGCAGCAGCTTGGCGCCCTGGGCTTCGATCTTGCCGCGCAGGGTGCTGCCTTCGGCCAACAGTTCGAGCAAGCGCTCGCGCAGGGCAACACGGGGGCCCCGACCAAGTTCGAAGAAGGCGTTCAACTGGCCGCCACGGGTGGCTTGCACCGCCGTGCGGGCCGCACCGTCAAACAGGCCGGCGTCGAGCGCTGCCTCGAGGTCGAAAATCTGCTCGCCGATCGCCACACCGCTGCGCGGCGCCGAACCCTGGGTGCTGAACACGCCCAATGGCAGGTTCTGCAATGGGAAATCCGCGTGGCCGTTGGCACAGGCAACCCAGCTAAGAGTGGGGGTGGTCTGGGTCATGGGTTATCTCCGGTTCGGGTTGAAAGTGGCGGGCAGCGAGGCCCAGCAAGCATCGTAAGTGTTTTGCAGTTGCGGGCAATCCAGGGCGAAGCGGCTTGGGCGCAGCACCTGGCTGGTCTCGAACATAAAGGCCATGGTGTTGTCGATCTTGCTCGGCGCCAGCTCGGCGTTGATCGCCTTGGTACAGGTTTCGCCGTCCGGGCCATGGGCGCTCATGCAGCTGTGCAAGGACGCACCGCCGGGCAGGAAGCCTTCGGCCTTGGCGTCGTATTCACCCTGGATCAGGCCCATGAACTCGTTCATCAGGTTGCGGTGGAACCAAGGTGGACGGAAGGTGTTCTCGGCCACCATCCAGCGCGGAGGGAAGATCACGAAGTCGAGGTTGGCCAGGCCGTGGACACTGGTCGGCGAGGTCAACACGGTGAAGATCGACGGGTCCGGGTGATCGAAGCTCACCGTGCCGATGGTGTTGAACCGTCGCAGGTCGTACTTGTACGGCACGTTATTGCCGTGCCAGGCCACCACGTTCAATGGCGAATGATCGAGCTCGCAGGCCCACAACTCACCGAGGAATTTCTGCACCAGGGTGGTCGGTTGCTGGAGGTCTTCGTAGTGCGCGACCGGGGTCAGGAAGTCTCGCGGGTTGGCCAGGCCATTGCTGCCAATCGGCCCCAGGTCCGGCAGGCGCAGAGGCGCGCCATGGTTCTCCGCCAGGTAGCCACGAGCCTGCGGATCGAGCAGCTCGATACGAAATTTCAGGCCACGTGGCAGCACGGCGATTTCCAGCGGCGCAAGCTCCAGCACACCGAGCTCGGTGGCGATGCGCAAACGCCCCGCCTGCGGTACCAGCAACCACTCGCCATCGGCGTTGAAGAACACCCGCTCCATCGAGCGATTGGCGCCGTAGTGATAGATGCTGATGCCGGCCGGTTTCTCCGACCCCGAGTTGGCCGCCATGCTCACCAGGCCGTCAATGAAGTCGGTCGGCTCGGCAGGAATGGCCAAGGGGTTCCAACGCAGGCGGTTGGGCGTGACCTCGCCCAGCGGGCCACCGGCCAACTGCCGCTCCAGCTTGACGAATGCCGGGTGATTGGCCGAGGGCTGGATGCGGTACATCCAGGTCCGCCGCGCTTCGCTGCGCACCATGGTGAACGCGGTGCCGGAGAACAGTTCGGTGTAGAGGCCGTACGGGGCTTTTTGTGGCGAGTTCTGGCCGACGGGCAAGGCGCCGGGCAGGGCCTCGCTGGAAAATTCGTTGCCAAAGCCTGACTGGTAAGCCAGCGCTGGCGCCGTTGAATCGAGGTTCATGGAGCCTCCTGAACAGGGAGTAGGCCGTGGCCATGGCTCCGCTTCAGAGTTTTGGCACGTCCAGGTTATTTTTATCGTAATTCGATTACGCATAACGTAATTTGATTGGTATTGACCGTCAAGCTATAAAGACGCCCATTCATCTATAGATACGACCCCTCCATGGAAAAGCCGCGCGCCACCAGCGACAGCAACGGAAAACAGAAAGTCCGCTCGGCCGAGGTGGGCACCGACATCCTCAAGGCCCTCGCCGAGCTGTCGCCCTCGACCTCGTTGTCGCGCCTGGCCGAACATGTGCAGATGCCAGCGAGCAAGGTGCACCGCTACCTGCAGGCGCTGATTGCCAGCGGTTTTGCCGAGCAGAATGCCGCCACCAATCACTACGGCCTGGGACGCGAGGCCCTGCGTGTCGGCCTGGCCGCACTGAACAGTATGGACGTGCTGAAAGTCGCCGCCCTGCCCCTGTCGGAGCTGCGCGACGAACTGAACGAGACCTGCTTCCTCGCGGTCTGGGGCAACCAGGGCGCGACCGTGGTGCATATCGAGCCGGCGGTGCGGGCAGTCACGGTGGTGACCCAACTCGGCTCGGTCCTACCGCTGCTGAGTTCGTCCACAGGACTGGTATTCAGCGCCTACCTGCCCCACCGCGAAACCGCCGAGTTGCGTGAGCAGGAAGTCGGCGCAGCCCAGTCCCATCCACTGGCCAGTGAACTGGCCTACGCCAGTTTGTGCGAACAGATTCGCGGACGCGGCCTGCACCATGTGCACGGTTTGCTGATGCCGGGGGTGGATGCGCTTTCGGCACCGGTGTTCAACGCAGTCGGGCAGGTCGCCGCAGTGCTGACCATCGTCGGGCCGACCTCATTGTTCCATGCCGACGAAAACGGCCCGGCCGCCCAGCGCCTGCTGGCCGCGACTCGGGCCGTAAGCTGGCGCATGGGGCATGACGGCGGCACCCACCCGGCCTGAGCTCAGGCGAAAAAGCCCAGCGCCTTGGCCTTTGCCACGGCCTGGGTGCGCCGCTCGACCGCCAACTTGCCGTTGATCCGCCGGGCGTGGGTCTTGACCGTGTGCAGGGAAATGAACAACTGCTCGGCGATTTGCAGGTTGGAGTTGCCTTGGGCGATCAGGCTCAGCACTTCTATTTCGCGCTGACTCAGGGGATTGTCGCGAACGCACGCCGGCGCCGGCTCCGGTGTTGTCGCCTGGGTCTGCGGCGCAACAAACAAGCACGGCAGGCTGCGTTGCAACTCTGCCAGTGCCTGATGCAGGTTGCAGCGTTCGACCAGCACCTGCGCAGCCTGCAGCGCCGCCCTGGCCTCGACGGGCTGGCCCAACAGCCACGCCACCTGCGCCACGCTCAGTTGCAGCACGGTTTCCAGCCCCAGCATCCCGCATTGACGCGCCTGCAGCAGTTGGGCATTGAGCTGCGCCAACGGCTGTGAGGCCTGGTGCAGATACACCTGGGCGACGACCAACAGGTATTCCAGGCGCGGAATCAGTTCCAGGCTCGCCGGCGGGGCCTGTCGGGCCTGCGGTCCGTGGTAATGGCGCAGCACCCGGGTCAGGGCTTCGTGAGCCAGTTCCGGGCGCCCCTGTTGCAACCAGAAGTGACTGCTGACTTGCAGCAGTACCCCGCGATACACCGTGTCGGGAATATGCCGGCGCTGCATCATGCGTTCGGCGTCGCGCAAATGGATAAAAGCCTGGGCGAAATCCCCCTGGTTGGCGGCCACCTGCGCCAGGCCCAGGTACCCATACAGCACGCGTTTGTCGTGACTGCGCAAACAAGCCTCGAGCCCGCTTTCGAAAAACTCGATGGCCCGAGCCTCCTGCCCCTGGCACAACGCCAACCGACCGCGCCGCAGGGCAATTCGCCCCAGCAACGGGGTGGCGGACCTGGCGTGCTGGCACAGCAACTGGTGAATGCCGCTCAATAGGCTTTCGGCACGATGGGGCGCACCGCGCTGCTCGAGCAACTGCGCGTGATCGAGCTCCAGCAGGCCCTCGAACAGCAACGCCCCCTGGGCTCGCGCCAGGCACAGCGCCTCACGATTGAGCGCCTGCGCGACATCCAGCTCGCCACGCAGCAAGGCCTGTTGGGTCAGGCCGGATAAACACAGCAAGCGAGCGGGCCAGGCGCTGACCGGCAGGTCCTCCAGGGCTTCGAGAAAATGCCCGCGGGCCGGCGCCATCCGCCCCTGCAGGTGCAGCAGCCAACCCTGTTGCGCCTGCCACCGCGCCACCAATTCGCGTTGCTGGGCGGCGGACGGTTGCGGCGCAAAACGCGCCATGTGCTCGATGCACAGGCCGGCCTCTTCAAAGCGCCCGGCAAACAGCAAGGCAGCCGTGATCAACCCGACCAGTTGCGCACTGCACAGCAGCAAGTCGGCGCCTTGCTGCTCATACAGACGCAGCAATAACACCACATTGTGCTGCTGGAACAAGTGTTCGAAGCCAAAGTGCTGCAACAGGCTGATAGCCATTTCGTATTCGTCGGCCAACAACGCCTGTTCGAACGCCGCCTGCCAGTCTTGCCCAGCGACGAACCACTGGCAGGCCCGCCGATGCCATGAGCGACCGGCTTCCCAGGCCTCATCGCGCACCAGTTGCGCCACCGGTGCAAAGACCTGCAGCCACTCGGCGGAGTCTTCCCAGGGTTCGATGAAACACCCCAACTCCTGCAGGGTTCGCATCAAGTGCCCACCCTCGCCCGCGCCGAACAAATGCTCGCACAACCCCAGGTTAAATCGCGGCAGATGGGCCAGCACTCGCCAGGCTTCGACCCACTCCGGTGCCAAGCCGCTGAACAGCTCATGCTGCAGGTAATCAAGCATGATCGCCGAGCGCCCCTCCTTGAGCTCGCTGGCACTGCGGCCGTTACCATCTTGCAAAGCCACGCGCACGCTGGCACACCAGCCACCGCTGCGCTGGAAGATCCGTTCGCTGGCATTGGCGCACAACGAATGGGGAAGCTGGACGATCAATTGCTGGATTTCGCCACGACTGAACGCCAGCTCGGGGCCGGCGCCCTCGTACAGGTCATCGTTGAGCAATAAGCGTGGCCAGTTGCAGTGCGGCCGCCTACGCCCACCCAGCCACCAGGTCAGGGCCGGGCTGCTATGGGTCAACAGGCGATCGAGCAGGGCATCGAGCTGCGGGGCGGGCACACGGCAGTAGTCATCCAGAAACAACCAGGTGGGTGTCTGCCAACGAGCCAGGCAGGCCAGCAACTGCGCCTCGTTGTCGACCACCAACCCGAGTGCCTGGGCCACCGCCCGAGAAAACTCCTCAGGACTCGAGGCGACCCCATTCAACGCCAGCCAGTGCACCGTACACGTCGCCGGGGCCTGCAACAGGCACTCGGCGAACAACGCGCTCTTGCCGCTGCCTGCCGGCGCGCAGAGCAACCTCACCCGGGCGGGCGAGGTCAGCAACGGCTGCGCCAGACGCTCGCGGCGTACGTGCAGGGAAGACAGGCGGGGCAGGAATCCCGGGCGGTCCAGACAGTGCGTCATGGCGGTCATTGCAGCGGACCTTTTTATATTTGTGAACCCACCCTAGCCCTCTCTCGCGGCCTTGTTGAGAAACATTCAGAAGGCTGATTGCTAGCCATAAAAAAACGACCCAGAGGTTAATGCCGATCAATCAGGGCGACAGCTCGCACCAGGTGCCTAGCTCGCTTGAATGACTGGCATCAACCCGTGGGTCGTCCTCGCCACAGTGGCCTTAACGCACGCCTTCAGCGCGCAATGCCGCTGGTGTGTAGTCCGCCGCCTTGGCATCGAAGCCGAAGACGAAGCTGTGCTTCTCTTCGTTTTTCATGCCCAGGGCGATGTAGCGGCCGGCGATGATGTCGTACAGCGCTTCCAGGGTGTACGCCTGGGCCTGGTGATCGTAGTAGTACTGGGAATGTCCTTCTGCCACACGCCACAGTTGGCCGCGACCGTCGTAGTGGTCGACCAGCGCCACCTGCCAGCTGTCTTCATCGATGTACATGTGGCGCTTGGCGTAGATATGCCGTTCGTTGGGCTTGACCGTACCGACCACTTCCCAGACCCGGTGCAGTTCATAACGCGTCAGGTCCTGATTGATGTGCCCGGCCTTGATCACGTCGTCGTATTTCAGGCTCGGCGAATCGAGCTTGTAGCTGTTGTAGGGGATATAGACTTCTTTCTTGCCGATCAGCTTCCAGTCATAACGATCCGGCGCACCGGAGAACATGTCGAAGTTGTCCGAGGTACGCAGGCCATCAGCGGCCGTGCCCGGTCCGTCGTAGGCCACTTGCGGCGCACGACGCACGCGACGCTGGCCGGCGTTGTAGATCCAGGCCAGGCGCGGTTCCTTGACCTGGTCGAGGGTCTCATGGACCAGCAGCACGTTCCCCGCCAGGCGCGCCGGCGCGGTCACCGACTGCTTGAAGAAGGTCAACACGTTGGCGGCTTTTTCCGGGTCCAGGTCCTTCATCAACTGGGGTACGGCGATTTCTTCTTCAAAGCGAATCGGCGTGTAGGCACCGTTGGTCTGCGGAGTCACCTGGGTGATGATGCGCTTGAGGTTGCCACCGTGGTAGCGGGTGATGTGGTTCCACAGCACCTCGACCCCGTTCTTCGGAATCGGGAAGGCGTAGTAGCGATTACCGGTGAAATTGGCCAGGCCATTGCCGTCGTTGATGCTGTTCACGTTCAGCGCGCTGCGCTTGGCCGACTCGTAGATCTCGGGCGGCACGGCCACGGTACGGTGGGTCGGGTAGACGGGAATCCGGTAGGTCTCGGGGTAGCGCTTGAACATTGCCACCTGGCCGTCGGAGAGCTTGGCCTTGTATTTGTCGACGTTGGCCGCGGTGATGGTGAACAGCGGTTTTTCACTGGCGAACGGGTCGGCCAGGAAACCCTTGCTGTCGACCGCACCGGCATTTTTGGGAATGCCGCCGGTCCAGGCCGGGATCGAGCCGTCGGCATTGCCGGCCTTCTCCGCGCCCAGCGGGGTCAGGGTGGTGCCGAGTTTGTTGGCTTCTTCCGGCGACACTGCCGCCATCACGTTGGCCGCCAGCAGGCTCAGGGCCAGGGCACCGCATTGCAGAATCATCTTGCGCATAAGGTCATCCTTTTCAGCCAGATCAGAAGTTCACGCCGAAGCTCAGGGCCAGGAAGTCGCGGTCTTCGAGGGTGTTGTAGTCGCCCCCGAAAAAGTCGGTGTAGCTCAGGCTCGCGGTATAGGTGTTGCGATAGTCGGCATCGACCCCGACGCTGATCGCCTTGGCGCCCTCGTTGAACAATCCGTTGGGGCCATAACCGGCAACGTCGTGGGACCAGGACAGGTTGGGCTTGAGGTTGATCCCGCCGATGACGTTGGCGTAATCGAGGATGGCCCGTGTGCGGTATCCCCAGGAGGTGGAGGTGACAAAACCTCCGGTATCGCCGCCAAACCCGTACTGGCCGTAGACCGAGTCCCGGCCATAACGCAAGGTGCTGCGCGACTCCAGGCCACCGACCCGGACGACCGCCGCCTCACCGACCAGGGTCAGGCGTTGGGCGCCGAGGACCTGGTCAAAGAAGTGGGTCAGGGTGCTTTGCACCTGGGTCACTTCCTTGCGCCGATAGCCTTTGTTGTCGGCCCCCGGGGTGGTGCTGATCGGCGACGCAGCGCCGCCGGCAATCGGGTTGAGCAAGGCCAGGGTCAGGTCATTGGTACTGACCTGGACCGGTGCGTTGGGCCGATAGCTGATTTCCCCGGTCCAGGCCGTGCCGGTGGGCAAGGTGGTGGAGAAGCTGGCGCCGTACAGGCGAATGTCTTCCGGATAATCGAGATAGTACTGGCCGCGGCCGAGCATCACGCTTTGCGCCAATCCCGAACCGGTGCCGGGCGCGATGGCATTGGCGGTGCCGACGATGCCCGGCAATGCCGACAGGGTCGAAAGGCCCGCCGTGACAGTGCCGACCGTGGGCGTGCGGCTGTGGTAGTTCATGAAATACAGGCCGTACTCGGTGTCGTCGCCGAGCCAGCGCAATGCGGTGCCCCATTGCCCGGAATCACGCGCATCACGGTCGCCACCCCGTGGCACCACCACCCCTTCGCGAGTCACTTCGAAGCCTTGGCCAAATGCCGCGGCAACCGGTTGCAACGGAGCGATCGCCGGGTTGGCCACCGTGTAGTTGTTCACGCAACCATCGGCTACCACATCGTTGCCGAAGAAGGTCCCGCAGTTATCCACAACCGTCTGGTCCCATTCCAGTTGATAAAAACCTTCGACGGTCAATTGGTCGGTCAGGCCCTGGGTGGCAAACAGCATGTTGACCGGGATCAAGCCCTCCTTGATTTCGGCACCCGGGCGCCGGAATGCCGAGACGTCAACCGGGTTGATGCTGTTGATCGAGTTGCCAATGAAGGTGCTTTCGCCCCAACTGACCACCTGTTTACCGGCGCGCACGGTGCCTGGCAGATCGGCGATGGAATAGTTGTGGTAGACGAAGGCATCGAGGATCTGCCCACCGGAGGATTTGGCGCCTTCCTTGCGATTGGTGTCGCTGATGTCCTTGAACGGCCGGCTTTCGTCCTTGAGCTCGAAGTCGTACCAGTATTTGCCGCGGACAAATACCCCGGTGTCGCCATACTTCAGTTCCAGGTCGTGGATGCCCTTGAAGATCTTCGAAAAGGTCTCACCCTTGCTGAAGTTCAAGCGACCATCGTCACCGGTGGAGGACTGTCCGGAGCCTCCGTTGACCGTACCCACCAACGCATCATCGGCATCGCGCATGCCCCAGCTCGCACCAATCGACAGCGACGAATCGAATGTCCCCTCGATTTCGCCAATGTTGAATTCAACTGCCTGCGCCTGGGCACAGCAGCCCAAGGCAACCGCGACGGCCAGCGTCTGCGGCGTGAAGATGGCGCGCATTGTTGTTTTTGTCATGCGTCTTCCCCGGTGAGTGACTTGAAGGCCCCACCCTACTGCTGCCCGCCGGGAGCGATAAGCGCACCAAGGAGGTATTCGTGATGTCGCTCCAAAGGATGAATGCCCGCACGGGGCAAGGCTTTGCGCCGGGCATGGGCCGGCTGGATGAGGGGTTATCAATCAAACCGATGATCCGGGCAACTGTTGCCGATGGCGTAACAGTGCATGTCTTGAAACGCTATTTTTCCTTTGCCAAGAAGGACTTATTCTAATCGGGCTTCCACGGCAACAAGCCTCGAAGCCCCGCCAGCCGAGTGTGAATTGCCCACTTGAGCGGCGAACTGTTCAGATGCACCGAATGCCCATCATTCAGTTCATCACCCTGGGTTCACTGACGTTGATTTGTAGCTCCTTGATCTAACGTCTTACTTTGGCCGCTGCGTTTGCAGCGGCCTTTTTTATTGGGAAAATTTAGCGGATTGATCGTTGATCCTTCCCACAAAACAACCAGAAAACCACTACAAAATTCCCCGAAAGACACTGCTACCTTGCTGTGAATGGACGATTACGATTCACACAACAAGGTAGTTAAATCATGTTCCCAACCAACAACAACTATCGCGCAAAGGCTTATAACAGCCGCATTCGCTTCTTGGTCCTGCATTACACCGCCGCCAACTTTGCCAGTTCGATTGGCGCACTGACCGGGCCCAATGTCAGTGCCCACTACCTCGTTCCGGATATCAGCGACATTACCTATATCAAGGCCGGCTTCAGCGACCAGCAGATCTTCGGCCTGGTCGATGAAAACCAACGGGCCTGGCATGCCGGGGTCAGCCAGTGGGCTGATCGCAGTAACCTGAACGACACCGCCATCGGCATCGAAGTGGTCAACCAGGCCACCGACAACCAGGGCAAGTTCACCTTCCCGCCGTATCACCCCCAGCAAATAGCCGCCATCGAGCAACTGGCAAAAGACATCCTCAAGCGCTACCCGGACATCACTCCGCGTAACGTCGTGGGCCACTCCGACATTTCCATCGGCCGCAAAAGCGACCCCGGCGCGGCATTCCCCTGGCATGCGTTGTACTTGAAAGGTGTGGGGGCCTGGTTCGATGAGCGACAGCGCGACGCCTTCCTGCGCCAATACAAGGATTCAGGAGTGCCGAACCGTGCGGCGTTGCTGGACCAGTTCAAGAAGTATGGCTACAACACTTCGCAAGCCACTAACGAGTCGGGTTTCCAGCAACTGGTGCGGGCGTTTCAGTTGCACTTTCGTGCCGAGAAGTATGACGGCGTGATGGATGCACAGACCGCAGCGAATCTGGCGGCACTGGTGCGTAAATACGCGCCCTGAGCAATCCCTCCCGTAGTTAAGACAGAGCGCAAGCCGCCAGCCTTGCGCTCTGTACCTGCGGACTTACAACGAGTACTTCTGCAAATTCCCCATCATCTCCTTCAGCGCTTCAATGTTGTCTTTGGGGTGCGCCGCCCCTTCGAAATCGCAAATCTGCTGCCAATGCGCCGCCACATCCTCAGGCGAGAAACCCTCCCGCGGATCAAACCCCGCCCCCAGGCTGCGCTCCCAGCGCACTTTGCCCATCCAGCCGCCACCGACTTCGAACAATCCCGAGGTTTCCTGGCAGTTTTCGCTGGCCAGGTACACCACCAACGGGCTGACCAACTCCGGCTTAAGTTGCTCGAACACTTGCGGCGGGATCAGGCCTTCGGTCATGCGCGTGCCGCCGGTGGGGGCGATGGCGTTGACCAGGATGTTGTTCTTGCGCCCTTCGATGGCCAGGGTCCGGGTCAGGCCATAAAGCCCGAGCTTGGCCATGCCGTAGTTGGACTGGCCGAAGTTGCCGTAGATACCCGAGGTGGATGCGGTGAAGATCACCCGCCCGTAGTTTTGCTCGCGCATGTGCGGCCAGGCGGCGCGGGTGACTTTGTAGGCACCCTCGACATGCACCCGGTACACCAGGTCCCAGTCGCTGTCGTCCATTTTATGGAAGGTCTTGTCCCGCAGGATTCCGGCGTTGTTGACCACCACATCGATCCGGCCAAAGGCATCGAGGGCGTGCTGGACGATTTTTTCGCCATCGGTCACCGAGTCATGGTTGGCCACGGCAGTGCCGCCGGCCTCACGAATCTCGGCCACCACGCGGTCGGCGGCCGAGGCGTTGGCGCCTTCACCCTGCGCGGAACCACCCAGGTCGTTGACTACCACCCGGGCACCCTGCCTGGCGAACAACAGTGCATGGGCCCGTCCCAGGCCGCCGCCCGCACCAGTGACGATCACGACTTTATCTTCGAAGCGCACAGACTCATTCATTACCCAACTCCAGCAGGCCAAGGACAGTGAGGCCGAGTGTCAGGCACGAGGCCAGGGCTCACAATCAACTGGGCTGGGGCTGAATGGTGCGCGATAAGGCACGGGGATGATTGCACGGCAGGCGCTCATCGATCCGCAAGGCCTGGTTAGCTGGAAGTCACCTCAGGAACAGGCAATTTTCAACGCCGGGGAGTCCTGCTGGTCACGAAACGCCAAGTAGTGCTTGAGCACCTGCACCGGGGCTTCGATCTGTGGGTAATGACCAATCCCGGGCAAGAGCACGGTATCGGCATCTGCGATCAATTGCCGATAACGCTCGACCATGTGGGCACCGGAAACCGGGTCGACTTCGCCGTCGATCACCCGCAACGGTACTTCGCCCGATTGCATGGCTTTGAGCCAGCGATCGCGCTGTACGCGGCGCTGGGGCACGTACTGGATCAGCTTGTGCATGATCCGCGTCCCGCGGTTGTTGTCGATCAGGCTCCAGAAATCGTCCAGCTCGCTTTCGCTGGGCCGAGTCTGCGGGCCGAAGATCTGCCGGAAGCTCTTGACCAGGGCATCGCGGGTAAAGGCACGACCGATCATCCAGCCCAAGGGGCTGAGCAACAGCTTCTGCATCAGTACCGGACGGTGCGTCTCGGGAAACAGGCCGCCATTGAGGAACACACAACTGGCGATGTTGCTGCGCGCCTCAAGGTGCCTGGCGAGCAACTCCTGGGCGACGCTGTCGCCATAGTCATGGGCCAGCAGGTGCACCGGCTGCTCGATGCCCAGGTGTGCCAGCAACGCCTGCTGTAAGTCGGCCTGCTCCAGCAGGCAGTATTCATGGCCCACGGGTTTGGCCGAATCGCCGAAGCCCAGCATGTCGCAGGCAATCACCCGATAACGCTGGGCCAGGGGCTGCCACAGGTAGTGCCAATCCCAACTGGCGGTAGGAAAACCGTGGATAAGCAGTAAGGGCTCACCCTGTCCGGCCACCCAGTAACGAATGGTCTGACCCCGGAATACAAAGCTCTGGCCGCGTTTGCGCCAGACGCACAGTGGAATCTCGGCGAGTGGCATTAGAGTTTATAACCCGGGTCTTGTTTATCGAGTTTACGCAGCAGCGCCGGCCAGGCCAGCGCGCCTCCCATTCCTTGTGCACTTTTGGTCACGCCGGCAATCATCGCCTTGGCCCCCGCGAGGATCTGCGGCTCGATGCTGATCAGCTCGGCGCCACCGTTCTGCGCCAGCACCTGGATATCGCAGGCCCGCTGGAAGGTAAACATCATCAGAAACGTATCGGCGATGGTGCCGCCACAGGTCAACAACCCATGGTTGTGCAGCATCAGGAAATTCTTGTCACCGAGGTCGGCCTGCAACCGCGCCTTTTCCTCGTGATTGAGCGCCACCCCTTCGTAGGCGTGATAACCCAGGCTGGAAAGGACAAACAAGGATTGCTGGCTGATCGGCAGCACGCCTTGTTTTTGCGCCGAAACGGCCACGCCAGCTGCGGTGTGGGTATGCAGGACACAGACCACATCGTGACGCACTTCGTGCACGGCGCTGTGAATGGTGTAGCCGGCGGGGTTGATCTCGTAGGGACTGTCCATCAGCTTGTTGCCGGCCTGGTCAACCTTGACCAGGCTCGAGGCGGTGATTTCGTGAAACATCATGCCAAACGGATTGATCAGGAAATCTTCGGTGCCGGGGACCTTGGCCGAGATATGCGTGAAGATCAAATCATCCCAGCCATGTGCGGCTACCAGGCGATAACAGGCGGCCAGGTCCACTCGGGCCTGCCATTCGGTGGCACTGACCTGGTCTTTCACGCTCTGGCTTGACTGGACGGGGGCTACGCTCACGGCAAGGACCTCTGGTTTTTATTCTTTTGGGGGTGTCAAAGCAGTCTAGTCAGCTGCCGGGATTCGGGTAGTTGCATTGGCAGCCAGCTTACTGACCCAACGAGTCAGTTGGCTTTCAAGCAAAATCCACTGTGCAGTGAGTCACAGTATGTGCGTC
Organism: Pseudomonas sp. NPDC087626; assembly: GCF_044743405.1. Classification (NCBI taxonomy): domain Bacteria; kingdom Pseudomonadati; phylum Pseudomonadota; class Gammaproteobacteria; order Pseudomonadales; family Pseudomonadaceae; genus Pseudomonas; species Pseudomonas sp. NPDC087626. Next base: position 46,400 of record NZ_JBIUWJ010000036.1, read on the forward strand.
AACAATGGCGCCGCGAACAGGTTCATCAAGCCCGTCAGGACCATCACCAACCCCGCCACCGAACCTTCTTCGCCGCCCACCTCATGGGCGCGACTGACCCCGGCGCCATGGGCCCCGACCCCGAACAACGCGCCGCGGGCCAAGGCGCTGCGCAGTGGCAACCACTTGAGCAGGATCCCGCCGAGCATGGCGCCAAATACTCCGGTGAACATGACGAACACCGCCGTCAGCTCCGGTACGCCCCCCAGGTCGTGGGCCAGCGGCATGGCGAATGGCGTGGTGATCGAACGAGGCAGCAGCGACAGGGTCACCGAACTGTCCAGCGCCAGGAGCCGAGCCAGGCCAAACGAGCTACCCATCGACGCGGCGCTCCCGGCCAGCATCCCCACCAGCAACGCCGACCAATGCCGCGCCAGCAACTGACGCTGCTGCCAGATCGGCACCGCGAACGCCACGGTGACCGGCCCCAGCAACGCCATCAACCAATGGGTATTTTGCGCATACTCGCTATAGGCCGTGTGCAGCGGTACCGCCACCAGCAGCAACAGCACGGGCACCAGGATCAGCGGCGACACCAGGTAACGTCCGCTGCGTCGATACAGCCAGCGACTCAATACATAGGCGGCCAGGGTAAAGACCAACCAGAACAGCGGCATCCACTCACTTCTCATGAGCCAGCCTCCAGCGGCAGACCCATTCGACCGTGAATGCCGTCACCAGCATGACCAGCAGGGTACTGAGCGCAATCACCACGAGGATCCGCCAACCTTCATCGCGCAATAGGCCGCCATAGTCGAGCAAGCTCATCAAGGCTGGAATGAAAAACAGCAGCATCTCGGCCATCAACAGCCCGGCCCCCATTTGCAACGCCGCCGGCTTGACCCACCCCAGGGCAAATACCAGCAGCAACAATGCCAGGCCCATCACCCCGCCCGGGATCGGCCAGGCAAACCATATGGCCAACTGGCATCCGAGCAGATAAATAGCCGACAACACCAGCAGTTCAGCGAGCAGGCGGGCGAGTTTTTTAACGCGTGTTACGTTCATCGGTTGGCTCCTCACAGGAAGCCATTTTAAAGAGCGGGCTGTCATCACCGAAGCGAATTGTTAGACTCAAGACTATTCCAAAATGGAATCAGATCATGGAATTCAAACAACTGCGCAGCTTCATTGAAGTCGTTCATCAGGGCGGCTTCACCCAGGCCGCCAAGACCTTGCACATCAGCCAATCGGCGGTCAGCAAACAAGTGGCACAGCTGGAGCACAGCCTGGGCACGCTGCTGCTGGAGCGACTGGGGTCACAGGTGCGGTTGACGGCGGCCGGCACGGTGGTCCTGCAACGCGCCGAGGGTATGCTGCGCTTGCGCAATGAACTGCTCAGCGAACTCGACGACCTGAGCGACCTGCGCCGTGGCGAACTGCGCCTGGGCCTGCCGCTGCTGGGCAGCGATGCGCTATTCGCTGGTTTGTTCGCCGAGTACCGGCGGCGTTATCCGAACATCAGTGTGCAGTTGCTGGAAGGCGGCAGCCTGAACATTGAGCAGGCAGTGCTCAGCGGTGAACTGGAACTGGGCGGCAGCCTGCTGCCCCAGGACCCGCAGTTCGCCTGGCAACCGTTCTGCGACGAACCCCTGGATGCGCTGTTGGCGGCGGACCATCCATTGGCCGGCAAGACCAGCCTGCGCCTGGAAGAACTGGCCGACACTCCGTTCCTGCTGTACCAGCGCAGCTTTGTACTCAATGAACGCTTGCTGCAGGCGTGCCAGCAAGTGGGCTTTACCCCCAAGGAGGGCGGGCGTAGCGGGCAGGCGGATTTTCTCGTGGCCCTGGTGGCCGCGGGACAAGGCGTGGTGCTATTGCCTCGGGTGGTCGCCCGCGGGCTGGTCCGCCCGGGCGTGGTGCGCCTGGGATTGCAGGCGCCCCGTGAACTGCGCTGGGATATCGCGTTTATCTGGCGTCAGGGCGCCTATCTGTCGAAAGCCGCCCAGGCTTGGCTCGCGTTGTTGCGCGAGTTTCCGGTCAGCCGCGCAGAGCCGTGATCAACTGCTCCAGCCAAGGCTCGGCATCACTTTCCGGGGTCACGCTTTCACTGGCGTCCAGGCGCAGCATTGGCAGCACTTCGCGCACGCCCAGTTCGCCGAACAATTCACGCAGTTGTTCACCGCCGCCACAAAAAGTATCGCCGTAGCTGGCATCGCCCAAGCCGATCACCGCCCCGGGCAAGCCACGCCAGGCGCCTGGCAGTTGATCACGAATCATCGAATACAGCGGTTGCAGGTTATCCGGCAACTCGCCCATGCCAGTGGTGGAGGTCACCGCCAGAAAGGCTTCGGGGGCAAATGCCTGAAGTTCGTCGAGGGTGGCACGCGGGTTATACAAGGTCTGAAAACCTGCCGCGTCGAGAAGTTTCGACGCGTGCCGGGCAACTTCTTCTGCCGTGCCGTACACCGAGCCGGAAATGATGGCGACTTTCATCAAACTGATCCTGCACCTGAGTCAAAGACCGAGATCTTAACAGCAGACGACAAAAAACCGCGATTGACTCTCATCGACACCGAGGGCAAGTGGACAGCCGAGCAGCCTGTCTTAGAATGCAACGCATTACACAACACAGAAAGGACTCGCCCGATGATCAATGCGCAATTGCTGCAACTGGTGATCAACGCTTCAAACGACGGCATCGTGATCGCAGAAAAGGAAGGCGAAGATAACATCCTGATTTACGTGAACCCGGCCTTCGAAAAGCTCACCGGCTACAGCGCTGACGAAATCCTCTATCAGGACTGTCGTTTTCTCCAGTCTGGCGATCGAGACCAGGCCGGCTTGGCACCGATTCGCGAAGCCCTTCAAAGTGGCGGATCCTGTCGAGAGATCCTGCGAAACTATCGTAAGGATGGCACTCCGTTCTGGAATGAACTGTCACTTTCAACGGTCTACAATGAGAATGACAAGCAGACCTATTTTGTCGGTGTACAAAAAGATGTCACCACCCAGGTCAAGGCGTTGCAGCGCGTGGCGCAACTGGAGGCGCAGTTGGCAGCCGCTCAGGCCGAGTTGCAGGCAATGAAAACGACCAACGGTCAGAACCTGTAAGCGAATTAGCGGTCACTAACTACAATCACCAGTGACTTTGTAACTATATCTTTCGAGCTAGCCATGCAGCACGATGCCCTCCTCACCCAGGATGAGCTGGATTTTATCCAGACCATGCAACATAACCCGCAGCTCAACGTGCGTGATGCGACGTCGAGCCTGCTGGTTAATGGGGGTTCGCAAATCCGTGACCTGCTGACACGCCTGGCGGCCAACGAACAGGTCACTATCCAGGCACAGTTCGAAAACCAGCAGATGACCTTCCCGCTGCACCTGGTGGAAGATGAGTTCCATGCCCTGCATCTGCGCCTGGGCGTACCGAGCATTTATGAAAGCGGGCCGAAGGTGCGACCTTGGCGCCTGCCCCTGGAAGAGCCGGTTGCCCTGGAAAACGCCAAAGGCCAGCCGGGTACACTGTGGGTCCACGAAGTGTCGTTCAAGGGCATCTTGCTCGAGGTGCGCAACCGGACCAAACCGCCGAAGAGTTTCGCACTGTGGTTCAGCCCTTCTGGTTATGAGCGCATTGCCTTGCGCGGCACTTTCGAGCGGCAGACCGAGCAGGGTTATTACGCCTACCAACTCAACCAAGGCAACTCGGTCGAAACCGAGCGCCTACGCCAGTACATCCTTCAGCAACATCGCCTGACCCACCCCGCCATGCACGTCTGAATTTCAGGTATCCAGCGTTCCGCCAAGAAAATGCTGCAGGCGCTGGCGCATCAGGCCACCTTCATTGCCCAGGCAACCGATAGACGAACCGGCCAGGCTGTCCTGCGCCAGCTCCGACGCATCGCCGCACAACAACAGACGACACTGCAGGCTCATCGCCAGCCGATTCAGACGCCGGGCAAAGTCAGCGGCCGGCGCCCGATTGGAAACCAGCACCAGCACCTCGGGCCGGATTTTCTCACAGACCAGGGACAGCTCCTCGAAAGGCTTGCCCAGCGCCAGTACCCGGACGCCCACCGCGCCACCGCTCAGGAACAATGCCGCCAGCAGCAGCTCCAGTTCATGGCAATGGCCTTCGATTGCCGCCACCGCAGCCCGAACCGGCTGTGAGCCGCGCAACATAATCAGTCGTTGCAGCACCCGTGACCGCAGAAAGGCGTCGAGCATCACCCATTCACTGGTTTGCCCGAAGGTCTCCTTTTGTTGCAGCGCCTGAGTCCACAGCGGCATAAAAATGTCCTGGAACACCACATCCAATGAATAAGTGGAGAACACTTGGCCGTAGATCCGCGCCAGCTCCAGATCATCATAATTGCTCAATGCCGTGCGAATCTGGACCTGCCACTGGACATAGTCAGCCTGGACCAACGGGTCCGGAACAATGCTCGACAACGCCTGCGCGGCCTGGCTCCTGGCCAGAAGCCGGCCGATCTTGCTGACCGCCACCCCCCGAGCGATCCAGCTCAGAATGCTGCGAATCTGCTCGATATCGGTCAGGGAATACAGTCGATGCCCGCTTTCGGTGCGCACTGGCTGGATCAAACCGTAGCGTCGCTCCCAGGCACGCAACGTCACTGGGTTCACGCCGGTCAGGCGTGCCACTTCACGAATGGGGAACATTTGCGCTTGGCTGGTGGCATCAACAGCCTGCAACGGCTCGGAAGACTCAGTGATGACGGGCATCGGTGCGTAGACATCCATTTCAAGTTGGATCCATTTTATCGCGCAAGCATGGACGATGTTCAAGTATTGCCTGATCGACGAAGGTCACTGGCGTATTTCGCAAAATCAGGAATAATCCTTGCTTGTTGTAACCCAGCCCTCCACCCCGGGCTGAGTTTGGCGTGCCTCCTACCCGGAATCGCGCCCCCGTTTTATGGAGATACATAATGTCTACCTCACCTGTCACCTTGATGGTGGCGCGCCGCGTTGCCAGCGGACGCTATCAGGAACTGATCGCCTGGTTGCGCGAAGGCGAACAACTGGCCACTGACTTTCCCGGCTACCTGGGCTCCGGCGTACTCGCTCCGCCGCCTGGTGATGACGAATTCCAGATCATTTTCCGTTTCGCCGACGAACCGACCCTGCACGCCTGGGAGCACTCCGCCTCGCGCACGGCCTGGCTAGGGCGTGGCAGCGAACTGTTTGCCCATCCTTCGGAACATCGAGTCAGCGGCATCGATGGCTGGTTCGGCGCCGCCGGCCAGCGTCCACCGCGCTGGAAACAGGCCGTCGCCATCTGGCTGGCATTCTTTCCGGTCTCGCTGCTGTTCAACTTTGTCCTGAGCCCATTGCTCAGCGACCTCGACATGCTGCCCCGGGTGTTCATCAGCACCCTGGCCCTGACCCCCTTGATGGTCTATTTCTTCATCCCGCTGTCGACTCGCCTGCTGGCCAGTTGGCTGAGCAGCACGCCCGCACCGTCGTTGCCGGCCGAGGCGACTGCGCAAAACCGCTAAAAGGGGCATGGCTCGTGCAGTCGCTGGTATAGTTTTGCCATACCCGCGATGCGAGCCATTCATGACCTCCTCCCCCGCCCCGATCCTCATCACCGGCGCCAGCCAGCGCGTCGGCCTGCATTGCGCGCTGCGGTTGCTGGAGGCCGGGCAGCCGGTGATCATCAGCTACCGCAGCGAACGCCCGGGCGTGCAGACCCTGCGCGACCTGGGGGCAACCGCGCTGTTTGGCGACTTTTCCACGCAAGCCGGAATCCTCGCCTTCATCGCCGAGCTCAAGGCTCACACCCAGCAACTACGGGCCATCGTGCACAACGCCTCGGCATGGACTGCGGAAGCGCCCGATAACGAAGTCACGGCCTTCACCCAGATGGTCAATGTGCACATGCTTGCGCCTTATCTGATCAACCTGCAGTGTGCCGAGATGCTGCGGCGCTCGAGCCCCGCCGATATCGTGCACATCAGCGACGACGTCACGCGCAAGGGCAGCAGCCAGCACATCGCCTATTGCGCCAGCAAAGCCGGGCTCGATAGCCTGACCCTGTCGTTCGCCGCCAAGTACGCGCCGCACATCAAGGTCAACGGCATCGCTCCCGCCCTGCTACTGTTCAACCCCGACGACGACGCGGCGTACCGCGCCAAGGCCTTGGCCAAGTCGGCGCTGGGCATCGAACCCGGCAGCGAAGTGGTCTACCAGAGCCTGCGCTATTTGCTGGACAACCCCTATGTCACCGGCACGACCCTGACCGTCAACGGCGGACGGCACGTCAAATAGGCCGCCCCCGCGAGGATGTTCCATGCCATTGTCCCTGCCCCAGAATTACCGCGAGATCCTCATCGGTCTTGGCGAAGACCCAGACCGCGAAGGCCTGCTCGATACCCCGGCCCGCGCGGCCAAGGCCATGCAGTATCTGTGTCATGGTTACGCGCAAAGCGTCGATGAGATCGTCAACGGTGCCTTGTTTGCCTCTGACAACGATGAAATGGTGATCGTCGACAACATCGAGTTGTACTCACTCTGCGAACATCACTTGCTGCCCTTCATCGGCAAGGCCCATGTGGCTTATATTCCTACCGGCAAGGTACTGGGCCTGTCGAAGATCGCCAGGATCGTCGACATGTTTGCCCGGCGCCTGCAGATCCAGGAGAACCTCACCCGGCAGATTGCCGACGCCGTGCAGCGCGTGACGGGGGCCGCCGGCGTTGCGGTGGTGATCGAGGCCCGGCACATGTGCATGATGATGCGCGGCGTGGAAAAACAGAATTCGACCATGAACACCTCGGTGATGCTCGGCGCCTTTCGCGACTCGAGCAACACCCGCCAGGAGTTCCTGCAATTGATTGGACGGAGCAAGTAGCAATGCCACAACTTCAACCAGGAATGGCCCGCATCCGGGTCAAGGACCTGTGCCTGCGGACCTTCATCGGCATCAATGAAGACGAGATCCTCAACAAGCAGGACGTGCTGATCAACCTGACGATCCTCTATGCGGCACAGGAAGCGGTGCGCGATAACGACATCGACCACGCGCTCAACTATCGCACCATTACCAAGGCGATCATCGCGCACGTGGAAGGCAATCGTTTTGCCCTGCTCGAACGCATGACCCAGGAATTGCTGGACCTGGTGATGGCCAACCAAAGCGTGCTGTACGCCGAGGTCGAAGTCGACAAACCCCACGCCCTGCGTTTCGCCGAGTCGGTGTCGATTACCCTCGCAGCAAGCCGCTAGCTTCAAGCGGCAAGCTGCAAGCGCTAAACTTGCCGCCACCGCCATCCAACTTGCAGCTTGAAGCTTGCCGCTTGAAGCTGTCTCGCAGAGACCGCCATGACCGAACAACAACGCCTGGAACTCGAAGCCGCCGCCTTTCGCCGGCTGGTTGCCCACCTGGACAGCCGCAAGGACGTGCAGAACATCGACCTGATGAACCTCTCGGGTTTCTGCCGCAACTGCCTGTCCAAGTGGTACAAGGCTGCGGCCGACGATCGCCAGATCGACGTCAGCCTCGATGACGCCCGCGAAGTGGTCTACGGCATGCCGTACGCCGAGTGGAAAGCCCAATACCAGCAAGAAGCCAGCGCCGAGCAGCAAGCCGCGTTCGCCAAAGGAAAGACCCATGACTGACCTGAACACCCTGCGCGCCAGCCTCAAGACCGGTGAACATGCATTTGCCCAGACCCTGGCCTTCATCGGCGCGAACTACGACTACCAGCCGCAAGCCTTCCATAACGGTGGCGTGGAAAACGCCGCCGGACAGAACGAAGGTTCGTGCAAGACCCTGGGCCTGGCTGTGCTGGAAGGCTTGAGCGATGAAGAAACCCTGCTGGCATTCGGTGAGCACTACCGTGCTGTGCTGGCCACCCCAGAGGGCAGTGACCACGGCAATATCCGTGCGCTGATGGTCCATGGGTTGGCGGGGGTCAAGCTCTCGGCACAACCGCTGGCACGGCGCTGATTGCACCGCTGGAGCTTTTTCAGCGCTACAAAAAAACCGGCCGAAGCCTAATGCCGATCAGTTAAGCCCTTTTGTAGGAGCGAGCTTGCTCGCGAAGAACTCAACGGCGCCGCGTTTATACTGAATACACGCGTTATCGTTGACGTTTTTCGCGAGCAAGCTCGCTCCTACAATTGACAGCGTCGCTTAACTGATCGGCATTAGGCCGAAGCCGGTTTTTTCATGCCCAAAGAATCAAGCGTTCTTCAGGTTGTCCAGGTAACGCTCTGCGTCCAGTGCGGCCATGCAGCCGGCACCGGCGGAGGTGATGGCCTGGCGGTAGACGTGGTCAGCCACGTCGCCGGCGGCAAAGATACCTTCGATGCTGGTGGCAGTGGCGTTGCCGTCACGGCCGCCCTGCACAACCATGTAGCCGTCCTTGAGGGTCAACTGGCCTTCGAACAGCGAGGTGTTCGGGGTGTGGCCGATGGCGATGAACACGCCGTCGACTTTCAACTCGTCGAAGCTGCCGTCGTTGTTCTTCAGGCGCGCACCGGTCACGCCCATGTTGTCACCCAGCACTTCGTCCAGGTTGGAGTTGAGCTTGAGGATGATCTTGCCTTCGGCCACACGGGCGTTCAGCTTGTCGATCAGGATCTTCTCGGCGCGGAAGGTCTCGCGGCGGTGCACCAGGGTCACGGTGCTGGCGATGTTGGCCAGGTACAGGGCTTCTTCCACGGCGGTGTTACCGCCACCAACCACAGCGACCGGCTTGTTGCGATAGAAGAAACCATCGCAGGTAGCGCAGGCCGAAACGCCCTTGCCCATGAACGCTTCTTCCGACGGCAGGCCCAGGTAACGTGCGCTGGCGCCGGTGGCGATGATCAGCGCGTCACAGGTGTAAGTGCCGCTGTCGCCAGTCAGGGTGTAAGGCTTGGCTGCGAAGTCGACGGCATTGATGTGGTCGAACACGATTTCGGTCTCGAAGCGCTCGGCGTGCTCTTTCATCCGCTCCATCAGCGCCGGGCCGGTCAGGCCATGGACGTCGCCAGGCCAGTTGTCGACTTCGGTGGTGGTGGTCAGTTGACCGCCAGCCTGCATGCCAGTGATCAGCAGCGGCTTGAGGTTCGCACGGGCGGCATAGACCGCGGCGCTGTAACCGGCAGGGCCGGAACCGAGAATAATCACTCGCGAATGACGTACATCAGACATGACTCACTCCTATCGACCGGCCGGTATTACCTGGCGCGGGTGCCGGATTGCCGGCTGGAATAAAAAAGGACCGTGACAGCACTTGGGGAAGTGCATCGCGCGACAGTCCTGAAAAATAATGGGTGCAGCGTATCGAGGAGGCGAAGATTAAGGAAATACCGTTTAACAATCCAGCTCATAGGCGGTCTCTATCTCCAAGCGGCCGATTTAACGGCGCCTTTGTTACAGTTAATGTCGATCCGCTTGCCATGCTTTCGCCTGTGGGGCAAAGCCGGTAAGGTCGGCGCGTTTTCCCCTTGCTCGGAGCACCTTATGCCCGCCCCCGTTCTGTCCGGCCCGCAATACCTGCGCGAAGGCCTCAAGCTGGTCCTGAGTCCCGGCCTGCGCTTGTTCGTGCTGCTGCCGCTGGCCATCAACCTGGTGCTGTTCGTCGGCTTGATCTACCTGGCCGGCCACCAGTTCAGCCTGTGGGTCGACACCCTGATGCCGTCGCTGCCCGACTGGCTGAGCTTCCTCAGTTATGTTCTCTGGCCAATGTTCGTGGTGTTGGTGGCGCTGATGGTGTTTTTCACCTTCACCCTGCTGGCCAACGTGATCGCTGCGCCCTTCAACGGCTTTCTTGCCGAGAAAGTCGAAGTGGTGGTCCGCGGCACCGATGACTTCCCGGCCTTCAGCTGGGGTGAACTGATGGCCATGGTCCCACGCACCCTGGCCCGGGAAATGCGCAAGCTGGGGTACTTCCTGCCCCGGGCGTTGGCGCTGTTCATCTTGTCGTTCATTCCTGTGGTCAACCTGATCGCCGCACCGCTGTGGTTGATCTTCGGGGTGTGGATGATGGCGATCCAGTACATCGACTACCCGGCAGACAACCACAAGCTGGGCTGGAACGAGATGCTCGCCTGGCTGCGGGAAAAACGCTGGCAGAGCATGAGCTTTGGCGGGATCGTCTATCTAGTGCTGCTGATTCCGGTGGTGAACATTCTGATGATGCCAGCCGCAGTGGCGGGGGCGACCCTGTTCTGGGTACGTGAGCGCGGTGCGGAAAACCTGGTAACCAGCCAGGGCTGAGCCGGTCATCAATTCATCATCACCCTGACACAATGACGACATGACCCCAACTGACACTGGGGTCATGACGACAACTCTGCATATCACCCTGATCACCGAAACCTTCCCTCCGGAAATCAACGGCGTGGCCAATACCCTGGGCCGCTTGTGTGATGGCCTGCGCGCCCGTGGGCACCAGGTCGAACTGGTGCGCCCGCGCCAGGACGGCGATCAGGCCCTGGCCAGCGACGACGCCCTGCTGCTCTGCCGCGGCTGGCCGCTGCCCGGTTATCCGGGGTTGCAATGGGGTCAGTCGTCGATGCACAAACTGCTCAGGCGCTGGAAACGCCAGCGCCCGGACGTGCTGTACATCGCCACCGAAGGCCCGCTGGGCCTGTCGGCCCTGCGGGCAGCGCGGCGCCTGGGGATCTCGGTGGTGAGCGGTTTCCACACCAATTTCCAGCAATACACCAGTCAGTACGGTCTCGGTTTGCTGACCCGGATGCTGACGCATTACCTGCGCTGGTTTCATAACCGTTCGACGCTGACACTGGTGCCGAGCGTCAGCCAGCGACTGGAACTGGAGCGCCGGCATTTCGAGCGCCTGGCGCTGTTGTCCCGGGGCGTCGACAGCCAGTTGTTTCATCCGACCAAACGGCTGAACGCCTTGCGTGAGCAATGGGGCCTGGCTGAGGGAGACATCGCGGTCATGCACGTCGGTCGGCTCGCCCCCGAAAAAAACCTTGGCCTGCTCAAACGTTGTTTCGAAAAGCTGTGCAGTACTTATCCACAGCGCAATCTGAAATTGATCGTGGTCGGCGACGGGCCGCAACGCGCGGCACTGGAAAAGGAGCTGCCGCAGGCGATCTTCTGTGGCTCACAGCGCGGTGAGGCCTTGGCGGCGCACTATGCGTGCGGGGATGTGTTTGTGTTTCCGAGCCTGACCGAAACCTTCGGTAATGTGGTGCTGGAGGCGCTGGCCTCCGGTCTGGGCGTGGTGGCTTATGATCAGGCCGCGGCGGCGCAGCATATTCGCCATGGCTACAACGGCGTGTTGGCGATGCCGGGCGATGAAGAGGCGTTCTGCGATGCGGCAGCGTGGTTGCTGGAGGAGGATGAAACCCTGCGCTGCGTGCGCCTGAATGCGCGACAGCACGCGAGCCGCCAGGGTTGGGCGGCGATCATCGAGCAGTTCGAAGACCAATTGCGCGGGGCCTGTCAGGTCCCCGCGCCAGAGAAGGTTGCGGTGGCGCTTAAACCAGCGTCATCAACGCTTCGCGACTGAACGGCAGAATCTCGCCTTCACGGCCATCGCGGACTTTCTGCGCCCAGTCCGGGTCAACCAGCAGCGCCCGCCCTACCGCCACCAGATCGAACTCATCGTTGTTCAGGCGCTCCAGCAGGTTTTCCAGGCTGGCCGGCTGCGCCACCTTGTCAGTGTTGACCATGAACTGCAGGAATTCGCCGTCCAGGCCCACGCTGCCCACGGTGATGGTCGGCTTGCCGGTCAGCACGCGAGTCCAGCCGGCCAGGTTGAGGTCGGAACCGTCAAACTCCGGCTCCCAGAAACGCCGTGTCGAGCAATGGAAAATGTCCACACCAGCGTCGGACAACGGCTTGAGGAACTCACCCAGCGCCTCGGGCGTCTGCACCAGGCGCGCGGTGTAGTCCTGCTGCTTCCACTGGGAGAAACGGAAAATGATCGGGAAACCTTCGCCGACCGCCGACCGCACCGCCTGGATCAATTCGATGGCAAAGCGCGAGCGGTTGGCCAGGCTACCGCCGTACTGATCGGTACGCTGGTTACTGGTCTCCCAGAAGAACTGGTCCAACAGGTAGCCGTGGGCGCCGTGGATTTCCACGCCGTCCATGCCGATGCTCTGCGCATCCTTGGCGGCCTGGGCGAAGGCAGCGATTACTTCCTGGATATCCTGCTCGGTCATGCCGTGCACCACGACCTGGCCGTCCTTGAGCTTTTCCGACGGACCATAGCCCGGAACACTGGCGTCCGGCTCGGTGCCGATGCGCCGCACGCTACCGACGTGCCAGAGTTGCGGAACGATCTTGCCACCTTCGGCATGCACCGCGTCCACGACCTTTTTCCAGCCGGCCAAGGCCGCTTCACCATAGAACTGCGGAACGTTCGGGTAACCGTTGGCCGCCTTGTGGCCGACCGTGGTGCCCTCGGTGATGACCAGGCCCACGCCAGCCGCCGCGCGACGACGGTAGTACTCGATGACTTTCGAGTTCGGCACGCCGCCCGGGGAAAACGAACGGGTCATGGGTGCCATGACCACACGGGTCGGCAATTGCAGGGTACCCAGGGAAAACGGCTTAAACAGGGCTTGTACAGGCATGCGGCACTCCACAGGGATCCGAGGTTTATGACGGGGATAATATGGAGTGAGCGCGCGCTTGAATAGCACTATTGATTGCAGTGATTAAGGACCAAAAGATAGGAAATATTGTAGGAGCGAGTGCCCGCTTGCGGCTCGCTCCTACAGGGGGGAGAGATCAGCTCAGCGCTTTTTCAATCGCCTGGACGACCGCAGGATCATCCGGTGCCGTACGCGGCGAAAAACGCGCCAGCACCCGGCCGTCCTTGCCCAGCAGGAACTTTTCGAAATTCCAGGTGATGTCGCCAGGAAACTCCGCACCCTCGCCCGCCAGCAGACGGTACAACTGATGGCGCTCATGGCCGTTGACTTCCAGCTTGCTGGACAACGGAAAGCTCACGCCGTAGTTGAGGCTGCAGAAATCCTTGATCTCGTCTTCAGTGCCCGGCTCCTGGCCGGCGAACTGGTTGCAAGGCAAGCCCAGCACGCTGAAGCCTTGGCCTTTGTACTGCTGGTAGAGGCTTTCCAGGGCGGCATATTGTGGGGTCAAACCACACTTGGAGGCCACGTTGACCACCAATACGACATGCCCTTTGAAGGGCGCCAGCGGTAACGCCTGGCCGTCCAACGCTTTTAAAGTAAGGTCGTGAAAAGCACTCATGATGAACTCCAGATATCCCGTGTTTTTCTCGAAACGCCCTTCAACCGCACTCTCGCCCGGCGCCCTTTAACCGGCGCCGACTAAAAAGGCGCCCAAAGGCGCCTCTCCAGATACCTGAGCTTAGCGCAGAAATCAGTGGTGATGACCACCTTCGCCATGGACGTGACCATGGGCGACTTCTTCTTCGCTGGCGTCACGGATGTCGATGATCTTCACTTGGAAGTTCAGGCGCTGGCCGGCCAACGGGTGGTTGCCGTCAACGGTCACGTCGTCGCCGTCCAGGTCACGGATGGTGACGATCTGCATTTGGCCGTCTGGCGCGGAAGCGTGGAACTGCATGCCCACTTCCAGTTCGTCGACGCCTTCGAACATGCTGCGGCTCAGGGTGCTGACCAGCTCGGCGGCGTATTCGCCGTAAGCGTCTTCAGGTTCAACAGCTACGGTCAGTTCGTCGCCGACAGCTTTACCTTCCAGGGCTTTTTCCAGGCCTGGAATGATGTTACCTGCGCCTTGCAGGTAGACCAGCGGCGCGCCGCCGGCGGAGCTGTCGATGACCTCACCAGCGTCGTTGGTCAGGGTATAGTCGATGGAGACAGCCTTATTGGCGGCGATCAGCATGGGGCGAGACCTTTTGCAGAAGAATAAAGAATGGACAAGTTTAGCGAAGCAAACGCCCGAAAGCGAACGGAACCCTGACCAACGGCCCGCTTCGAAAGCTTCAATCATCACCGGTTTCCATCTGGACGAGGATGGGCACTGGGTGGCCGAGCTGTCCTGTGGTCATACCCAGCACCTGCGCCACCAGCCTCCCTGGCAATCCCGGGCCTGGGTCCTGGACCCGTTGCAGCGCCAGGAAAAAATAGGCCAGGCCTTTGATTGCGGTTGGTGCGCTCAAGGCCCGGTTAGCGATAACCTTGGCGTCTGAAATTTCGGTAGGAGGCCAGTCATAGGCCTTCACCTTGCCATGCACCTCTAGAGAATCCGCATGCAAACTTTTTTTATCGCACCCACCGATTTTGGTGTGGGCCTGACTTCCATCAGCCTCGGGCTGGTGCGTACCCTGGAACGTGCTGGGTTGAAAGTCGGCTTCTTCAAACCGATTGCCCAGCCGCACCCCGGCGACACCGGGCCTGAACGCTCCACCGAACTGGTGGCCCGTACCCATGGCCTGAAGCCGCCCCAGCCGCTGGGCCTGGCGCATGTCGAGCGGATGCTCGGCGACGGCCAACTGGACGAACTGCTGGAAGAAATCATCACCCTGTACCAGCAAGCCGCCATCGGCAAGGACGTGCTGATCGTCGAAGGCATGGTGCCGACCCGTAGCGCCAGCTATGCCGCCCGGGTCAACCTGCACCTGGCCAAAAGCCTGGATGCCGAGGTGATCCTGGTCTCGGCGCCGGAAAACGAAGTGCTCACCGAACTGTCCGGGCGCGTCGAGTTGCAGGCGCAACTGTTCGGCGGCCCGAAAGACCCGAAAGTCCTCGGCGTGATCCTCAACAAGGTCAAGACCGAGGAAAGCATGGAGGCCTTCGCCGCGCGCCTGAAAGAACACTCGCCGTTGCTGCGCAGCGGTGACTTCCGGCTGCTCGGCTGTATCCCGTTCCAGCCGGAGCTCAACGCCCCGCGTACCCGCGATGTGGCCGACCTGATGGGCGCGCAAGTGCTCAATGCCGGCGACTTCGAAACCCGGCGCATGACCAAGATCATCATTTGTGCGCGGACCATGCGCAACACCGTGGAGCTGCTCAAGCCCGGCGTGCTGGTGGTGACCCCGGGAGATCGCGACGACATCATCCTGGCAGTCAGCCTGGCGGCGATGAACGGCGTGCCGCTGGCCGGCCTGCTGCTGACCAGTGACACCCTGCCCGACCCGCGCATCATGGACCTGTGCCGCGGTGCATTGCAGGCCGGCTTGCCGGTGCTGTCGGTGAGCAGCGGCTCCTACGACACTGCCAACCAGTTGAACGGCCTGAACAAGGAAATCCCGATCGATGACCGCGAGCGCGCGGAAATCATCACTGACTTCGTCGCCAGTCACCTCGACGCCAACTGGCTGCACCAGCGCTGTGGTACGCCGCGAGAAATGCGCCTGTCGCCCGCGGTGTTCCGCTATCAGTTGATCCAGCGCGCCCAGGCAGCCAACAAGCGCATCGTCCTGCCCGAGGGCAGCGAGCCCTTGACCGTGCAGGCGGCAGCCATCTGTCAGGCTCGCGGCATTGCCCGATGCGTGTTGCTGGCCAAACCGGCGGACGTCGAGGCTGTGGCGCGCGCCCAGGGCATCGAGTTGCCGCCTGGCCTGGAGATTCTCGACCCGGACCTGATCCGCGACCGGTATGTCGAACCAATGGTTGCCCTGCGCAAGACCAAGAGCCTCAACGCGCCGATGGCCGAGCAGCAACTGGAAGACACCGTGGTGATCGGCACCATGATGCTGGCGCTGGACGAGGTCGACGGGCTGGTGTCCGGGGTCATTCACTCCACAGCCAATACCATCCGCCCTGCCCTGCAACTGATTAAAACCGCACCGGGCTGCACCTTGGTGTCCTCGGTGTTCTTCATGCTGTTTCCAGAGGAAGTGCTGGTCTACGGCGACTGCATCATGAACCCGCACCCCAGCGCCAGCGAGCTGGCGGAAATCGCCCTGCAAAGCGCCGACTCCGCCGCCGCCTTCGGCATCACGCCACGGGTGGCGATGCTCAGCTACTCCAGTGGCGACTCGGCCAGCGGCGAAGAAGTGGAGAAAGTACGCGAGGCCACGCTATTGGCCCACGAAGCGCAAAATTCGCTGCTGATCGACGGGCCGCTGCAGTACGACGCCGCCGCCAACGCAGACGTCGCGCGACAACTGGCCCCCAACAGCCAGGTAGCCGGGCGCGCCACGGTGTTCATTTTCCCCGACCTCAACAGTGGCAACACCACCCACAAGGCCGTGCAGCGCAGTGCCGATTGCGTCAGCCTCGGACCGATGCTGCAAGGCCTGCGCAAACCAGTGAACGACTTGCCGCGCGGCGCGCAGGTCGACGACATCGTCTACACCATCGCCCTGACCGCGATTCAGGCCGCCAACCGACCTATGGATCTCTAAATGCTGGATTTTCTCCCTGGCGCCGTGCGTGGCGTGATCGCTGCGCTGCTACTGGCACTCAACACCCTGCTGTTGTGTTCGTTCCTGTTCTGCGTGGCGATCTTCAAGGTCCTGCCGTTCGCCCTCACCCAGCGCTTCACCGCCTGGCTGATGAACCACACCCATGAGGCCTGGATCAGTAACAACAAGGCTTGGATGCGGCTGGTCTGCCGCACCCGCTGGCACCTCAGCGGCCTTGAAGGCCTGGACTACCAGCACTCGTACCTGATCACCAGCAACCACCAGAGCTGGGTCGACATCATGGTGCTGCAGTACCTGTTGAACCGGAAAATCCGCCCGCTGAAATTTTTCCTCAAGCAGGAGTTGATCTGGGTTCCGGTAATTGGCCTGGCCTGGTGGGCCCTGGGCTTTCCGTTCATGAAACGCTACTCCAAGGCCTACCTGGAAAAACACCCGGAGAAGAAAGGCAAGGACCTGGAAACCACCCGCAAGACCTGTGCGAAATTTCGCAACAATCCGGTGGGCATGTTCAACTTTGCCGAGGGCACGCGCTTCACCGAGGCCAAGCACAAACAGCAGCAATCACCGTTCCGCTACCTGCTCAAGCCCAAGGCCGGCGGGATTGCCTTTGTGCTGGACGCCATGGGCGAACAGCTTGAATCAGTGGTCAATGTGACCATTCACTACCCCGCCGGGCGCCCGGGTTTCTTGGACCTGCTGTGTGGCAACGTGAAGGAGGTGGTGGTGCATTTCCAGGAGCTGCCGATCCCGGCGCAGTTCATTGGCAAGAACTACGAGCAGGATGGCGCCTACCGCCTGCAGTTCCAGGGCTGGATCAACCAGTTGTGGGAAGACAAGGATGCGCTGCTGGAGCAGATGCATCGCGAGTATCCAGCGAAGTCTTGAGGTGCCTGTACCGGCCTCTTCGCGGGCAAGCCCGCTCCCACATCTATGGTTACCCCCTTTTCTGCAATACTGTTTTTGATGTCGTGTTTGGCTTGCTTTCATCTATCCGGCGTC